>DJBL01000071.1 GCA_002435595.1 Stenotrophomonas maltophilia
ACCGCTCTTCCGATCTCGGCTCGGCGGCCACGGCCTGGCTGACGCGCGCGGCGAAATCCAGCGGCGCCGGCGCACAGGCCTGCCCGCGCAGCACGTCGCCCAGCAGCTGCCAGCGCTCGTGGCAGCCGGCTAGGGCCTCGTCGTGTTCAAGCCGGCGCAGCATGAAGCGCGCCTCGTCGGCAGACAGCTCGCCATCGACCAGCGCCGACAGCTGCTGCAGGTTGTGGGTATCGAGTTTGTCCGGCGCGGTGCCGGTGGAACGGGGGGTAGGCATGTGTGGGCTCATACGCGGCTCTTCTCGCGGGTGGCACTGCCGATGTCCAGCAGTGGCCGAAGTTCAGTGTCGATCGCCTCGCGGGCGCGGAAGATCCGCGACCGCACGGTGCCGATCGGGCACCCCATCTTCTGCGCGATCTCTTCGTAGCTCAGCCCTTCCACCTCGCGCAGGGTGATGGCCGATCGCAGTTCCTCCGGCAGCGCCGAGACCGCCTTCATCACCGTCTGCTCCAACTCCTGACGCATCAGCTCGCGCTCGGGCGTGTCGGTGTCGCGCAGGCGGGTACCGCTGTCGAACTGTTCGGCGTCCCCGATGTCGATGTCATCGGTGGGCGGGCGGCGGTTGTGGGCGGCGAGATGGTTCTTGGCAGTGTTCACGGCGATCCGGTGCAACCAGGTATAGAACTGGGCATCGCCGCGGAAACTGCCGATCGCGCGATACGCGCGGACGAACGTGTCCTGGGCGACATCCTGACATTCACTCCAGTCGGCGATGTAGCGCCCGATCAGCGCCACGATCCGATGCTGGTACTTGCGCACCAGGACATCGAACGCCGCACTTTCGCCGCGCTGCACGCGCCGGACCAGTTCAAGGTCCAGCTCCTGTGGTGTTTCAACCTCGGCCATGTGGGGCCGCACTCCTGTCAGCCCGACCGATGTCGGGCAATGAGACTGCCAATCCCGGGAAAAGTTCAGCGACCGATCACACGACGCCGCACCAGCTTTTAACCACCGTTCCGTTAAGGTTCCCGTCCACGGCAATGATCCGGGCCTGCCTTTCCCCAGCTATAGGGATTTGACGGGGAGGAAACAACCTCTGGATCATAGCCCCCTTCTCCATACACAACCGGATGGAACGTCCCCATGCTTTCAGGCTTCGATGGGCTCCGCTTCGCACATTGGCACCCGCAGATCCGTGATGATGGTGTCGTGGTGCTCAGCCTCGACCGCCAGGACAGCAGCGTCAACGCCATGTCCCAGGATGTGTTGCTGGAACTGGGCGACCTGATCGAACGCATCGCGATGGACCCGCCCAAGGCGGTGGTGATCCAGTCGATCAAGCCGGCCGGCTTCATCGCCGGTGCCGACCTGAAGGAGTTCCAGGAGTTCGACCGCCGCGGCACCGTCAACGATGCCATCCGCCGCGGGCAGAGCACGTACCAGAAGCTGGCCGAGCTGCCCTGCCCGACCGTGGCGGCCATCCACGGCCATTGCCTGGGTGGCGGCACCGAGCTGGCCCTGGCCTGCCGCTACCGGGTGGCGTCCAACGATGCCTCCACCCGCATCGGCCTGCCGGAGACCCAGCTGGGCATCTTCCCGGGCTGGGGCGGCAGTGCCCGCCTGCCGCAACTGGTGGGCGCACCAGCGGCGATGGACATGATGCTGACCGGGCGCACCCTGTCGGCATCGGCCGCGCGCGGCATCGGCCTGGTCGACAAGGTCGTGGCCCCGGCGGTCCTGCTCGATACCGCCGTCGCGCTGGGGCTGTCGGGCACCACCCGGCCGTTCAGGCAGCGCGCCACCGCATGGGCCACCAACACCTGGCTGGCGCGCAAGCTGCTGGCCCCGCAGATGGCCAAGCAGGTGGCGCGCAAGGCCCGGAAGGAGCACTACCCGGCTCCGTACGCGCTGATCAGCACCTGGGCGCGTACCGGCGGCAGCCCGATCCAGGCCCGCCTGGACGCCGAGCGCCGCGCCGTGGTCAAGCTGGCCAGCACGCCCACCGCGCGCAACCTGATCCGCATCTTCTTCCTCACCGAGCGCCTCAAGGCACTGGGGGGCAAGGACCACGGCATCAGCCACGTGCACGTGGTCGGTGCCGGGGTCATGGGCGGGGACATCGCGGCATGGTCGGCCTACAAGGGCTTCAACGTAACCCTGCAGGACCGTGAGCAGCGCTTCATCGACCCGGCCATGGAGCGCGCCCAGGCGCTGTTCGCCAAGAAGGTCCGGGACGAGAGCAAGCGCCCGGCCGTGGCCGCGCGACTGAAGGCCGACCTGGCCGGCGAAGGCGTGGCCCTGGCCGACCTGGTGATCGAAGCGATCATCGAGAACCCGGAGGCGAAGCGGTCGCTGTACCAGACGCTGGAGCCGAAGATGAAGGCCGACGCGCTGCTGACCACCAACACCTCCTCGATCCCGCTGGTGGAACTGCGCGACCACATCGAACGCCCGGCACAGTTCGCCGGGCTGCACTACTTCAACCCGGTCGCGCAGATGCCACTGGTGGAGATCATCCACCACGACGGCATGGCCCCGGAGACCGAGCGCCGCCTGGCCGCGTTCTGCAAGGCACTGGGCAAGTTCCCGGTGCCGGTGGCCGGCACGCCCGGTTTCCTGGTCAACCGCGTGCTGTTCCCGTACATGCTCGAAGCGGCAACCGCCTATGCCGAGGGCATTCCGGGCCCGGTGATCGACAAGGCCGCCGTGAAGTTCGGCATGCCAATGGGCCCGATCGAGCTGCTCGATACGGTCGGCCTGGACGTGGCCGCGGGCGTCGGCAAGGAGCTGGCGCCGTTCCTGGGCCTGCAGATTCCGGCCGCGCTGCAGACCGTGGACGCGGGCAAGCGCGGCAAGAAGGATGGCCAGGGCATCTACAAATGGGAGAACGGGCGTGCGCAGAAGCCGGACGTGCCGGCCAACTACGACGCCCCGGCCGACCTGGAAGATCGCCTGATCCTGCCGCTGCTCAATGAAGCGGTGGCGTGCCTGCATGAAGGCGTGGTCGCCGACGCCGACCTGCTCGATGCCGGGGTGATCTTCGGCACCGGCTTTGCCCCGTTCCGCGGCGGTCCGATCCAGTACATCCGCGCCACCGGCGCCGATGTCCTGGTCGAACGGCTGAAGGTGCTGCAGCAGCGCCATGGCGAGCGCTTCGCCCCGCGCCCGGGCTGGGACGATGCGGTGTTGCGCGCGCCGGTGATCTGAGTCTGCCGACCACGAACGTGTCACGACGACGCCACCGAAAGGTGGCGTTGTTGTTGGTGGGGCAGCGCGGCCTTTGCGCTTTCGGCGTCTCAACGCAACACCCTGTTGCCGCCACGGGACATGCACCGGCCCGGCCTGCATGCCATCCTGCACGCCTGCCCACGCCAGCGAGAAAGCCCGCATGACGACCATCATCGCCCCCCGCGTTCACGACATCGGCGGCCTGCAGGTGCGCCGTGCCGTGCCCACCCTGCAGGCGCGCAGCGTCGGTCCGTTCGTGTTCGTCGACCAGATGGGCCCGGCCGTGCTTGCCCCCGGCACCGGCATCGACGTGCGCCCGCATCCGCACATCGGCCTGGCCACCGTGACCTTCCTGTGGTCCGGCGCGATCGGCCACCGCGATACGCTCGGCTCGGACCAGGTCATCCGCCCCGGCGACGTCAACTGGATGACCGCCGGGCGCGGCATCGCCCACTCCGAACGCACCCCGCCGCCCGAGCGCGAACACGATCACCCCATCCACGGCATGCAGACCTGGGTGGCGCTGCCGAAAAGTTTCGAGGAAACCGATCCCGGCTTCTTCCACCACGCTGCGGCCACCCTGCCCCAGCAGCGCCGCGACGGTGCCTGGCTGCGCGTGATCGCCGGGCGTGCGTATGGCGAAGAATCGCCGGTGAAGGTGTTCGCCGACACGTTGAACGTGGCGATCGATCTTGACCCGGGTGCCGAAATCGACCTGGATACCGGCCACGTCGAGCGCGCCCTGTACATCCTGGAAGGCGATGCGCAACTGGACGGCGTGGATCTGCCGGCCCAGCACCTGGTAATTCCCGAACACAACGCGCGCGGCCGCCTGCGGGCCAAGACCCCCGTCAAGGCCATGCTGCTCGGCGGCGAACCGCTGGATGGGCCGCGCCACCTGTGGTGGAACTTCGTCTCCAGCTCCACCGAACGCATCGAGCAGGCCAAGCAGGACTGGGACGCCGGGCGTTTTGGCAGCATTCCCGGCGACGACAAGGAATTCATCCCGCTGCCCGCCTATTGAGCCGGTGCCGCTCGTCGGCACCTTGACGCCACGTTCACCCCGATGAATCGCGATTCAGCTACGTTCTGCCTGCCCATCCCGGGCCTCTGGTGGAGAACGATCGATGAGCATGGGCAAACGTCTGGCCGCGGAGTTCCTCGGCACGTTCTGGCTGGTCCTGGGGGGCTGCGGCAGCGCCGTCCTGGCCGCCAAGTTCGGCGGTGATGGCAATCCGCTGGGTATCGGTTTCCTCGGCGTGGCCCTGGCCTTCGGCCTGACCGTGCTGACCGGCGCCTACGCCTTCGGGCATGTCTCCGGCGCGCATTTCAACCCGGCCGTCAGTGTCGGCCTGTGGGCCGGTGGCCGTTTTCCCGGCCGCGACCTGCTGCCCTACATCCTGGCCCAGGTGGTGGGCGGCCTGCTGGCCGGTTTCATCCTGCTGCAGATCGCCTCCGGCGCGCCCGGCTTTGCCATCGACGGCAGCCAGGCGGGCGCGTTCGCCAGCAACGGGTACGGCGCGCTGTCGCCGGGCGGCTACAGCGTGGCCGCCGCGTTCCTGTGCGAAGTGGTGCTTACCGCGGTGTTCCTGGTGGTCATCATGGGCGCCACCCACGGCAAGGCGCCGGCCGGTTTTGCGCCGATCGCCATCGGCCTGGCGCTGACCCTGATCCACCTGATCAGCATTCCGGTCACCAACACCTCGGTGAACCCGGCCCGCTCCACCGCCGTGGCGGTGTTTGCCGGCAGCGGCGCGCTGGGGCAGCTGTGGCTGTTCTGGCTGGCACCGCTGCTGGGCGGGATGATCGGCGGCATCGTCTACAAGTGGATCGGCGCGGAGCCGCGCTGACGCCCGCGGGCCGGGAGCCCTAGCGGCTCCCGGTGCCGATTGGAATCATTTGAAACGGTTATTTGTAGATCAAGTCACATTCCGTTAAGGTCCGAATCACCACGCCGTCACCTGACGGGCGGGGGATTCCGGGACGCGCACGGGGATGGCGCATAGTCGGCCCAGTGCTGCAGGGGCCACCGGAACCACCTGCCAGGCGACCGCGCGGTCATTCCGACCTTGGGGGAATCAATGAACATCCTGCGCACTGCCCTGTGCCTGAGCCTGTCGTTGTCCGCTGCGACCGCCTCGGCCCAGTCACCGACCGAATGCCCGTCCCTTCCCGCCAGCAGCGGCCTGCAATGGCAGCAGCAGGCGCAAGCCGAATTCCTGCTCTGCAAGGCCAGCACCAGCGATGGTCGCGAAGTGCTCAGCCTGATGCTCAGCACGCGCAACCCGGACGTGCCGCTGACCCGCCCGCTGCGCCAGGAAAAGGGCCTGTTCGCCGGCGAATCGCTGTACTGGTACCAGCCCGACCTGGGCGGCCAGCAGCCGCCGGGCTATGAAAACCGCCGCATCACCGTGGTCAAGTTCGACAAGAACCGCTACGCGCAGATCGCCCTGTATGCCGGCGATGCGCAGGAACTGGGTTCGCTGCAGTCGCTCACCCAGGGAATGAACCTCACGCCCACCGCGGTTGCCGCAGGCCGCTGAGGATGGCCGGGAAGGTGCCACGCACGCTTCCCGGACAGCCCCGTGGCAACCGCCTCAAGCAGGTGCCGGCCGACGGCCGGCACGGCTCAGAAGCGGCCTTCCTGGAAATCGACGAAGGCCTGCATCAGCTCCTGCCGGGTGTTCATCACGAACGGACCATGCCGCATCACCGGCTCACGCAGCGGGCGGCCCGCCACCAGGATCGCACGCGCACCACCGGGTCCGGCCTGCAGCTGCAGCAGCTCACCGCCGCCCAGCACCGCCAGTTCCTGCCGGTCCACGGGGCGCGCATCCTCGCCCTGCCCGATCACCAGGCTGCCTTCGAACACGTAGGCGAACGCGTTGTGGCCCTCGGGCAGGCGGTGTTCCCAGCGCGCGTCCGCTTCCAGGCTGATGTCCAGATAGACCGGGTCGGTGGCCGGCTGCACGATCGGCCCGGCAACGTCACCGACCTGGCCGGCGATCACCTTCACCTGCACGCCGTCTGCCGGGGAGGCGACCGGGATGCGCTCGGGAGCGAACTCCTGGTACTTCGGATCGGTCATCTTTTCGCGCGCAGGCAGGTTCACCCACAGCTGGAAGCCGCGCATCTGCCCCGATTCCTGTTCGGGCATCTCCGAATGCACCAGCCCGCGCCCGGCGGTCATCCACTGCACGCTGCCCGGCGTCAGCAGGCCCTCGTTGCCGTGGTTGTCCTTGTGCCGCATGCGCCCGTCGAGCATGTAGGTGACGGTTTCAAAGCCGCGATGGGGATGGCTGGGGAAGCCGGCGATGTAGTCCTCGGCCCGGTCGGTGCCGAATTCATCCAGCAACAGGAACGGATCCAGGTCCGGCAGCGACGGGCCGCCGATGACCCGGGTCAGGCGCACGCCGGCGCCATCGGAGGTGGCCATGCCACGGATGGTGCGCTGCACGCGCACCGGGGTTGGGCTGCTCATCGCGACTCCAGCAAAAGGAAACCAGCCAACAAGATGGGCGCGCAGCGGCCGGCGACCAATCGCCACGCCCGCAACCGATTGTTCCAGCGGTGGCGTTCGCGCGCCGTGCAGGCGGTGGCGTGGCCGCAGCGCCACGCCGGCCGCGTTGCGACCTACGACCAAAGTACTAGCGGCAAGCACCTGCGTTTGCATTGACCCGATCGGTGCCAGGGCAGACTCTTACGACGATCTCCAGGGAGACGCAATCTCATGAAAGGTTTTTCCAAGCTCGGCTGGGCGGTGCTCGCGCTGCTCGGTGCGTTCTGTCTGGGCGTAGTCGCCCTGCGCCGCGGCGAACACATCAACGCGTTGTGGATCGTCGTCGCGGCGGTCTCGATCTACCTGATCGCCTACCGCTTCTACAGCCTGTTCATCGCCGACAAGGTGATGCAGCTGGATCCGACCCGGGCCACCCCGGCAGTGCTCAACAACGATGGCCTGGACTACGTGCCGACCAACAAGCACGTGCTGTTCGGCCACCACTTCGCCGCGATCGCCGGTGCCGGACCCCTGGTGGGCCCGGTGCTCGCCGCGCAGATGGGCTACCTGCCCGGCCTGTTGTGGCTGGTGGTCGGCGTGGTGCTGGCCGGTGCGGTGCAGGACTTCATGGTCCTGTTCATCTCCAGCCGCCGCAACGGGCGCTCGCTGGGTGA
The DNA here is from genome assembly GCA_002435595.1 of Stenotrophomonas maltophilia. Taxonomy (GTDB): domain Bacteria; phylum Pseudomonadota; class Gammaproteobacteria; order Xanthomonadales; family Xanthomonadaceae; genus Stenotrophomonas; species Stenotrophomonas maltophilia_AC. Next base: position 7,399 of record DJBL01000071.1, read on the forward strand.
CCTGGTACGCGAGGAAATGGGCCAGGTGCCCGGCACCATCGCGCTGTTCGGTGCCTTCCTGATCATGATCATCATCCTGGCGGTGCTGGCGATGGTGGTGGTCAAGGCGCTGGCCGAGAGTCCGTGGGGCATGTTCACGGTAATCGCCACGATGCCCATCGCGATCCTGATGGGCGTGTACATGCGCTACATCCGCCCGGGCAAGATCGGCGAGATCTCGGTGGTGGGCCTGTTCCTGCTGCTGGCCGCGATCTGGTACGGCGGCAAGGTCGCCGCCGATCCGGTGTGGGGCCCGGCTTTCACCTTCACCGGCGTGCAGATCACCTGGATGCTGATCGGCTACGGCTTCGTCGCCTCGGTGTTGCCGGTGTGGCTGCTGCTGGCACCGCGCGACTACCTGTCCACCTTCCTCAAGATCGGCACCATCGTGGCACTGGCGATCGGCATCCTGATCGTGATGCCGGAGCTGAAGATGCCGGCGCTGACCCAGTTCGCCGCCAGCGGCGACGGCCCGGTATGGAAAGGCGGGATGTTCCCGTTCCTGTTCATCACCATCGCCTGCGGCGCGGTCTCCGGTTTCCATGCGCTGATCGCCTCGGGCACCACGCCCAAGCTGCTGGCCAATGAGCGCCACATGCGCTACATCGGCTACGGCGGCATGCTGATGGAATCGTTCGTGGCGGTAATGGCGCTGGTGGCGGCCTCGATCATCGATCCGGGCATCTACTTTGCGATGAACAGCCCGGCGGCGGTGATCGGTGCCGACGCGGTCTCGGCCGCGCACTACATCAGCACCACCTGGGGCTTTGCGATCACCCCCGAACAGCTGGAAGCCACGGCGCTGGCGATCGGCGAACCCACCATCCTGCACCGCGCCGGCGGCGCACCGACACTGGCGGTGGGCATCGCGCAGATCCTGCACCAGGCCATCCCCAGCGGCAGCAACGCGATGATGGCGTTCTGGTACCACTTCGCGATCCTGTTCGAAGCCCTGTTCATCCTGACCGCGGTCGATGCCGGTACCCGCGCCGGTCGCTTCATGCTGCAGGACCTGCTGGGCAACTTCATCCCGGCGCTGAAGAAGACCGAGTCGTGGACGGCCAACATCATCGCCACCGCCGGCTGCGTGGCGTTGTGGGGCTACCTGCTGTACACCGGCGTGGTCGATCCGTTCGGCGGCATCCAGACCCTGTGGCCGCTGTTCGGCATCTCCAACCAGATGCTGGCGGGGATCGCGTTGATGCTGGGCACGGTGGTGCTGTTCAAGATGAAGCGCGACCGCTTTGCCTGGGTGACCGCGGTACCGGCGGTGTGGCTGCTGATCTGCACCACCTATGCGGGGCTGATCAAGATCTTCGACAAGAACCCGGCGCAGGGCTTCCTGGCCCAGGCGCACAAGTTCCAGGACGCGATCGCCACCGGCACCATCACCGCCCCGGCCAAGAGCCTGGAGCAGATGCACCAGATCGTGGTCAATGCCTACGTCAACACCGGCCTGACCGTGCTGTTCCTGTTCGTGGTGTTCTCGATCCTGGCCTACGCGGTCAAGACCATCGTGGTCGCCCGCCGCACGCCGCAGCGGACCGACAGGGAAACCCCGTACGTGGCGTTGCAGCCGCACCAGATGGCAGACCTGTGATGAGTACCGAACTGGTCCCGGTCGGGCAATACCAGGCGCATCGCCGCTTGTGGCGGCGCCTGGTGCAGACCGCTCGCCTGTGCTGTGGCATCCCCGACTACGACAACTACGTGCGCCACGTGCTGGAGAACCACCCCGACCGCGTGCCGATGGATTACAAGACCTTCTTCCGCGAGCGCCAGGAGGCGCGCTACGGCGGCAGGAACGGCGGCCGCTGTTGTTGAGCGGCGACAGGGGTTGACTACCGGAACGGCGGCGCGAAAGCGCCGCCGTTTTTTCATGGCCCTACCCAATCACCCACAGTTGGCTGCTGTGTGGTCGGTGCTGTCGTGAGCCAGATGCGGCAGGAGCAGCGTGATTGCGACGTGCTCTGTAACCCGATTCAGACTCTGAACATTGCGCAGTAGCGCCGGCCGCTGGCCGGCACCAGGTGACATCATGGGCTCCTGAGCAACAGGCCAGCGAACGGGTTGGCCGGTCAGGCCCCGGCCACCCATGTCACCCAGGGGCGACGCGACGGTGCCGGTGTCGCCCTACGGCCCCATGGCGAAGACGATGGTACTGGACGGTCAGTACGCGTGCTTTCAGGTGAACCTGAAAGCACAGAGCGCGTAAATCAGCGGCCAAGCAAAAAACACCCAACCGGTCCTGGACAAGCCATCGAACCCCGTGGCGATGCTGTTACGAAAAAGCACCCGATAACGTCATTCCGCCGGAAGCCATGCCCCACCCATCCCAAGATCCCGATCAGATGAAAATAGAAATAACAGTTGTAGATGACCGCTTCGAGGGCTTCACCCCTCGCACCTACAGTGCGGAAGAAGACGACATTCGGTCAATTTTAATAGACGTATGCCGTCACACAAAAAACAACGTTGATTTCAACGTCTCAGGGTTCGGTCAGGGCCGCTGGCCTGTGGATAGCGGAACCGACTTGCCGGTATTTCTAGAGCAATTGCCTGAGGCATTGAAATCAATACGAGCCAGACGTTCGTCCGACATCGATTTTTATGAGCAGGGGATTGAAATGACTCTACAATTCACCCCCTCAGAAGCAGATGATTTCCATACCGTGCGCTGCGTACACAATGCGCACTGCACGCACAATGCGAACCAAGAACCAACGCCGGATGCCCAGAGAATGCCAGCTTCGGACCTGTTGAGAATGATGAGCGACGCAAGAGATACATTTGTTGAAATATTGCTGAAAACATCCCCGATGCTCATCAGGCATCCATGGGTTACGGAATGGAAGAACACATGAAATGTTCAAGCCATTCGCGCGTCGCCGCAGTGAAAGCAGCAACGATGCCAATTGTTACGTGACGTTTTGCACGTGTCCGGGCGCCTGGTCAATCACCCGACCACCCGGGGAGTTGCGTTGGTCCGGCATCGAAATGAACCCTTTCGGCTTCATGCAGAGTTCCGTTTGACCACCCATTGCTGATTCCATGCACTCGCCAGGCCCGGTTGCCGGCCGCTGCCCGGCTCCAGGTGAACCCATGGGCTCATGAGGAGCCGGCCAGCGGCCGGCACTACCGCTTTGGCCGATCAGGCTCCGGCCATCCACTTCAGGATCAGGCCGGTGACATAGGCCAGGCCGGTGCCGGTGGCGTAGCCCACGGTACCCAGCAGCACGCCAACCGGGGCCAGCGAGGGATGGAACGCGGCGGCGACCACGGGCGCGGAGGCCGCCGCGCCGATGTTGCCCTGCGAGCCGATCGCAAAGAAAAACAGCGGTGCGCGCAGCAGTTTTGCGGCGATCCACAGCACCAGGATATGGGTCAGCATCCAGATCGCGCCCAGCGCGAACAGCCACGGACGATCCAGCAGCGAGAGCAGGTCCATCTGCATGCCGATGCAGGCGATCAGGAAATACAGGAACACCGTGCCCAGCCGCGAGGCACCGGCCGATTCCAGCCGGCGCGCGCGGGTGAAGCTCAGCGCAAGGCCGAGCGCGGTGGACAACAGCACCACCCAGACGAACGCACTGTCCAGGCTGAACTGGCTGGCCCAGCTCACGTGGGCCTTGAACCAGCCGCTCAACGGCGCGGCGATGGCGTGCGCCAGCCCAACCCCGCCCAGCGCAACGCCGACGATCACCATCAGGTCGGTCAGGCTGGGGATGCGTGCGTTCTGCGCTTCATAGGCCGAGATCCGCGCCTTCATCTCGTCGATGGCGCGGGTGTCGGCACCGTTGCGCGCATCGATCTGCTGGGCGCGGTTGGCCAGGAACAGCAGCACGGCCATCCACAGGCTGGCGCAGGCCACGTCCACCACCGCGAACTGGCCGAAGGTGGTGGCGTCGGTACCGAACACCTCGCGCATCGCCACCATGTTGGCGCCGCCGCCGATCCAGCTGCCGGCCAGTGCGGCCATGCCCTTCCAGGTATCGCCGGCCACCGTGGCCGGGTGGATCCAGGACATCAGCTGGAAGGACACGATCGCCCCGAGGATGATGCCCAGCGTACCGGCGCAGAACATCACCAGCAGCTTCGGGCCCAGCTTGAGGATGCCCTTGAGGTCGATCGACAGGGTCAGCAGCACCAGCGCGGCCGGCAGCAGCACGTCGCGGGCGATCGGGTTGTACAGCGTGGTGTCGTGGCCATCGATGAGGCCGGCGGTGTTGTAGATGGCCGGGATGAAATAGCACAGCAGCAACGCCGGCACCCAGGCGAATATTTTCTTCAGCAACGGGGTCGGGCCGCTGGCGGCCCAGAAAATGAGTGCGAGCGTGGCGGCGATCAGGCCGAGCCCGACGATGTCGTTGGTGATCAGGGCAGTACTGGTTTCGGTCGGCATCTTGCCATCCTCTGTCGATCGAAGAAAAAAAAGCGCCGCATAAAGCGGCGCCATCGACAGGTTAACATCATCTTCACGCTGCGCCACGGTGCAGTGCAGCGGTGCCGATCACGTCATCGCGTGGGTCGTTTCCCCCGGCATCGACGCGCCCAGGTCCAGGATCACGCGCGTGCCGCGCGGTGCGCACGGCTCGATCTGCAGTGCCCAGCCGAGGTGATCGCAGAGCTTGGCGATGAGCTCCAGGCCGATGCCACTTTGTTCGTTGCGATCCCCGCGCGCCATCCGTGCGTACACCGCGGCGATCTCCTCCGGGCTCATGCCGTGGCCGGGATCCTGCAGGGTCACCACCGCCCGCTCGGAGACGGCGATGTGGATGGTGCCGCGCCCGCTGTTTTCGATCGCGTTGCGCAGCAGGTTGCCGATCGCCGCCTGTACGACCGCCGGCGGAGCGACGATGGCCACGTTGGCCAGCCCGTCTACGGTGATGCGCAGGTCCTTGTCGCCCATCAGGTGGCGATGGTCTTCGATGATGTCCGGGATCAGCTGGTCCAGTGCGATGCGCTCACCGAGCGCGACCAGCCGTGCCGGCTCGCGCGCCAGCACCAGCAGCAGCTGGATCAGCTGCTCCACGCCCTGCGCGGTGCGGTGCACGCGCTGCATCTGCTGGCGCGCGCGCTCGGGCAGGCCGGGCTGCTCCAGCGCTAGTTCGGCCGCGCCGGTGATCACCGCGATGGGCGTGCGCAGTTCATGGCTGGCGGTGCTGACGAACACGCGTTCGCGTTCGACGAACTGTTCGTTGCGGGCCAGGTAGTCGTTGACCGCATCGGCGATGACATACAACTCCGAGCTGCCGCGCGGATCGACCTGCACGCGCTGGCCGGGCACGCCGGGCTTGAGCACGTCGATGCGCTCGGCCAGCGAACGCAGCGGCCGCACCAGCCGGCCCACGCCAAAGGACGCCATCACCACGGTCACCAGGATCATCACCACCCCGGCCAGCATCACCCAGCGCGTGGCGAATTCCTCCAGCTCGTGGAAGTCGTTGATGTCCAGCACCAGCGCCAGCCGCCCCAGGTTGTCGGTATCGCGCACCATCACCGCGCTGGCACGGCCGTTGACCAGCACCCCGTCGTGCAGCCCCGGGTGCAGGACGCGCAGGCTTTGCGGCACCGCGTCGCTGTCATCGACGGTGAACAGGCGCAGGGTGTCCGAGTCCTGCCACCGGTAGTGCGGCTCGTGCTCGATGTGGTTGACGATGCTGTCCAGCTCGGAATTGAGCAGCGCGCGCCAGGCCGAATGCTCGGCGTGTTCGTGCACGTAGTTGCCCACGCTGAACACCGCCAGCGAAATCAGCGCGAGGTAACCGAGCAGCCACCACACCAGGCGCCGGTGCAGCGGCGCGGGTTTACGCGGTCTCATCGACGGCGTCCGCGGCGTTGACGCCCAACCGGTATCCGACCCGCGGCAGGGTGTGGATCAGCTTGCGCTGGAACGGACCATCCACGCTGCGCCGCAGTTCGTACACGTGCGACCGCAGCAGGTCGCCGTCGGGTAGTTCATCGCCCCACAGCGCGAACTCCAGCTGCTGGCGGGTCACCGCGCCCGGGCTGGCGCGCATCAGTACTTCCAGCAGCTTGCGGCAGGCCGGGTACAGGTGCAGCACCTTGCCATCGCGCTGGGCCTCCAGCGTGGCCAGGTCCAGGCGCAGGTCGGCCACTTCCAGCATCTTGCGCGGGTTGCGCCCGTGCGCGCGCACCAGCAACGCTTCCAGGCGCACTTCCAGCTCGGGCAGCGCGAAAGGCTTGGTGAGGTAGTCATCGGCGCCGGCGCGGAAGCCGGCGATCTTGTCGGGCAGCTCATCCCGCGCGGTGAGCATGATCACCGGCACTTCCGAGCCATGCTCGGCGCGCAGCCGGCGCAGCACCTCCGGCCCCTCCAGGCGCGGCAGCATCCAGTCCAGGATCACGGCGTCATAGGCATGGCGGTTGGCCAGGTGCAGGCCGGTGACCCCGTCGGGGGCCACATCCAGCACGTGCCCCCGCGATTCGAAGTACTCGAACAGGTTGGCGACCAGTTGGCGGTTGTCTTCTATGACCAGGAGCCGCATGGCAGACTCTCGTGAGCGGATCGGCGCATGGTAGCCGCATCCATGTCGGAATCCGGTCGCAATGACGCGGTTCCGACGCTTTTCCCACGCTGTCGGGGAGACAGTGGCGGTTTTGCCGAAGGGGTGGACGTGCCTGACGCCGTGATGAGCCGCCAGCGCTGGCGGATGCTGGCCTGCATGGCCATCGTACTGGCCCTGTTGGCCGGCTTCGGCCTGCGCCAACCTTCGCCGCCGGACGAGCCGCGCTTCGTACTGGCCGCGCGCGCCATGGTGGAGAGCGGGCAATGGCTGCTGCCGCATCGTGGCAGCGAACTGTATGCCGAGAAGCCGCCGGTGTTCATGTGGATGCAGGCGGCCAGCCACCAGCTGCTGGGCAGCTGGCCGCTGGCGTTCCTGCTGCCCTCGCTGCTGGCCGCGCTGGCCACGCTGTGGCTGACCTGGGACCTGGGCCGGCGCCTGTGGGGCCGGCGCGTGGCGTGGTGGGCGCTGCTGGCGCTGGCCAGCTGCCTGCAGTTCGGGCTGATGGCCAAGCGCGCCCAGATCGACATGGTGCTGGTCGGGCTGACCACCGTGGCCATGTGGGGCCTGCTGCGCCATCTGCTGGAGGCCCCCAACCGGCGCGCGCTGTGGCTGGCCGGGTTTGCCGCCGGGCTGGGCACGGTGACCAAGGGCGTGGGCTTCCTGCCGCTGCTGGTGCTGCTGCCGTGGGCGGCGTGGCGCTGGCGCATGCGCGGGGTGGACGATGGCCACGGCGGACGCGGCACCGCGTTGTGGTGGCTGCTGCCGGCCTTCCTGCTGGGCACCGCGGTGTGGCTGGCGCCGCTGGGCGTGGCGCTGCTGCTCGATCCCGACCCGACCCTGCAGGCGTATGCGCGCGAACTGCTGTTCAAGCAGACCGGCACCCGCTACGCCAACGCCTGGCACCACGTGAAGCCGGCCTGGTACTACCTGCAGGTGATGGCCACCCTGTGGCTGCCCGGCAGCCTGCTGCTGCCGGCGCTGCTGCCGGCCTGGTGGCGCCGGCTCAGGCGCCTGGACGGGCGCTACTGGCTGCTGCTGGGCTGGGCGATGCTGGTGCTGTTGTTCTTCACCGCCAGCCCGGGCAAGCGCGAGGTCTACATCTTCCCGATGCTGCCGCTGCTGTGCGTGGCCGCCGCCCCGCTGCTGCCCGGCCTGCTGCGCCGGCCCGGACCGCGCGGGGTGCTGCTGGCCTATGTGGGCGTGCTGGCCGTGGCGGCGCTGTACATCGGCAGCCAGCTGCTGGCGGGCGGCGCGTGGGCGCACGCGCAACTGGCGCGGCGTGGCATGCCCGACAGCCTGCTGCCGGTGCTGGGCGGCTGGCTACTGGGCTTCGGCGCGGTGCTGGCCGTGTTGGTGCTGTGGCTGCGCCAGCGGCGTGCCGGCGCGCTGGCGGTGGTCAGCGCCTGCCTGCTCTGGAGCCTGCATGGCTGGGGCCTGATGCCGGCGCTGGACCCGTACAGCTCGGCGTCGGCGCTGATGCAGCGGGTAGGCGAACGGATCGGACCGCAGGCGCAACTGGGCCTGGTTGCCTGGCGCGAACAGAACCTGCTGCAGGCCGACCGGCCGGTGACCGAGTTCGGCTTCAAGACGCAGTGGGACACCCAATGGCGGCATGCCGGGCCGTGGCTGGCGCAGGCGCCGCACGCGCGTTGGCTGCTGGTCCTGGACGAGGCGATGAGCCCGTGCGTGGACCGTGCGCAGGTGATCGAGATCGGCAGCAGCAACCGCAACCGATGGCAGTTGCTGCCGGGCACGGCATGGCGCGCGGACTGCACGGCCCACCTGGCCGGCAATGCGGCCTCGGCGGAGGACCAGGACTGAACCGCGCGCGTACCTCGCCGGCCGCTTAACCTGCGCGCAACACCGCTCCGACCAGTCTCCGACAGCACGCTGACGACCATGGCCGCGCCCTCCCCGCCGCCTGCCCGTCCATGTCCCCAGCACCTGCCGTCCCTGCCTTTTCCAGCGTGAGCCCGGCTACGGTGCCACCGCACTTCCTGCGCAGGCACCTGTGGCTGCCGCTGCTGGCCACCCTGGCGGCCAGTACGGTGCTGATGGGACTGGGCGGCGACCAGTGGCTGGCCGACCAGGTCTACCGGCTGGAGGGGCACCACTGGGCGTTGCAGAACGCCTGGCTGACCAGCCAGCTGGTGCACAAGGGCGGCAAGTGGGCCAGCACGTCGGCGGCGCTGGTGGCGATCCTGCTGTGCCTGCATGCATGGCGCAGCGAACGCGCCGCCGCGTGGCGCTGGCCGCTGCTGTACCTGGTACTGAGCGTGGCGCTGGGCACGGGCCTGGTCTCGCTGCTGAAGTCGCTGACCAACATGGATTGCCCCTGGGACCTGGCGCGCTATGGCGGGGTACGTGACTACGTGGGGCTGTTGGCCAGCCGTGCAGCAGGCATGCCGCGCGGGGAATGCTTCCCCGGGGGCCATTCCAGCGCCGGCTTCGCGTGGGTGGCACTGTATTTCTTCGCATGGATGGTGCGCCCGGCCTGGCGCTGGCGCGGGCTGGCGGTCGGCCTGCTGGCCGGCACGCTGTTCGGCGCGTCCCAGCAGCTGCGCGGCGCACATTTTCTGTCGCATGACCTGTGGACCCTGGCCACCTGCTGGGCGGTATCGCTGGGCCTGTACCTGCTGGTGCAGCGCCGCTCCGGCGCGCAGCGCGTGGCCCCGGCGATGCTCGCGCAGGGAGACGCGGCATGAGCGCCACCCTGCCGCGCACCGCGCGCATGCCGGCGCTGTCGGTGCTGCTGGCCTGGCGCCCGCAGCTCACCACCGAGCGCCTGATCGTGTTGACCAGCCTGTTCTTCGCGCTGGCCTGCAACGGCTTGTTCTGGCACAGCGCGATGGCCACCCACCCGGGCAGCGTACGCTTTGCCGCCTCGCTGCTGCTGTTGCTGGTGGGCGCGCATTGCGTGCTGATGGGCCTGCTGGTGTGGCGCTGGAATGCCAAGGCGGTGGTGGGCGCGTTGCTGCTGGCCACGGCGATGGCCGCCCACTACATGGGCAGTTACCACATCTACCTGGATGCGGACATGCTGCGCAACGTGCTGGCCACCGACCACAAGGAAAGCGGCGAGCTGATGACACCGGCGTTGATCGCCCCGCTGTTGCTGTTGGCGGTGCTGCCGATGCTGCTGCTGTGGCGGGTGCAACTGGTCGGGCGTGGCTGGGGCAAGGCGCTGCTGTGGCGGGCCGGCTTCCTGCTGCTGTCGCTGCTGGTGGCGCTGGGTGGGGCGATGCTGTCCTTCCAGGAGATGTCGGCGCTGATGCGCAACCAGCGCGAAGTGCGCTACCTGGCCACGCCGGGCAACATCCTGCTGGGCCTGCCCAAGGCGTTGCGCGGCGACAACCCGATCCAGCGCGCGCCCAAGCTGCCGATCGGCACCGACGCCACCGCCACGCCACGCGCCGCAGGCAGCCGGCCGCGCTTGCTGGTGATCGTGATGGGCGAAACCGCACGCGCCCAGGACTGGGGTCTGAACGGCTATGCCAGGCAGACCACCCCGGAACTGGCCCAGGCCGGGGTGATCAACTTCCCGGACATGCATGCATGCGGCACCAGCACCGAAGTATCGCTGCCCTGCCTGTTCTCACCCTATGGTCGCCACGACTATGACGAGAAGAACATCCGCGCGCACCAGTCGCTGTTGCACGTACTGGACCGCGCGGGGATCAGCACGCTGTGGCGCGACAACCAGTCCGGCTGCAAGGGCGTATGCGAAGGTCTGCCGATGCAGCCGCTGGATGACGCCAGGAACCCGCAGCTGTGCGCCAACGGGCGCTGCATGGACGAGATCCTGATCGACGACCTGGCCGCGCAGGTGCGCGCCAGACCGGGTGACCGGGTGGTGGTGCTGCACCAGCTGGGCAACCACGGGCCGAGCTATTTCGAGCGCTACCCGGCGCGCTTCCGCCACTTCACCCCGACCTGCGATACCGCCGATCTGGGCAGGTGCAGCCGCGAGGAGATCACCAACAGCTACGACAACGCGCTGCTGTACACCGATCACCTGCTCTCGCGCACCATCGGCACCTTGAAGGGCATGGACGACTACGACACGGCGATGATCTACCTCTCCGATCACGGCGAGTCGCTCGGCGAGAAAGGCCTGTACCTGCACGGTGTGCCCTACGCGATCGCCCCGCAGGAACAGACCCGGGTCCCGATGACGCTGTGGTTCTCCCCATCATTCGCCGCCAACCGCGGCCTCAACCTGACCTGCGTGCGCCAGCGCGCGGGCCGATACACCGACCACGACAACCTGTTCCCGTCTGTCCTGGGGCTGATGCAGGTCAAGACCGCCATCTACGAACGCGACCGCGATCTGTTTGCAGGGTGCGAGGCGTGACCGACGTCTGCAGGGGACCCGGCGCAATGCGGGTCGTTGCAGTTGCAGTCGCCGTTCCCATGCGCACCCGCCCTGTGTGGGCGGGTCGACCGCAGGCCAACGCGGCACAAGGAAGCAAGGCCTGCGCAGTGGCCCGTGCTGCCCTGCCCCTTGCGGTGCGCCCGGCGCTTCACTAGCCTTCGCCGGTCTGTCACCACCCAAGGATGTGCCCGTGAACCACCGCCCGCTCCTGCTGGCCCTGGCTGTGAGTGCTGCCGCACTGACGCTGGCGGCCTGCCAGAAGGAAACCACCCCGGCCGATGCACCGGCAGCGACCCGCGCCGCGCCCGGCGAAAGCGCCGACCAGTTCATCGCCCGCGTCAACGCCGAGTACAAGGCCATGTACCCGGAAATGACCTCGGCGCAGTGGCTGTCCTCGACCTACATCAACGAGGATTCCGAGCGGGTGGCGGCCAAGGCCAACGAACGCTGGCTGACCGTGCTCAACGGCTGGATCACCCAGGCCGGCAAGTACGACGGCCAGCCGATGAGCGAAGACACCAAGCGCCAGATCCACCTGCTCAAGCTGATGACCTCCATGCCCGCCCCGCGCGACCCGGCCAAGCTGTCCGAGCTGACCCGCATCGCCAGCCGCATGGAAGGGGCCTACGGCGCCGGCAAGTACTGCACCGATGACGCCAACCCGGCCAGCTGCCGCCAGCTCGGCGAGCTCGAATCGGTCCTGGCCAGCAGCCGCGACTACGACAAGCAGCTCGATGCCTGGCAGGGCTGGCACGCCACCACCAAGCCGATGCGCGCCGACTACCAGCGCTTCGTCGGCCTGGTCAACGAGGGCGCCAAGGAAATGGGCTTTGCCGATGCCGGCCAGATGTGGCGCAGCGGCTATGACATGCCGCCGGAGCAGATCGGCCCGGAAACCGACCGTCTGTGGGAACAGGTCAAGCCCATGTACGAGCAGCTGCACTGCTACGCGCGTGCCAAGCTGGACACGACCTATGGCAAGGACAAGGCCGAAACCGACGGCGGCCTGATCGCCGCCCACCTGCTGGGCAACATGTGGCAACAGGACTGGTCCAACCTGTGGGACCAGTTGGAGCCCTACCCCGGCGCCGGCAGCCTGGACATCACCGCGGCGCTGGAAAAGCAGTACCAGGGCAACCTGAGCGGTGCCATCGCCAAGGCCGGCGGCAGCAACGCGAGCATGGAAGCGCTGTACAAGGCCCAGCGCGAGGCCGAACTGCGCACCGCCAAACAGATGACCGAGCGCGCGCAGGACTTCTACGTCTCGCTGGGCATGCCGGCGCTGCCGAAGTCGTACTGGGACAAGACCCAGTTCATCAAGCCGCTGGACCGTGACGTGGTCTGCCATGCCAGCGCGTGGGACATGAACATGGACGGCGACGTGCGCACCAAGATGTGCATCAAGCCGACCGAAGAGAACTTCACCACCATCTACCACGAGCTGGGCCACATCTATTACGACCTGGCCTACAACCCGCTGCCGCCGTTGTTCCAGGGCGGTGCCAATGACGGCTTCCACGAGGCCATCGGCGACACCATCGTGCTGGCGATGACCCCGCAGTACCTCAACTCGATCGGCCTGGTGGACAAGCCGCAGGAAAGCCGCGAGGCGACCATCAACGCGCAGATGCGCATGGCGCTGAGCGGCGTGTCGTTCCTGCCGTTCGGGCTGATGATCGACCGCTGGCGCTGGGGCGTGTTCGACGGCTCGATCACCCCGGACCACTACAACCAGGCGTGGTGGGAGCTGAAGGCCAAGTACCAGGGCGTGGCCCCGGCCAGCGCGCGCGGCGAAGACTTCTTCGATCCGGGTGCCAAGTACCACGTGCCGGGCAATACCCCCTACACGCGCTACTTCCTGGCGCGCATCCTGCAGTTCCAGTTCTACAAGGGGCTGTGCGATGCCGCCGGCTACAAGGGGCCGCTGCACCAGTGCAGCTTCTACGGCAACAAGGAAGCCGGGCAGAAGTTCTGGGCGATGCTGAGCAAGGGCGCCAGCCAGCCGTGGCAGGCCACCCTGCGCGAGATCACCGGTGGCGACACGCTCGATGCCGGCCCGATGATCGAGTACTTCACCCCGGTCAACGAGTGGCTCAAGCAGCAGAACCAGGGCCAGATGTGCGGTTGGAAGGCGCCCACGGCCACCGCCGCGGCCGCCCCGGCCGCGAGCGCACCGGCGGCACGCTGACCGTGCGCTGGGGCCGACCGTTGGTCGGCGCCATCCCCCCATGAAAAACCGGCCGAAAGGCCGGTTTTTTCTTGTTCTGCGTGGGTGGGGTTGGCCGGAGTGGATCACATCCGGACGAGACCCGGCCACGCATGGCGTGGCTCTACCCCCGGCCTCAGGATGTCGTCGGGGTCTTCAGGCTGGCGGCGAGTTCGGCCTTGAACTGCTCGAAATCCTTGCCCTCGGCCTGGGCCTCGGCGTGCGCGGCGTCCTTCAGTGCATCCGAATACACCAGGCGCACCGGCGTGCCCTGGCGCTCGTGGAGCTCGGCGGCCTGCATGATCAGCGCCAGCACGCGGGCGGCACTGGGAGTCTGGCCGGCGATACGGCCGTCCATGCCCAGCACCCATTCGCCATCCCGACGCACCACGCCGGCCAGCAGCGTGCGCTGCTGGTCGCGCAGCTCCGCATGCGGTTCGACCGGCGAGGCGGCGGCCTGCTCACGGTTGGCGGCCTGGGTTTCACGGCGCCGGCGGATGTCGCGGCGCAGTTTGGAGGTGGTCGACATCAAGAACGTCCGGACTGCATCAAAGCGCCAAGGATACCGCAGGTGCCCCGCCGGGCCTGCCGGGGGCCGCTGCCCGGCTCCATCCAGCACCTTGCCGTGGCGCCAGGACCCCATGAAGGTGATGGCGCCGGGCTGTACGCCTGGGTAGCCGGTGCGGCCGGCGCGGTGACACCCAAGGCAGGGGTGGCGCGCGCGCGATTCACTCGATCGGCGTCAACACCGCGCGGCGCTGCTCGCAGTGCCGTTCCCAGTACCAGAAACTGGCCCCCACCGCGAAGAAGCCGGCATAGCCCAGCGCAAGGTGCAGCGGCCTGGCACTGAGCAGCGGGGAGACCACCCCGGCCACCACCGTGTTGATCATCAGCTGGATGAACATCTGCATCGACGAGGCCAGGCCGCGCTGGTGCGGATACATGTCCAGCACCGCCAGCGCCAGGATCGGGAAGATCAGCGCCATGCCCACGCCCCCGAGGAAGATCGGCAGCACCGCCCACGGCAGCATGATCTGCGGCACCGCCAGCACATAGCCCAGGTTGAGCGCCGCCGACACCGCGCACAGGCTGAAGCCGATCGCGATCTGGCGCTGCGCGGTGAGCCGGCCGGCCATGCGCCCGGACAGGAACGAACCCATCGTCATGCCGCCGATGGTGGGGATGAACAACCACGCAAAGCCGCCCTCGCCCAGCTTCAGGTGCTGCATCACGAACACCGGCGCCGAGGCGATGTACAGGAAGATGCCGGAGAAGTTGAACGCACCGGCCGCCGCCAGCCGCAGCAGGCGCGGGTTGGAGCCCATGCGCAGGTAGCTGCGCAGCAGCGCGCGCATCGACAGCGGCGTGCGTGCCTGGACCGGGTGGGTTTCCGGCAGCCACTTGCCGGTGGCCAGCAGCAGCACCACGCCAAACAGCACCAGGAACCAGAAGATCAGTGGCCAGTCGCCGCCACCGAGCAGGATCCAGCCGCCGATGATCGGCGCGATCGCCGGGGCCACCCCGAAGATCATCGAGACCTGGCTCATCAGGCGCTGCGCGTCGGCCCCGTGGTACAGGTCGCGGATCACCGCGCGGCCCACGATCACCCCGACCCCGGCGGTGACGCCCTGCAGCGCACGGAACACCAGCAGCGTGGTCATGTCGCGCGACAGGGCGCAGCCGATCGAGGCGCCAATGAACAGCATCAGCCCACCGATGATCACCCGACGGCGCCCGAACGCATCGGACAGCGGGCCGTGGGCCAAGCTCATCAGCCCGTAGAACAGCAGGTACACGCTGATGGTCTGTTGCACCGCCACCTGGTCCACCTGCATGCGCTCGCCCAGCAGCAGGAAGGCCGGGAAAATGGTGTCGATCGAGAACGGACCGAACATCGCCAGGCCTGCAAGCAGCAGGGCCAGGCGGCGGGTCGAGGGCGAGGCGGGCGTCATGCGGTCTTCCGTCAGCAGCCATGCGCAATGCACGGCGGGCGCCTGGCCCGGAACGGGCGGCGCCAGATGAATACGAGGATCCGCTGATGATAGGCCTTTGCGGCCACCGGCACCATGCCCGGGGCCGGTTTCGGGCACCTTCACGGCCCCGTATTCATGTGCCGGAAAGGCCCAGCCGCCGAAAGCGCTGGGCTATAATCGCCGGGCTACATGGTGGGAGAAGCGGACACCCGCTGCCGAAGGCGCAACGCCCGTAATCGCTCAGGCCCGATACCACCCGCATCAAAACTCTGGAGAGACCGGCCACTGCCGGCGCCGAAGGGGCACGAAGCGCGCAGATGCGCGCTTTTAAACTCTCAGGCAAAAGGACAGAGGGGCACCCAGGAAGACCGCAAGGTCCGGAGGTCCGCGCTCGCCCGCGCACCCCGTCCGTGCAGCCTTCCGAACGTGCGTGCCCACTCTCCGAGATGCCAGCCATGTCCCCGAATACCTCCGCCCAGCGTGCCCCTTCCCTGCGCGAGCTTGAACACAGCCACGCCTTCGTCGAACGCCACATCGGCCCCAACGACGCCGAAATCGCGCAGATGCTCGAGGTGGTCGGCCACGCCTCGCTGGATGCGCTGACCGATGCGATCGTCCCGGTCGGGATCAAGTCGCCGGCACCGCTGGCGCTGCCCGCGTCGCTGACCGAAGTGCAGGCACTGGCCAAGATCCGCGCGATCGCCGACAAGAACCAGGTCTTCCGCAGCTTCATCGGCCAGGGTTACTACGGCACGCTCACCCCGAACGTGATCCTGCGCAACGTGCTGGAAAACCCGGCCTGGTACACCGCCTACACCCCGTACCAGGCTGAGATTTCGCAGGGGCGCATGGAAGCGCTGATCAACTTCCAGACCCTGTGCGCCGACCTGACAGGCATGGAAATCGCCAACGCCTCGCTGCTCGATGAAGCCACCGCGGCGGCCGAGGCGATGACCCTGGCCAAGCGGTCGGCCAAGAGCAAGTCCGATACCTTCTTCGTGCACGATGCGGTGCACCCGCAGACGCTGGAACTGCTGCGCACGCGCGCCGAGCCGATGGGCATCGTGCTGCGCGTGGGCACTCCGGCCGAGGCACTGGAAGCGGACAGCTACGGCGTGCTGCTGCAGTACCCGGATACCTTCGGCCATGTCGGCGACTACAAGGCGCTGGCCGATGCGGTGCACGCGCGCGGCGGCCTGGTCGCGGTGGCCACCGACCTGCTGGCGCTGACCCTGATCGCCGCCCCCGGCGAATGGGGCGCGGACATCGTGGTCGGCAACTCGCAGCGCTTTGGCGTGCCGTTCGGCTTCGGCGGCCCGCATGCGGCCTTCATGGCCTGCCGCGATGCGTACAAGCGCTCGATGCCCGGCCGCCTGATCGGTGTCTCGGTCGATGCGCAGGGCAATGCGGCCTACCGCCTGACCCTGCAGACCCGCGAGCAGCACATCCGTCGCGAGAAGGCCACCTCCAACATCTGTACCGCGCAGGTGCTGCTGGCGGTGATGGCCTCGATGTATGCGGTGTACCACGGTCCGGAAGGCCTGACCCGCATCGCCCGCCGCACCCACCGCCTGGCCGCGATCCTGGCCAGCGCGCTGCGTGCGGCCGGCGTCAACGTTGGCGAGCACTTCTTCGACACCCTGCACGTGAAGGACATCGACGCCAAGGCGATCCACGCCAAGGCCGCCGCCGCGCGCATCAACCTGCGCGCCATCGACAGCGAAGCGGTCGGCATCAGCCTGGATGAAACCGCCACCCGCGCCGACATCGTCGCGCTGGCCGAACTGTTCGGCGCCACGGTGGATATCGATGCGCTCGATGCCAGCACCGCCGACGCACTGCCGGCCGGCCTGCTGCGCACCAGCGCGTTCCTGACCCATCCGGTGTTCAACACCCACCACAGCGAGCACGAACTGCTGCGTTACCTGCGTTCGCTGGCGGACAAGGACCTGGCCATGGATCGCACCATGATCCCGCTGGGCAGCTGCACCATGAAGCTCAACGCCACCGCCGAGATGATCCCGGTGACCTGGCCGGAGTTCGCCAACATCCACCCGCTGGCCCCGGCCGACCAGGCCACCGGCTACAAGGAACTGATCGACAGCCTGGAAGCGATGCTGGTGGAATGCACCGGCTACGACGCGGTGAGCCTGCAGCCCAACTCCGGCGCGCAGGGCGAATACGCCGGCCTGCTGGCGATCCGCGCCTACCACCGCTCGCGCGGCGATGACCACCGTGACGTCTGCCTGATCCCGGACTCGGCGCACGGCACCAACCCGGCCTCGGCGCAGATGTGCGGCATGAAGGTGGTGGTGACCAAGACCGACGCCAACGGCAACGTGGATGTGGACGACATCCGCGTCAATGCGGAGAAGTACAGCGACCGCCTGGCCGCGATCATGATGACCTACCCCTCCACGCACGGCGTGTTCGAGGAAGAGGTGGTGGAGATCTGCGAGATCATCCACAAGCACGGCGGCCAGGTGTACACCGACGGTGCCAACATGAACGCGCTGGTCGGCGTGGCCAAGCCCGGCAAGTGGGGCTCGGACGTGTCGCACCTGAACCTGCACAAGACCTTCTGCATTCCGCACGGCGGCGGCGGCCCGGGCGTGGGCCCGTGTGCGGTCAAGTCGCACCTGGCACCGTTCCTGCCGGGCAAGCTGGGCGACAACGGCCCGGTCGGCATGGTCAGCGCGGCCAGCTTCGGCAGCGCCTCGATCCTGCCGATCAGCTGGATGTACATCACCCTGATGGGCACCGAAGGCCTGCGCAAGGCGACCCAGGTGGCCCTGCTCAACGCCAACTACATCGCCAAGCGCCTGGCCCCGCACTTCAAGACCCTGTACACCGGCCGCAACGGGCTGGTGGCCCATGAGTGCATCCTGGACGTGCGCCCGCTGGAGAAGACCTCCGGCGTCGCCGCCGAGGACGTGGCCAAGCGCCTGATCGACTTCGGCTTCCACGCCCCGACCCTGAGCTTCCCGGTCGCCGGCACGCTGATGGTGGAGCCGACCGAAAGCGAATCGCTGCATGAGCTGGATCGCTTCATCAACGCGATGATCCAGATCCGCGAAGAAATCGCCGCGATCGAAGACGGCCGCCTGGACCGCGAGGACAACCCGCTCAAGCACGCCCCGCACACCGCCACCGCCGTGTCGGCCAGCGAGTGGGCCCACGCCTACCCGCGTGAGCTGGCGGCCTTCCCGCTGGCCAGCCTGCGCCAGCAGAAGTACTGGCCGCCGGTGGCACGCGTGGACAACGTCTACGGCGACAAGAACGTGATGTGCGCCTGCATCCCGGTCGATGCCTACAAGGAAGACGAGGGCGTGGAGGTCTAAGCCACCCCGCCCGGATGCAACGAAGGACGGCCCGCGCAAGCGGGCCGTTTTTTTGGTACCGGTGGTGGATTGCGTGCCGCGGAGGGGCTGCGCCGCGCTGCGCGCGGTATCCACGCATGGCGTGGATCTACGGTTTTTTGCGTCGCGGGTCATTGGCGGGGCCGTGTTCGCACGGTCCATCGTAGATCCACGCCATGCGTGGATGCTCTTCGTTCCGGCGTCATGAACCCCGGGGGTGGTCTTCGGCCGGGGCTGAACGTCGGACCGATTGATTGCGCCGTGGTCGCCGGGCTTCGGCCGGCTTTACCGCGCTGCGCGCGGTATCCACGCATGGCGTGGATCTACGGTGTTTTTGCGTCGCGGGTCATTGCTGCGGTATCCACGCATGGCGTGGATCTACGGTGTTATGCGTCGCGGGTCATTGGCGGGGTATCCACG
This sequence comes from Stenotrophomonas maltophilia, assembly GCA_002435595.1. Classification (GTDB taxonomy): domain Bacteria; phylum Pseudomonadota; class Gammaproteobacteria; order Xanthomonadales; family Xanthomonadaceae; genus Stenotrophomonas; species Stenotrophomonas maltophilia_AC. Next base: position 26,301 of record DJBL01000071.1, read on the forward strand.
CATGGCGTGGATCTACGTGTTCTTGCGTCGCGGGTCATTGCCGCGGTATCCACGCATGGCGTGGATCTACGGCTTTTTGCGTCGCGGGTCATTGGCGCGGTATCCACGCATGGCGTGGATCTACGGCTTTTTGCGTCGCGGGTCATTGCCGCGGTATCCACGCATGGCGTGGATCTACGGTGTTATGCGTCGCGGGTCATTGCCGGGGGCGGATCTGCGCGAACAATCGTAGATCCACGCCATGCGTGGATGCTCTTCGTTCCGGCGTCATGAACCCAGGGCGTGGACTTCGGCCGGGGCTGAACTCGGACCGATTGATTGCGCCGTGGTCGCCGGGCTTCGGCCGGCTTTGCCGCGCTGCGCGCGGTATCCACGCATGGCGTGGATCTACGGTGTTTTTGCGTCGCGGGTCATTGCGGTATCCACGCATGGCGTGGATCTACGGTTTTTTGCGTCGCGGGTCATTGCCGCGGTATCCACGCATGGCGTGGATCTACGGTTTTTGCGTCGCGGGTCATTGGTGGGGGCGTATCCGCGTTTGGCGTGGATCCACGGCGGGGCGGCACCGGTCATTGCCGGGGCCGGTGCGTTACACCTCGCCGTTCTTTCGGCGCACGCGTCTGGCGATTTCGCTGCTGATCGCGATCACCGCGGTCAGCGCCGCCATCGACAGGAACTGCAGGCGGGTGTGCGACTCGGACAGCAGCAGGCCGAAGATCAGCGCCAGTACGCCCAGGCCGATCACGGTCAGGTACGGATAGCCGGCCATGCGGAACGGCAGGCGGGTGCCGTCGCGGTTGGCGCGGTGACGCAGGATCAACTGCGACAGCAGCGAGATCGTCCACACCAGCAGGCAGGTGGAGCCGACGATGTTCAGCAGCACCGGCAGCACCTTGTCCGGGAACAGCAGCTCCATCACCGTGGCCGCGAAACCGAACAGCACGCTGGCCAGCACCGCGATGATCGGCACCTGGCGCGGGTCGGCCCAGCCCAGCACGGCCGGGGCCTCCTGGCGCTGGGCCAGCGAGTACATCATGCGCGAGGCACCGTAGAGGTTGGCGTTGAGCGCCGACAGCAGCGCGATCACCGCGATCAGGGTGATCGCCGTGGCCGCGCCGGGGATGTTGGCCACTTGCAGCACCGCCGCGAACGGCGATTTGAGTGCCTCGCTGGTCCACGGCACCACCGCGATGATCACGCTCAGCGAGCCGATGTAGAACACCAGGATGCGCCAGGCCACGGTGCGGATGGCACGGGCGATGCTGCGCTCGGGGTCTTCGGTCTCGGCCGCGGCCACCGCCACGATTTCGGTGCCGCCAAAGGCGAACACCACCACCAGCAGCGCCGCACCGACCCCGGCCAGCCCCTTGGGCGCGAAGCCGCCATGGTCGGTGAAGTTGGACAGGCCCGGCGAGGCCACGTCCGGCAACCAGCCCATCAGCAACGCGATGCCGATCAGGATGAAGGCGATGATCGCCACCACCTTGAGGATCGCGAACCAGAATTCGAATTCGCCGAAGTTCTTCACCCCGAGCAGGTTGATGGCGGTGAAGAACAGCATGAAGGCCAGCGCCGCCATCGGCACCGGCACCACCGGCCACACCGTGGCCAGCAACCCGGCCGCACCGACCGCCTCGGCGGCGATCACGATCACCAGCTGCACCCACCACAACCAGCCCACGGTGGCCCCGGCGGTGGCGCCCATGGCATCGGCGGCGTAGACCGAGAACGCGCCACTGGTCGGCTTGGCCGCGGCCATTTCGCCCAGCGCGTTCATCACGATGATCACCAGCGCGCCGGCCACCAGGTAGGACAGCAGCACCGCCGGTCCGGCCGCCTGCACGCCCACCCCGGAGCCCAGGAACAGCCCCGCGCCGATCGCGCTGCCCAGGCCCATCATGATCAGCTGGCGGGGCTTGAGCGCGTGGCCCAGGCGGGTGTCGGCGGGCGTGGTGGCAGGCGGCGGAGTCTGGGATGCGGGCATCGGAATCGCAGGCGGGCAACAGGTGCGACACGATACCCTGTCCAGCGGGCCGACGGGATAGGCCACACGGCCTGGCCCGGGTCAGCCGTCGGCGCGCTCGCCGATCTGGGCGCGATAGCCGCGCGGGGACACCCCCACCTCGGCCTTGAACTTGCGGGTGAACGCGCTCTGGTCGGTGAATCCGCAGGCCTGGCCGATGCTGGCGATGGTGTCCGGGCCGTGCAGCAGGTGCACCGCCATCTGGATGCGCAGGCGGGTCAGCACCTGCTGCGGGGTCATCTGGAACACCTTGCGGAAGGTGCGCTCCAGCTTGGACAGCGAGAACCCGGTGATGTCCAGCAGGGTCTGCATGCGCACGTTCTCGGCGTAGTGCGCGTTCAGATGCGCCAGCGCCAACCGCAACTGTTCGTACTGGGTGCCCAGGCTGTCCTTCTGGCCCAGGTCGCGCGAGATGCCGATCAGGCCGGTGATGCGGCCATCCACCAGCAGCGGCCGCTTGCAGGTCAGGCACCAGCCGGGCTCGCGATTGGCGAACAGGTGCAGTTCCATCAAGTTCTCGATCACCTTGCCGGCCAGCACCTGGGCGTCCTGGGTGGCGTAATCGGCACCCAGCCCGGTCGGGTAGATCTCCGCCGCGGTGCGCCCGATCACCTCCTTGCGCGACTTCAGCCCGAGCCGGCGCAGCATGGTCTGGTTGATGTGCGTGTAGCGTCCGTCGCGGTCCTTCATGAAGAACAGCACGTCGGGAATCGCATCAAACAGGGCTTCGATGTCGGCAGGGTCAACGCGCATGCGGCGGCGGGAGGCGGAAGGACACCGGCCAAGGATACCCGCCCGGCCGCACGCCACCCAGCGCCGGGCGCCCACATGTGAAGCGCGGGTGGATGCGGCGCCGGGTTTTCGCACCGGCGATTAACGACCCGCACGCCAGTGTGGGGGTTGCCTTCCCGCCAGCCCGGAGCCGCCTCATGGCCGCCAGCAAGCCCCGCACCAAACCCGCCCCGCCCGCCGACACCCGTGGCGAGGGCGATGAACTCCACCAGCAGGCCGGCGGCAGCCACCCGGCGCTGACCACCAACCAAGGCATCGCCGTCGCCGACAACCAGAACTCGCTGCGCGATACCCCGCGCGGGCCGACCCTGCTGGAAGATTTCATCCTGCGCGAGAAGATCACCCACTTCGACCACGAGCGGATTCCCGAACGCATCGTGCATGCACGGGGCAGCGCGGCGCATGGCTACTTCGAACTGACCCGCTCGCTGCACGAGTTCACCCGCGCACGCGTGCTCACCGAGGTGGGTGTGCGTACCCCCGTGTTCACCCGCTTCTCGACCGTGGCCGGCGGTGCCGGCTCGGTGGACACCCCGCGCGACGTGCGCGGTTTCGCGGTGAAGTTCTACACCCGGGAGGGCAACTGGGACCTGGTGGGCAACAACATCCCGGTGTTCTTCATCCAGGATGCGATCAAGTTCCCCGACCTGATCCATGCGGTGAAGATGGAGCCGGACCGCGCCTTCCCGCAGGCGGCCAGCGCCCATGACACCTTCTGGGATTTCGTCTCGCTGATGCCCGAGTCGATGCACATGATCATGTGGGCGATGAGCGACCGCACCATCCCGCGTTCGCTGCGCACCATCGAGGGCTTTGGCATCCACAGCTTCCGCCTGCTGGACGAGGCCGGTGCCTCGACCTTCGTCAAGTTCCACTGGCGGCCCCGCCAGGGCATCCAGTCCACGGTGTGGGACGAGGCGGTGAAACTGCAGGGCGCCGACAACGATTTCCACCGCCGCGACCTGTTCGAGGCGATCACCGGCGGCGACTTCCCCGAATGGGAGCTGGCGGTGCAGCTGTTCTCCGAGGAAGACGCCGCCGCGTTCCCGTTCGACCACCTGGACCCGACCAAGATCATTCCCGAATCGCTGGTGCCGCTGACCGTGATCGGGCGGATGGTGCTGGACCGCTGGCCGGACAACTTCTTCGCCGAGACCGAGCAGGTGGCCTACTGCCCGGCCAACGTGCCGCCGGGCATCGACTTCAGCAACGATCCGCTGCTGCAGGGCCGCCTGTTCTCCTACCTGGATACCCAGCTCAGCCGACTTGGCGGCCCCAACTTCCACCAGATCCCGGTCAATGCCCCCAAGTGCCCGTTCGCCAACCACCAGCGCGATGGGCACATGCAGATGGGCATCCCCAAGGGCCGGGTGGCCTATGACCCCAGCTCGCTGCAGGACGACAGCCCGCGCGAAACGCGCGAGGGTTTCCCCAGCCATGCCACCGCACCCGACGACGGGGTCAAGGGGCGCGTGCGGGCGGCGAGCTTTGCCGACCACTACAGCCAGGCGCGCATGTTCTTCCGCAGCCTGGAAGCGCCCGAGCAGGCGCACCTGGCGTCGGCGCTGGTGTTCGAGCTGTCCAAGGTGGAGACGGTCAAGGTGCGCGAGCGCACCGTGAGCCACCTGCGCAACATCGACGAATCGCTGGCCAAGCGGGTAGCCACCGGGCTGGCGATGCCGTCCCTGCCCGATCCGGCCCCCACCGCCACGCCGGCACAGGATCTGCCGAAGGCGCCGGAAGTACGCGTGATCGGCCGTACCAAGGACCTGCTCAAAGGCCGCTGCATCGGCATCCTGTTTGACGAAGGTTCCGACGCCGGGCTGATCGGCAACCTGCGCAAGGCCGCCGAGAAGGCCGGTGCCAAGGTCAAGCTGGTGGCGCCCAGGATCGGCGGCGGCAAGCTCAGCGATGGCAGGACCCAGCCCGCCGACGGCCAGCTCGCCGGCACGCCCTCGGTGGTGTTCGATGCGGTGGCGGTGGTGCTCAGTGCCGAGGCGGCCAAGCGGCTGCAGAAGGAATCGGCCGCGATCGATTTCGTCGCCGATGCCTGGGCGCACCTGAAGGCGATTGCCGCCGATGAAGGCGCGCAGGCGCTGCTCAAGGCCGCGCGCGTGGGCAACGATGCCGGCGTGGTGGAGGCCGAGGACGCCAAGGGCTTCCTCGCCGCCGCCGCCACGCGGCAGTGGGCGCGCGAGCCCAAGGTGCGCACGTTGGCCTGACGGCCCCCCAACCCAGCGGAGACCCTGCATGCCCCGTGGTGACAAATCCAGCTACACCGACAAACAGAAGCGCCAGGCCGCGCACATCCTGGCCGGCGAGAAGGAACAGGGCCGCAGTGAGGACGCGGCCGAACGCATCGCCTGGGCGACCGTGAACAAACAGGACGGCGGCGGAAAAAAACGTGCGCCGGCAAAAAAGGCCGAAACGGGATCGACGGTGAAGAAGGCCACCCGCACCGCGACCGCCCGCAGGACGACGAAGAAGGCCGCGGTGAAGAAGACGGCCACGAAGAAGCCGGCGGCGAAAAAGGCCACCCGGGCGACGCCATCCGCGACGACCACCGCGGCGAAGGCAACCCGGAAGACGGCAACCACCTCGGTGACGCAAGAAACCGCGGCGAAAAAGGCCCCTGCACGCAAGGCCGCGACCCGCAAGACGACGAAGAAAACCACGACCCGCACGACTACGACCACGACCGCACGCAGGACGACCGCGCGGACGCCGGCCAGCAAAACGACCGGCTGACGCCCCACCGATGCTGCCGCCTCATGCGGCAGCATCCCTCAGGCGCCGACGTGTGGTGGCGCGGCGTGGCTCAGCGTGTGGCCGACGCCGGTTTGCCCGGTGATGCGACCGCCCGCAGCGGCAGCACGCCGGACTGCACGCGCTTGATCGCCGAGATCGGCACCGCTTCTGCACGGTGCTGCTGCGGCCACCACAGGAACACGAACGCGCTGCTGCTGCCGAGCAGGCGTGCATCGCCCGGCAACGGCGACGTGTCACCGGCGAGATGGATCCGCACCGGGCTGCCCTGCCCCGCATCGCGGATCTTCTCGGCCTTGTTCATGGAGTAGATCGCCGCGCCTAGCGCCATGAAGGAGACCACGGCCACGCACAGGCCGGTCAGGGGGCGCAGCCCGGAGGCATCCCAACGGGTGAACGAGGACTGCGAAAACACTACGCGCCAGGCCCAGTGCCGGGCCCGCAGCCGCTCCACCTTATCCGGGTTGCGCCGGCGCAGGGTGTCCGGCCAGCCCACCACGATCGCCAGCAGAATGCCGCCGCCGAGGATGCCGGCATAGGCCGGATCGCGCAGGCCGGCGACCAGGAAATCGCTGATCTGCAGGTAGTCCAGGATCGACAGCTGGAAGCGCAGGTAGAAGAAGTAGCTTGACCACAGGCCTAGCAGCGACAGCAGCACGTAACCGCCGCTCACGATCAACGCCGGCTCCTGGCGCAGCAACCGCCACAGCACCATCACCACCGAGTCCTCGTTGCCCTGCACCACCGGCAGCACCGACCAGTCGGTGGGCGTGCTGTCGGCCGGCGTCGGCGCCTGCACGGCACCCAGATGCGCGATGGCCGGCACATCGCCGTGGATGTCGCCCTGTTCCCTGCTGTCCATTTCGTCCCCTGTCGCCCCGGCCAGAGCATCGCTGAAATCGGTGCCCCGGGGAAGCCCACGCCCGGCGCCGTGCCAGCGCCTGCAACCGCGCCGATGCGCGGACGCCCGTGCATCGGCGATACTCCGGCCAGGCCGCCCGATGCGGCAATCGAGGAATACGCATGCGCAATGCCTTGTGGTTCGCCGCGCTGGTTTTGTTGTTGCCCGTCAACGGCCTTGCCCAGAGTCACTGGCGCAATGCCGACGGCACGCCGATGGCGCAGCGCTCGGCCAGCGCCTCCGCACGCGGCTTCAGCGCCAGCCTGGTGGTCACCGACAATCCCCGGTGGCGTGCCATCTGGGAGGCCACCACCGACGACCAGCCACGGCTGGACGCCGCACAGGAGGTGCGCAACGGCGGGGAGTTGTTCATCGTGGCCTTCCTGTCCAATCCGCAGCCCGGCGCCGATGGCAGCAGCAACGTGCGCTGTGATGTGCGGGTGCTGCGCCCGGACGGCAGCGCCAGCATGGACCAGCGCGACCTGCCCTGCTTCCAGGGCCGGCCCGGCGCCGATCCAGGCTTGATCTACCTGTCCTCGGAAGGCGTGCGCTTCCTTGCCGAAGCGGCCGATCCCCGCGGCACCTGGACGGTGAAGATCACCCTGACCGATGCCAATCGCGGCGTGGCACTGCCGCTGCAGGCCACCTTCAACGTTCGCTGACACCGTCGCGGCACCCTCCAGGCAGCGCCGCCGGCTGGGCGGCGCTGAACAACTTCAGCGCCGTGTTCTGCAGCCTGGCGCTGTCGGTCCGCGGGTGCCGATCGCAGACCACCGCGACGTAGACCGCGGCGGCGGTGCTGCCCCGCGTGCGCGGCGGTGGCCACGCACGCGGTGGATCATGCAGCACGCATCCGGCGTGCATGGCGACGGTGCGGTCAGGCAGCGCGCTTGGCGGCGGCGTGCAGCGGGTGGCCCTGTTCCAGCTTGAACACCGCCACCGATTCGGTCAGCGCGTGGGCCTGCTGTTCCAGCGCGCGGCTGGCGGCGGTGGCTTCTTCGACCAGGGCCGCGTTCTGCTGGGTCACCTGGTCCATCTGCACCACCACCTGGTTGACCTGCTCGATACCCGCCGCCTGCTCCTTGGTGGCTGCGGCGATGTCGCTCATCAGCTGGTTGGTGCGCGAGCTGGCCTGGGTCAGGCGCGCGATCGCCGCTTCGGATTCCACGGTGACGCTCAGGCCGGTCTTGACCTTCTGGCTGGACTCGTCGATCAGGTCCTTGATCTCCTTGGCGGCGGTGCCGGCGCGCTGCGCGAGGGTGCGCACCTCGGTGGCCACGACCGCGAATCCGCGGCCGTTCTCGCCGGCGCGCGCCGCCTCCACCGCCGCGTTCAAGGCCAGGATATTGGTCTGGAAGGCGATGCCGTCGATCACCGAGGAAATCTCGGAGATGCGCGCGGAGGAGGCGTCGATTTCACCCATCACCGCTGCCATCTGCGCGATCGCCTGCTCGGTGGCCCGCACTGCGGCACCGGCCGCATGCGCTTCGTGGTCGGCCTGGTTGGCCAGTTCGGCGTTCTGGCGCACGGTGGAGGTGAGTTCTTCCATCGACGCCGCCGCTTCCTCCAGGTTGGCCGCCTGCTGCTCGGTGCGGCGCGACAGGTCGTTGTGGCCGGCAGCCAGTTCCTGCGCGGCATCGTTGATGCTGCCGGCTGCGCCCTGGATCTGCTGCACGATGCCGGTCAGCTGCGCGGCGGTGACGTTGGCGTCGTCGCGCATCTGCGCGAACACGCCTTCGTAGTGGCCGGTCATGCGCGAGGTCAGATCGCCGGTGGAGATCGCGCGCAGGACCTGGGACAGGTCGGCGATGCTGGACTGCGAACTGGCCATCATGCCGTTGAGGTTGGCGACCATCGCGCGGAACTGGAACTGGAACGCCTGTTCATCGCCACGCACCGAGAAATCACCGGCGCGTGCGGCGCTGGCCAGGGTGTCGATCTGCTGGTTGATCGCCATCAGGCTGCTCTTGACCGTGGCCATGGTCCGGGTCAGCAGGGCCTTTTCACCCGGGTAGCTGTCCAGGTCGCGGCTGAGGTCGCCGATGGCATAGTCGGCCATCACATCGACCATGTGCGACTGCACATCCACGTGCGAGCCGACCAGCTCGTTGGTCGCGCGCAGCATGCGCCCGTAGTCGCCCGGCAGTGCGGCCGCGTCCATGCGGTAGCTGATCGCACCGGCCTCGTGCTGCTGCGCCATCTGCAGCTGCGCGGTGATTGCGGCCTGCACGTTCTGGCGCACGCTGCCCATGGCGTGGCCGAGCAGGGTGAGCTCGTCGCGCCCGCCCAGACGGAAATCCTGGTCCAGCTCGCCACGGGCCATGCGATCGGCCAGGCCCACCGCGCGGGCCAGCGGCCCGGTCAGACTGCGCGCGATCAGGATCGAGGCGGCGATGCCGACCAGCAGCGCCACGCCGCCCAGGATCAGCAGTTGCAGCAGGGTGCGCTCGCCCAGGCGGATCGCCTCGGCGGCGGCCTGCCGGCTTTGCTTTTCTTCGTAGGCCACGCCGTCGGCCAGCGCCTTGTTCCAGCCATTGGCGGCCTCCTGCACCGGACCCAGGGTCAGGGTGACCGCGCCGGGGAAGTCGCCCTGCCCCATCAGCTCGCTGGTCTGCTTGTTCAACGGGCGGGCGATGGCACGCCTGGCGGCGATCTGCTCACCGATCTGCTTGCCCTGGGCATCGCTGGGCAGCGCCTGGTAGGCCGTCCAGCTGGCTTCGTAGCGCTTGACCAGCGCGGCGATGCGGGCCTCGTCGGCCTCGCGGTCCTGGCCCTGGCGGATCAGCATCTCGCGGCGCACCACCATCATCTGGTTGTTGGCGTCGAGCATCTCCGACAGCAGCCGCACCTTGGCCACGCCCACCTCGACCACCTGCTGCATGGCGCGCTTCTGCACCGCGCTACCGGTGGCACCGGTGGCCACCACCGCCGCAACCAGCAGCAACAACAGGCCAAAGCCCATACCAAGACGCCAGACGACTCTGACGTTACGCAAAAAATCCATGGGGACATCCAAAGAACGTGGGGGGTGAAGGGGTATCGGCCCACACCCGGACGTTCTTGATCACGCTTTCTTAACGGAATGGCTACCATTCACCTTGGAGTGGGCGGGCTGGGGTGATTCAGTTGCTGCCACGCGATACGCACGGCGTCACACGCCTGGATCAGGTCCACCACCAACCGTTCGCTTACATCCAGTTCGCCTTCGTACTCGGCGATGTTGCGCTGCTGGTGGCACTTGTCCAGCACACGCCACACCTCGGGCCCTGCACCCAGGGTATGGGGCAGTGTCTGGAAAACGATATCGCGGTGCGACGGACGAAACCCCTGCCGCCGCAGCGCGGCCAGGCAGAGCGCGTGAGCGGCGTTGTAGGCCAGGTCGAAGCGACCTTCCAGGGATAGCGTTGTGTTGCGTGCATCCTGCAAACGGCCAGGCCTGAGCGTCGCAACCCCTCGATTTCACGTGTATCCGGGAGCTCGACGCTCAGCGGTTTACCCGGTCCCGCCAGATTCTGCAGCGCTGAGTTCATCGTCTCCTCCGATGATCCAGATCTTGGGCTGTGCCAAGACCCGCATCAAGAAGGAATTTTCATCGTGAATGCGCTTGGAGAATTCATCAGTTGAATAGAGCGTTGGATTCACGGGACGGCCAAGGTGCGCGTCGACGCCATCCAGTGCCTGCATGACATCGGCATAGCCCAAGGTGTCAGACACGATAAGCAGATCGATGTCGCTGCGTGCCGTGTCGCTGCGCTTGGCGACGGAGCCGTAAACGAAGGCCGCCTTGACCTGTGCACGAACGGGGGCAAGCGCCTCCTGAAGCGGGCCGGCCAGACCGACCGTCTTCTGCACAATCCCTACCAGCTCGTCGTGGAGCGGGGAATCCGCATTGGCCTGGTAACGCTTCTGATTGCCCGAGCGCCTGAGCGTGACCAGCCCCGCGGCGGCCAGCTTGGCCAGTTCGCGCTGCACTGCGCCGGACCCGGCACCGATCGCCGAGATCAGTTCGGCAACCCCGAACTCGCGCCGGGGTTGGCCGAAGATCAGGCCGAGTACGCGCTGCTGCGTATGCGTAAACAGTGCATCGGCCAAGCCCGTCGGGCGATCGGCTTCACGGGGCGTTGGATTGGTTTTCATACCCATATTGGGTACGTTAGTACCCATATTGGGTATATGCAAGCGACACAACGGCTGCGTGAGGGCAGGAAACGAAAAAGCCCCGCTTTTGGCGGGGCTCCTTCATGCATCTGCCTGGACGGGGCGGTGCCGAGCTGGGCTCGGCACTACCGGGGTACTCAGGCGAACGGGTCCTGCAGCACCATGGTGTGGTCGCGGTCCGGGCCGGTCGACACGATGCTCACCGGGCAGCCGGCCAGCTCTTCCAGCGCGCGCAGGTAGGCGCGGGCGGCCGGCGGCAGGTCGTCCCAGTTGGTGATGCCGTGGGTGTTCTCGGTCCAGCCCGGGAACTCCAGGTACACCGGGGTGCACTCTTCCCAGCCCTGCGCGTCCAGCGGGGCGTACTCGGTACGCTTGCCGCGGTACTCGTAGGCGATGCAGACCTTCAGCTTTTCCATGCCGTCCAGCACGTCCAGCTTGGTGATGCACAGGCCGCTGATGCCGTTGATGGCCACCGCGCGCTTGAGCGCGACGATGTCCATCCAGCCGCAGCGACGCGGGCGGCCGGTGGAGGCACCGTACTCGGCGCCGCGGTCACGGATGCCCTGGCCGATTTCATCGTCCAGTTCGGTCGGGAACGGGCCGCCGCCGACGCGGGTGGCGTAGGCCTTGGCGATGCCCAGCACGTAGTCGATCGCATCGGCGCCCACGCCGGCACCGGCCAGTGCGCCACCGACGGTGGTGTTGGAGCTGGTGACGTACGGGTAGGTGCCGTGGTCGATGTCCAGCAGCGCGCCCTGGGCGCCTTCAAACAGCACCCGCTTACCCTGCTTGCGCAGGTCGTGCAGGATGCCGGCCACGTCGGACTTCATCGGCTCGACGTACTCACCGAAGGCCAGCGCTTCGTCGTAGGTCTTCTGGAAGTCGACCGCGTCGGTCTTCAGGTAATTGGTCAGCACGAAGTTGTGGTAATCCAGCGCGGTGCGCAGGAGTTCTTCCAGCTGCTTGGGGTAATGCAGGTCGGCGATGCGGATGCCGCGACGCGCCACCTTGTCTTCGTAGGCCGGGCCGATGCCACGGCCGGTGGTGCCGATCGCCTTGCCGCCGGCCGCGCGTTCGCGCGCCTGGTCCAGGGCGATGTGGTACGGCATGATCAGCGGCGCGGCCGGGGAGATCTTCAGGCGCGAACGCACTTCCACGCCGGAGGTTTCCAGCTCGGCGATTTCCTTCTGCAGCGCAGCCGGGGAGATCACCACGCCATTGCCGATCAGGCACAGCGCGTCGGCGCGCAGGATGCCCGACGGGATCAGGTGCAGCACGGTCTTCTTGCCATTGATGACAAGGGTGTGGCCGGCGTTGTGGCCGCCCTGGAAACGCACTACGGCACCGATTTCCTCGGTGAGCAGATCCACGATCTTGCCCTTGCCTTCATCGCCCCACTGGGCACCAAGCACTACGACAGACTGACCCATGACGGGCTCCTCATATGTTGCGGCCATCGGGGCCGCGGACGGGTAAACCGTGGCAGGGCTGGCCAGCGCGGCGGTGGCGGCTCCAAACGGGGAGCGGCCGGCGATGGAAGGCCCAGACACGGAAAAAGCCGAACGGGGAGGCCCGTCCGGCTTTTTTGCATTATCCGGGTTTCCCTGGGCAGGTGCCACCCCACTGGAGGGCGGCGTTGGCAACCGGTCAGGACGGGGCGCGGCCGGTAGTGCCGGCCGCTGGCCGGCTCCTGGGCGTGACCCGGTAATGTCGGCCGCGGGCCGGCTGCCTGGGCGTGAACGGTGGTGCCGGCCGCTGGCCGGCTGCCGACCATGGCTGGGGAGCCGCCAGCGGCCGGCACTACCGGTTCGGGGGCCGGGCGAGCCCGGCGCTACGCGTGGCGGATCCACCACAGGGTGGTCAGCCCGGCCAGCAGGATCACCCCGCCCCAGGTGCGCAGCGTGGCGCTGCGCAGCATCAGCAGCTGTTCGGCCATGCGCTTCCAGGCCAGCGGGGCGGCGAACAGGAACAGGCCTTCGAGCACGGCCACCAGGCACAGGGCCGAGAACAACTCTTTCATGACATCTCCACCAACAAAACGGGGACCCGGTCTGCACCGGGTCCCCGTGGGTTACCTGCCGCCTGCGACCTCAGCGATCGCTCTTGAGGTACTGCAGGAACGGGTCGTTCTTGTCGAGCACGATCACGCCATTGCCGTCGGCCATCGACCCACGATAGGCCTCCAGGCTGCGGTAGAAGGCGTAGAACGACGGGTCGGCCGAGCCGGCCTTGCCGTAGATGCGCGCGGCTTCGGCATCGCCTTCACCGCGCAGCTGCTGCGCATCGCGCTCGGCTTCGGCCACGATCACCGTGCTGTCGCGGTCGGCCTGGGCACGGATGGTCAGCGACTGCTCCTCACCCTCGGCACGCAGCTTGGCCGCTTCCTGCTTGCGCTGGGCGCGCATGCGCTCGTACACATCGTTGATCACCTGGCTGTCGGTGGGCAGGTCGATCTGCTTGATGCGCAGGTCGATGATCTGCATGCCCAGGCCCTTGACCGCCTCGTTGATGCCGGTCAACTGCCCGGCGATCAGTTCGCTGCGATCGCCGGACACCAGCTGCTGCAACGAGCGCGAGTTGATCTGGTTGCGCAGCGAGTCGGTGATGATCGGGGCCAGGCGCGCATCGGCCACGGTGGCATCGCCGCCGGTGGCACGGTAGTAATCACGCACGTTGGAGATGTAACCGATGGCGAAGAAGTCGACGCTGACGTCCTTCTGCTCGGCGGTGAAGTAACGCGCCGGCGCGGTGGCCAGCACCTGGAAGCGGCGGTCGAACACGCGCACCGATTCCACCAGCGGCACCTTGAAGTGCAGGCCCGGCTTGATGTCGGCACGGACCACCTTGCCCAGGTTGAGCACCATCGCGGTCTGGTCCTCGCGGACCACGTACACCGAGCCCAACAGGCCCAGCAGGGCGGCCACGGCCAGCCCGATCCAAAGCGAACTCTTCATCGGCTGACTCCTTCACGACCGGTGGGGCGGGTGGTCGGGCGTTCGGTGTTGCGCACGCCATCCACCGGCGTGCTGGCCGGCAGCGACGGCAGCATCACTTCCGGGGTCACCGCCGGGGCGGCGGGGGCGGTACCGGCGCGGTTGTCGCCCGGCATCGGCACATAGATCAGCTGGCGGCCATCGCCGCCGATGATCTTGCGGTTCTGGCCAAGCACCTGCTGCACCGTTTCCAGCCACAGGCGCTTGCGGGTGACTTCCGGGGCGTCCTTGTACTGGGCCTGCAGCAGGCTGAAGCGCTCGGCATCACCCTCGGCCTTGGCCACGGCCGCCTGCTTGTAGCCTTCGGCGGTGGTGCGGGCGCGCGAGGCCTGGCCACGCGCTTCGGGCACGACCTTGGCCGCGTAGGCCTGGGCTTCGTTGATCAGGCGTTCCTTGACCTGCTGGGCACCGTTGACCTCGTCGAAGGCCGGCTTGACCTCTTCGGGCGGGCGCGCATCGGGCAGGGTCAGGCCAGTGACAGCCAGGCCGGTGCGGTAGGCCTTCAATGCGGCCTGCAGGCGTTCCTGGGCCACCAGCGCCAGCGGGCCACGGTTGTTGAGCACGGTGTTGAGGTCGGCACGACCGACCTGCTCGCGGACCGCGCTCTGCGCGGACTGCTCCAGCACCTGGTCGGCCGCGACCGAGCCGAACAGATACAGGCGCGGGTCGTCGATGCGGTACTGCACGTTGACCGCGACGTTGACGATGTTCTCATCACGGGTCAGCACCGGCACGGTGCTGCTGAAGGTCTTGATCTGGGTGGCGTTGACCTTGGTCACCGACTCGATCGGCCACGGCAGCTTGAAGTTGGGGCCCGGCTGCAGGATGCGCGAGAACTGGCCGAAGCGCAGGACCACGCCGCGCTGCTGTTCGCCGATCAGCTGGAAGCTGGAGAACAGCAGCAGCAGTACGACCGCCACCCCCACCCAACGCAGGATGCCGCCGTCGAACAGGTCCTTGAGCGGCCCGGGAAAACCGCCCCAACCGCCACCATTGCCGCTACCGCGGGGTCCGAACGGCCCCCGTCGATTCTCGTCGGGACCTTGTCCGCCCTTGTTGCCGCCGGGTGTATTCCAGGCCATGCACGCTCCATCAGTGAAAGGTTGCCTGCGGGTCATTCCGCACCGTCAACCGTGAATCCTGCTCGATTCTACAAGATGGGGCCGATCGACAGGATTGGAAGGGCGCGGCCGCAGCCGGGCGCGATTCATCCCGCCGTGCCAGCCGGGGACCGCAGCAGGTAAGGTGGCCCCCTCCCCTCCCCGTCAGGCATCTTCATGGCTATTCCCGACCGGTTCAACGCCTTCCGCATCCACCAGGACGAGCGTGGCCACCGCAGCGGCATCGAGGCGATCGGGCTGGACCAGCTCACCCCGGGCGAGGTGGTGATCCGCGCGGGCTGGTCCTCGGTGAACTACAAGGACGCCCTGGCCGGCACCGGCACGGGCCGGATCCTGCGTCGTTTTCCGCTGGTGGGCGGCATCGACGTGGCCGGCACCGTGGTCGCCTCCCGCGACCCGGCCTGGCGCGAGGGCGATGCGGTGCTGGCTACCGGCTGCGGGCTCAGCGAGACCCGCGACGGCGGCTACAGCCAGTACGTGCGGCTGGCATCGAGCGCGGTGATCGCCCAGCCGGCCGGGCTGAGCCCGCGCGAGGCGATGGTGCTGGGCACCGCCGGCTTCACCGCCGCGCTCGCGCTGCTGCGCATGACCGACAACCGGCTCACCCCCGCGCATGGCCCGTTGGCAGTCACTGGTGCTACCGGCGGGGTCGGCTCGTTGGCGGTGGACATCTTCAGCCGCGCCGGCTTCGAGGTGCATGCCGTCAGCGGCAAGCCCGGCCAGGCCGACTACCTGCGCCGGCTGGGCGCCAGCCAGGTGTTGCCGCGCGAGGCACTGGCCACGGGCAAACCGATGGAATCGGCGCGCTTCGGCGGTGGCCTGGACAATGCCGGCGGCCCGATGCTGGCCAGCCTGCTGGCGCAGACGGTGCCTTACGGCAGCGTGGTCAGCGCCGGCCTGGCGGCCAGCCCGGCACTGGACATGACGGTGATGCCGTTCATCCTCCGCGGCGTGTCACTGCTGGGGGTGTCCTCGGCCGCTGCACCGCGTGCGCTGCGCGAACAGGTCTGGGAACACCTCGCCGGCGACTGGAAGCCGCGCCACCTGGAGACCATCTGCACGCGCGAAGTGGGCCTGGACGGGTTGGCCGGGGTGTTCGAGGCAATGCTGGGCGGCGGCGCGCTCGGGCGCACCGTGGTGCGGATCGACTGAGCGTCGCAGGCAGGCGACGGACGGCAGGCCGGGAGCTTCCCGGCCATGCGCGCGCAGCACTACACTGCGGATATCACATGGGGAACAACATGGCACGCATTCTGATCGTCGACGATTCACCGTCGCAGCTGTTGGGGATACAGCGCATCGTGGAGAAGCTCGGGCACGAGATCCTGACCGCCACCGATGGCGCCGCCGGCGTGGAAGCGGCCAAGGCGCAGCTGCCCGACCTGGTCCTGATGGATGTGGTGATGCCCAACCTCAACGGCTTCCAGGCCACCCGTACGCTGGCCCGCGATGCCAGCACCAAGCACATCCCGGTGATCCTGGTGACCACCAAGGACCAGGACACCGACCGCATGTGGGGCATGCGCCAGGGCGCCAAGGCCTACATCACCAAGCCGTTCTCCGAGGACGAACTGTCCGAAGTGCTGGAGCGGGTATTCAGCAGCCAGGAACCGCCGACGGCGTGAACCTGCGCCGGGGTGCGCCGACCGCCGGCCGGCTCCTGCCGCCACGGCGACCGCGGCCGGTCCCCCCAAGCGGCGGTACGCCGATGCATCGGCGCACCGCTGGCCTCACACCTTCTCGCCGAATGCCTTGGCCAGGGCCTTGTAGGCCTTCTTCTGTGCCTCCTCGACAGGTGCCGGGGCGATGATCTCCAGCTCCACGATCTGGTCGCCGTCCGGGTTGCCCGGCAGGCCCCGGCCGCGCAGGCGCAGCTTGCGCCCGGCATCGGACTCGGCCGGCACCTTCAGCTCCACCGAGCCGCCCAAGGTGGGCACGCTGATGCTGGTGCCCAGCGCGGCCTGCCAGGGGGTCACCTGCAGGGTGTAGAGAATGTTGCGGCCGTCCACCTCGAACTGCGGGTGCGCGGCATATTCCACTTCCAGCAGCAGGTTGCCGCCGCCGGTGCCCTGCCCGGTCAGGCGGATCACCTGGCCGGGGCGGATGCCCTTGGGCACGCGTACGTCCAGCTGCTTGCCGTTGACGTTGATGCGCAGGCTGTCGCCCTGGTGGGCGGCCTCCAGCGGCACCGAGAGCTTGGCGCGGGTGTCGCGGGTGGGCTGCGGGCCCTGGCTGGCACCGCCAAAACCGCTGGCACGGCCGCCACCGCCGCCGCGCTGGCGCGCGAACAGGCTCTCGAAGAAATCGCTGAAGCCGCCGCCGCCGGCGCCACCGAACACCTCCTCATAGTCGAAGCCCTGCCCGCCACCGTAATTAGGCGGGGCATGGAACTCCTCGCCGGGCCGGTAGCCCTGGGCCTTGAGCTGGTCGTAGGCAGCGCGCTTCTGCGGATCGCGCAGCGCTTCGTAGGCCTCGTTGACGGCCTTGAACTTGTCCTCGGCGCCGGCCTCCTTGCTGACGTCGGGGTGGTACTTGCGCGCCAGCCGGCGGTAGGCGGTCTTGATTTCGGCATCGCCCGCCGTCGGTTCCACCCCGAGCGTGGCGTAGTAGTCCTTGAATTCCATCGATACACCTCGAATAAGTTCGGTCGCCCGCGCCGGCGGGCACCGTCCCGGCAATTCTAGCGGCTGGCGACCCCGCTGCCGTGACGTGGCGGCATGATCGAGCGCAATGCAACGGCCATCGAAGGCGCCCATGCTGGTCCCGGCAGCATCGCGCTGCCGCTGACATGGGGCTGGGGCGGCGGTTTTCAACGTTTTGACGCCGCCGTTCCATCCCGCTCATTACGCTGCATCGACCCGAGGAGTCCGCATGACCATCCAAGTTGGCGACCGCATTCCCGAAGTCACGCTCAAGCGCATCCGCGAGGGCATGGAGACGATCGACACCCACGCCCTGTTCGACGGGCGCCGCGCGGTGCTGTTCGCCGTGCCCGGGGCGTTCACCCCGACCTGCTCGGCCCGGCACCTGCCCGGCTTCGTGGAGCATTTCGGCGATTTCCGCCATCGCGGCATCGACGTGTTCTGCATGGCCGTCAACGATCCGTTCGTGATGAAGGCATGGGGCGAAAGCCAGCACGTGCCCGACGGGCTGCACCTGCTGTCCGACGGCAACGGCGAGTTCACCCGTGCGCTGGGCCTGGAGATGGATGCCAGCAGCTCGGGCATGGGCCTGCGCTCGCGCCGCTTCGCGCTGTACGTCGAAGACGGCATCGTGCGCCAGGCCTTCATCGAGGAACCCGGGAAATTCGAGGTGTCTTCAGCCGAGCACGTGCTGGAGCACATTCCCCACTAGCCCCAACGCAACAGAGGACCCCGGCCAGCCATGTCAAAGCCAGCCAACACATCCAGCCCCGCCCCCACCAGCAAGCAGGCCCCTGCGGGCATCCGCGGCATCACCGATACGGCCACCCTGCGCGCCCGCGCGCGCCAGGACATCGGCGATGGCGCCATCACCGACACCTACAGCGCCGACCGCGAGGCGGTGATCACCCTGCTCAACACGGCCCTGGCCACCGAGTACGTGTGCGTGCTGCGCTACTACCGCCACTACTTCATGGCCAAGGGCATGCTCGCCGATTCGATCAAGGCCGAGTTCCTCGAACACGCCCAGCAGGAACAGGCCCACGCCGGCAAGCTGGCCGAACGCATCGTGCAGCTGGGCGGCGAACCGGACCTCAACCCGGACACGCTGACCGCGCGCTCGCATGCCGAATACAAGGAAGGCAAGGACCTGCGCGACATGGTCCGCGAAAACCTCATCGCCGAGCGCATCGCCATCGACAGCTATCGGGAGATGATCAACTTCGTCGGCGACAAGGACACCACCACCAAGCGCATCCTCGAAGAAATCCTGGCCCAGGAAGAGGAACACGCCGACGAGTTCGCCGACCTGCTGGAAGGCTGGATCGGGGAGTAACCCTGACCAAGGACGTCAAAAACCGGTAACGCCGGCCCTTGGCCGGCGCGCGCCTGATCGACATCGAACCGGTAGGGTCGCGCTCCAGCCGTCTGCCGATACGCCCGCCAAAGGCGGTGATGGCAAGACCTGTGGCGAGGACGGAGGGTGTTGCGCCTCCCCGACCGGGGTCATGCCCCACCGGATGCGGATAACGCGTCGGCAGTCGGCTGGGGCGCGACCCTACCGGCGACATGATCGCGTGGGACCACCTTTGGCGAGGACGGATGGTGTTGCGCCTCCCCGACCG
>DJBL01000036.1 GCA_002435595.1 Stenotrophomonas maltophilia
ACGTGCAGGCGATCGGTTTTTCCACCGGGGCATGTTGCCCGGGGGTAGGGCCGACCGTTGGTCGGCCGCACCGCAGGGCCGCCCTACGGCAGCCGACCAACGGCCGGCGCTACGTGCAGGCGATCGGTTTTTCCACCGGGGCATGTTGCCGGGGTAGCGCCGACCGTTGGTCGGCTGCACCGCCGGGCCACCCTACGGCAGCCGACCGACGGCCGGCGCTACGCGATCAGCGTGGTCGGCTCAGGGGGTTCTGCGCCGGATCGGGATCGCCGAGACCGGTACGCTGGCGACGTCGTGGCCATGCTCGCGGATCGGGGCGCCACCGGCCGGTGCCCAGGCGTGGGCATAGATGACTTCCCAGCTGCTGGGCAGCTTGCCGTCTTCGCGGCGCAGCGGTTCGTAGGCCGCGCGCGCGGCGGCGAAGCGGCCGCGGCCGGTCAGGGTATGGCGGCGATCATGGCGCGCGTTGGTGGCGCCGATGGCCTGGAGTTCGCGCATCAGCGCGGTCATGTCGTCGTAGGTGAGGGTGAACAGGTCGCGGTCCAGCACCGGGTCGCGGAAGCCGGACATCATCAGGGCATCGCCGAACTGCGCGATCGGCGCGAAGCGGCTCACGTGCGGGGTATCGTCGGCGGCGGCGAAGGCATCGCGCAGTTCAATCAACGTTTCCGGGCCGAAGGTGGAGCACACCAGCAGGCCACCGGGCTTGAGCGCGCGACGGAACCCGGCGAACACCGCCGGCAGGTCTTCCACCCACTGCAGGCACAGGTTGCTGAAGATCACATCCACGCTCTGGTCCAGCAACGGCAGGGCCTGTGCGTCGCCGCACACCCGTGAGAACGGCTTCCACCAGCCGGCCTGTTTCCTGGCCTCGCGCAGCATCGGTTCGGCCAGGTCCAGCGCGATCACCTGCGCCTTGGGCCAGCGCTTCTTCATCGCCGCGCTGGCGTGACCGGTGCCGCTGCCGATGTCCAGCACCACCTGCGGCTGGCGTTCCTCCAGGTAGTCCAGCGATTCCAGCAGGCGTTTCTCCACCTCGCGCTGCAGCGCGGCGGCGGCATCGTAGCTGCTGGCGGCGCGCGAGAACGCGCGGCGTACGTGGCGGGGATCGAAGCTGGACGTCATGGCGGGCTCACTGCGAAAAACAAGGGTGCGAAGGTCAGAACGTGCCCGGGTAGGCGCCGCCGTCGATCAGCAGGTTCTGCCCGGTGATGTAGCCGGCGTGCGCGCTGCACAGGAAAGCACAGGCCGCGCCGAACTCGTCGGCGGTGCCGAAGCGGCCGGCCGGGATGTGGGTGCGCTTGCGCTCGGCGATCTGGCCGGCGTCGATGCCCTGCTGCTGGGCCAGGTAGGCGAAGTTGCCGCGCAGGCGATCGGTGTCGAACTGTCCGGGCAGCAGGTTGTTGAGGGTGACGTTGTGGGCCACCGTCTTGCGTGCCAGGCCGGCCACGAAGCCGGTCAGCCCCGAGCGCGCACCGTTGGACAGGCCCAGGATGTCGATCGGTGCCTTCACCGAGGAGGAGGTGATGTTGACCACCCGGCCGAAGCCGCGTTCGATCATGCCGTCCACGGTGGCGCGGATCAGTTCGATCGGGGCCAGCATGTTGGCGTCCAGCGCGGCGATCCAGTCCTCGCGGCTGAACTGGCGGAAGTCGCCCGCGGGCGGGCCGCCGGCGTTGTTGACCAGGATGTCGACCTGCGGGCAGGCGGCCAGGGCCGCATCGCGGCCGTCCGCGCGGGTGATGTCGGCGACCACGCCAACCACCTTGCGCGCGCCGGGCAGTGCCTGCAGTTCCAGTACCGCGCGGGCGAGGGCGTCTTCCCCGCGTGCGGCCACCACGACGTTCACCCCTTCGCGCACCAGCGCGCGCGCGCAGCCCAGGCCCAGCCCCTTGCTGGCCGCGCAGACCAGCGCCCAGCGACCGGCGATTCCAAGATCCATGGGGTCACTCCTGCGTTGAAAGACGGGCGTACATGATCGGCGATGCGCGCAGCGGATGGGTCAGGGGAGGGCGGCAACGAAGTGTTGCAGTTGCGCGGCCACCTGATCGGCGTGGCCCAGGAAGGGCGCATGCCCGCCGTGGGCGACCACGTGCGCCTGCGCGTCCGGGGCCAGCGCAGCGGCGGCCTGCATGGCGCGCGCGTCGACCAGCCGGTCGCGTTGCCCGGCCAGCCACAGGCTGGGTTTGCCGAGCCCGGGCAGGGCGCCGCGCAGGTCGGTGTTTTCCAGCAGGCGCAGGCCTTCCTGCAGCGCGCGCGGGGCCGGCTCGCCGAGCGCCACCAGCAGTTCGCGCAGGCGGCGCAGCTCCTGCCGGGCATGCTCGGAGCCCATCGCATCAAGCGCCAGGAAACGTTCCAGGGTGCCCCGATAGTCGCGGGCCAGGTCCTGGCCGAACTGCTCGAATACCGCCGGCTCGACCGCGTGCGGCCAGTCATCGGCGCGTACGAAGCGTGGCGTGGCCGCGATCATCACCAGCCCACGCACCTGCGGCAGCGTGGCCGCGGCGTGCAGCGCGAACAGCCCGCCGAGCGACCAGCCGCACCACGCCGCCGGTGGCGTGGCTGCGGCGATGGCATTGACCACGTGCGGCAGGCGCAGCGGCGTGGCGTCCTGCTGGCTGTGGCCGTGCCCGGGCAGGTCGACCAGGTGCAGTTGATGGTGCGCCGACAGCCGCTCCACCAGCGGTGCGAACACGCCACCATGCAGGGCCCAGCCATGGATCAGCACCAGCGCCGGCCCGTGGCCGACCACCTCGATATGCAGGCTCACAGCACCCCGCTCACGCGCTCAGCGCATCCAGCGACTGCTGGCGCAGCACGGTGTCGCGAGCGTGCCCGATCGCGTCGGTGAGCGCCCGCACCTGGGCCGGAGTGTGCAGGGCCGACAGGGTCACGCGCAGACGCGCCTTGCCCTCGGGCACGGTGGGCGGGCGGATCGCGCTGACCAGGAAGCCGGCGGCCTCCAGTGCCGCCGACAACGCCATCACGGTCGCTTCGGCGCCGCACAGCAGCGGTTGGATCGGGGTGTCCGACGGCATCAGTTCCAGCCCGTGCTGGCGTGCGCCGGCGCGGAACACGCCGATCAGCTCGCCCAGTTTCTCGCGCCGCCAGTCGTCGCGCCGGGCCAGTTTCACTGCGGCCAGCGAGGCGGCCGCCTGTGCCGGCGAGACGGCGGTGGTGTAGATGTAGGGGCGGGCGGTTTCGGCCAGGTGCTGGATCAGCGCCTCATCGCCGAGCACCACCGCGCCACTGCCGCCCAGCGCCTTGCCCAGCGTGGCCAGCTGCAGCGGCACGTCGGCCACGCCCAGCCCGGCATCGGCCACGCAGCCGCGGCCGTGCTCGCCGACCACGCCCACGCCGTGGGCATCGTCCACGTACAGCAGCGCTTCCTGCATGCGCGCCACCAGCGACAGCGAGCGCAGCGGGGCCACGTCGCCATCCATGCTGAACACGCCGTCGGTGACCAGCATCGCCGCGCCGTTGGGCGCGTGCTTCAACTGGCGCAGCGCGCCCTCGGTATCCAGGTGCGGGTAGCGGCGCAAGCGGCAGCCTGCCAGCCGCGTGGCATCGAGCAGGCTGGCGTGGTTGAGCCGGTCCTGCACGCACACATCGTCTTCTTCGCTGAGCAGCGCCTGCTGCACGGCCAGGTTGGCGGCAAAGCCGCTGCCAAACAGCAGCGCACGCGGGTAGCCGAGCCAGTCGGCCATTTCCCGCTCCAGCGCGTCATGCAGGGCATGGTGGCCGCAGATCAGGTGCGAGGCGGTGGCGCCGGCGCCTTCGCGCGCGGCGGCATCCTGCAGCGCGCTGACCACCCCGAACTGTTGCGACAGGCCCAGGTAGTCATTGCTGCAGAAGCCGGTGAGCCACTGGCCATCGATCTCCAGCCGCACGCCATCGCGACGGGTCACCGTGCGCCGCACGCGCAGGCGCCCCTGCGCGTCGCGGAGCTTGCGCTGGGCCTGGATGCGGTCGTGCAGGTCGGGGCGGGCCATGGTCGTCGGCTGGCATGGGTGGGCGGTTAGCGTACCCGGTTGGCGGGCGCCGCGCTGCCCCGGCG
>DJBL01000096.1 GCA_002435595.1 Stenotrophomonas maltophilia
GCGCTTCGTTCGGGCACCGCGCTATCCACGCGTGGCGTGGATCTACGCAGGCTTGGCCGTGCCGATGGGCCGCGGCTGCACGTCGATTTTCTTGCGGCGGCGTGCCGGATTGGGAACTCGTAGATCCACGCCATGCGTGGATGCTCTTCGTTCGGGCACCGCGCTATCCACGCGTGGCGTGGATCTACTCTTCTTCCGGCGGCAGCACGATCTGTTCGTCGTCGATGGCGAGCTTGCCGGCCATCAGTACGGCCTGGGTGCGGTTGGTGACGCCCAGCTTGCGCAGGATCGCGGTGACGTGGGCCTTGATCGTGGCTTCGGATACGTTGAGGTCGTACGCGATCTGCTTGTTGAGCCGGCCGGCGCCGAGCATCTGCAGTACGCGGAACTGTTGTGGGGTGAGCTCGCGCAGGCGCTGGCCGATTTCGCGTTCCTCGCGCCCGGTCGGCGGCACGTTGTGTGCCTCCGGCGGGGCCCAGGTCTCGCCATCGAGGATGGCGCCCAGGGCGTGGCCGATGGTGTCCGAATCGGCTGATTTGGGAATGAAGCCGAACGCACCGTGGTCCAGCGCACGCCGCATCACCGTGGGCTCCTCGCGCGCGGACACCACCACCACCGGCAGTTGCGGATGCAGCGCCCGCATGTGCACCAGCGCATTGAAGCCCTGCGCGCCGGGCATGTTGAGGTCCATCAGGACCAGATCGGCGTCGGTGTGCTGGTCGGCCAGCTGGTACAGCGCTTCCACGCTGTCGGCTTCATACAGTTGCACGCCGGGAATGACACGTTGCACGGCCCCGCGAAGGGCTTCGCGGAACAGCGGGTGGTCGTCGGCAATCAGGAGGGTAGGCATGGGGGATAGCTAACCAGAGGGGGCGGGCAGGTACCGTGATCGTGCGCAGGACTACGTTCCAATGATGACCCGCGTCCCTCCACGCGGGTCATCACGGGGCGCTTCCTGCGCCGCATCATCGGAAGCGTTTCACTTCACTTTGCGTTCTTCCACCAGCGAGGCCACCACTGACGGATCGGCCAGGGTCGAGGTATCGCCCAGCTGGTCCGGCGCGTTCTCGGCAATCTTGCGCAGGATGCGGCGCATGATCTTGCCCGAGCGCGTCTTGGGCAGGCCCGGCGCCCACTGCAGGTGGTCGGGCGCGGCGATCGGCCCGATTTCCTTGCGCACCCAGGCGATCAGCTCCTTGTGCAGCGCATCGCTCGGCGCCTCCTCGGCGATCAGGGTGACGTAGGCATAGATGCCCTGGCCCTTGATGTCGTGCGGGAAGCCGACCACCGCCGCCTCGGCCACCTTCGGGTGCGAGACCAGCGCGCTTTCCACCTCGGCCGTGCCGATGCGGTGGCCGGACACGTTGATCACATCGTCCACGCGACCGGTGATCCAGTAGTAGCCATCCTCATCGCGACGGCAGCCGTCGCCGGTGAAGTAGCTGCCCGGATAGGTGCGGAAATAGGTATCGATGAAGCGCTGGTGGTCGCCGTAGACGCTGCGCATCTGGCCCGGCCACGAATCGCGGATGATCAGGTTGCCCTCGGTGGGACCGTCCTGGATCTCGCCCTCGGCATTGACCAGCGCCGGCTGCACGCCGAAGAAGGGCAGGGTGGCCGAACCCGGCTTGAGATCCACCGCGCCAGGCAGCGGCGAAATTAGGATGCCGCCGGTCTCGGTCTGCCACCAGGTGTCCACGATCGGGCAGCGGCTGTCGCCCACCACCTCGTAGTACCAGCGCCACGCTTCGGGATTGATCGGCTCGCCCACGCTGCCCAGCAGGCGCAGCGATGCACGCGAGGTACGCTTCACCGGTGCTTCGCCCTCGCGCATCAACGCGCGGATCGCGGTCGGCGCGGTGTAGAAGATGGTCACCTGGTGCTTGTCGATCACTTCCCAGAAACGCGAGGTGGTGGGGAAGTTGGGCACGCCTTCGAACATCAGCGAGGTGGCGCCATTGGCCAGCGGGCCATACACGATGTAGCTGTGGCCGGTCACCCAGCCCACGTCGGCGGTGCACCAGTAGATGTCGTCCTCGCGCAGGTCGAACACCGCCTCATGGGTGTAGGACGCATACAGCAGGTAGCCGGCGGTGGTGTGCAGCACGCCCTTGGGCTTGCCGGTGGAGCCGGAGGTGTACAGGATGAACAGCGGGTCTTCGGCGTTCATCCGCTCCGGCTCGCACTGCGCCGGCTGTGCGTCCACCACGTCGTGGAACCAGCGATCGCGCGGGGCCTGCATGTCCACCGCACCGCCGGTGTGGCGCACCACCAGCACCGTCTCCACCGTGGTGGTACCGGGCAGCTTCAGGGCCGCATCCACGTTGGCCTTGAGCGGGATTCTGCGGCCACCGCGCAGGCCTTCGTCGGCGGTGATGATCAGCTTGCTGCCGCAGTCGATCACCCGGTCGGCGATCGAGTTCGGCGCAAAGCCACCAAACACCACCGAGTGCACCGCGCCGATGCGCGCGCAGGCGAGCATGGCCACGGCGGCATCGACGATCATCGGCAGGTAGATGGTGACCCGGTCGCCCTTCTGCACGCCGAGGTTGCGCAGCGCATTGCCCAGACGGCACACGCGCTCATGCAACTGGCGATAGGTGACGCCCTGCGCCGGCGCGTCCGGGCTGTCCGGTTCAAACAGAAGCGCGACCTTGTCGCCCCGCTGCTCGAGCTGGCGGTCCAGGCAGTTGACGCTGGCATTGAGCTCGCCGTCCTCGAACCACTTGATGCGGAAATCGTCGAGGTTGTAGCTGACGTTCTTGATCGTGGTGGGCTTCTTGAACCACTGCAGGCGCTGCGCGGCCTCGCCCCAGAAGGCATCCGGGTTCTCCACCGACTGGCGGTAGAGCGTTTCGTACGTGTTCTTGTCAATGCGCGCCTTGGCGGAGAAATCCGCCTTGACGGGGTAAAGATCGGCCATGGCACCCTCACTTGCACTCGGACTTGGGTTGTGCGATCGCAGCATAACCCGCGACCCTTCCCCCTCAGTTTGCCGCATCCACCCCCCGGCGCGCTGCCTGGGTGGTTAGACCTTGGTCGAACGCGGTGGCATGCGACGGTGGGGTCTGCGGGCGGGTGTATCGAGAAACGAGGGCATCCGCCGCGGGAGGCTGGGGCAGGGTTGTCCGCTGGTGGGCATGGGGGTGGGGGCGAAACGCGTACCGACCAGCGGTCGGTACCTACCCAGGTGCCTGCGGCACCTGCCGTCCGCCGCTGGCGTCCGGGTCGTGCCCGTCCACCGGGCGCGTACGACTAATGGCCAATAGCCGCTGCTGGCAGCGCAGCCGCACTGTCGGCTCGACCGTGCACAGCGCGGCGTTCGCATTGCCACCCGGGAGAGAGGGCAACATGAGCCACCATTTACTGAAGACGACACGCCGGCCGTTGGCCGCCGCCCTGTTCGTTGCATTGCTTGCGCCAGGCATGGCGTTCGCCGATACCGCCAAAGAGAAGGCGCTGGAAGCACGCATCGCCGAGCTGGAGCGCCAGGTGCAGATGCTGGTCAACACCAGCCAGCAGCAACAGACCCAGATCAGCCAGACCCAGACCGAGGTCAGCGCGGTCAAGACCGTGCAGGCCCAGCAGCCGCTGGCCGCGCAGGTGCCGGCCGGCAAGCAGCCGATCCAGGTCACCACCATCACCCCGGGCGCCGCGCCGGGCACCACGGTCAAGATCGGTGGCTTCATCAAGGCCGATTTCCTGGCCACCCAGACCGGTGATGGCCAGCTGGCCGACGACGCCACCGGCCGCGCGCTGTACCTGCCGGGCCAGACCCCGGTGGCCGGTGCCGGTGGCAGTGGCGAGCGCTCGGACGTGGATTACAACGCCCACGCCAAGTTCTCGCGCTTCAACCTGGGCATCGACAACGTCAGCGACGCCGGCAACAAGGCCGGTGCGTTCTTCGAGATGGATTTCTTCGGCAACTCGCTCGGCAACCAGACCGCCACCAATACCTACGGGGTGACCCTGCGCCACGCCTACATGTATTGGAACAACTGGCTGGCCGGCCAGACCTGGTCCAACTTCATGGATGCAGCCTCGCTGCCGGAAGCGGCCGACTTCGTCGGTCCCACCGACGGCGTGCTGTTCGTGCGCCAGGCGCAGATCCGCTACACCCAGGGCGGCTTCAGCGTCGCACTGGAAAACCCGGAGACCACCGTGCTCACCGGCACCCGCAACCCGGTCACCGGGGCGTGGACCAACGCGGCCAGCAACTCCGATCGCGGTGCGCTGCCCGACCTCACCCTGCGTTACGGCTGGAAGGGCGACTGGGGCACCTTCGGGGTGGGCGCGGTGGTACGCCAGCTCAAGGTCGACAACCAGGCCACCGGCGTGGATGCGGACAAGATCGGTGGCGGCCTGACCCTGGGCGGCAAGTGGGTGATGGGCAGCGCCGATACCCTGCATTACCAGATCAGCGGCGGCGAAGGCATCGCCCGCTACGTGGGCCTGGGCGTCACCGCCGACACGGCCTATGACGTGGCCCGCGACGAACTCAACCCGACCGGCGTGCTGGCCGGCTACGTGGGCTGGCGCCACGCCTTCACCCCCAAGCTGCGTACCAACCTGATCTACGCGCGCAGCGACTATGACAACGACGGCAGCCTGGGCCCGCTGGTCACCAAGAGCGTGCAGAGCATCCGCGGCAACATCTTCTACACGCCGATGCCCAAGGTCGATATCGGTGCCGAGTACATGTACGGCGTGCGCGAGATCGAGGACGGGCGCAAGGGCGACATCAACCGCCTGCAGTTCACCACCAAGTACAGCTTCTAAAAAATGCGTGCCGACCCACGGTCGGCACCGACAAGAAACCACCAACACTGCGATTGCCGACCCAGGGTCGGCACTACCGAGGGGATGCTTCCCATGTCAACGACACCCGCACCAGCCACCCTTACCCAGGGACACAAGAAGGTCATCTTCGCGTCCAGCCTGGGCACCGTCTTCGAGTGGTACGACTTCTTCCTGTACGGCTCGCTGGCGGCGATCATCGCCAAGCAGTTCTTCAGTGGCGTCAACGAAACCACGGGCATGATCTTCGCCCTGCTGGCCTTCGCCGCCGGCTTCTTCGTGCGTCCGTTCGGCGCGGCCTTCTTCGGCAGCCTGGGCGACCGCATCGGTCGCAAGTACACCTTCCTGGTCACGATCCTGATCATGGGCATCTCGACCTTCCTGGTCGGCGTGCTGCCCAACTACGCCTCGATCGGTTTCACCGCCCCGGTGATCCTGATCATCCTGCGCCTGGCCCAGGGCCTGGCGATGGGCGGCGAGTACGGTGGCGCGGCCACCTACGTGGCCGAGCATGCACCGGCGGACAAGCGTGGCCTGTACACCAGCTTCATCCAGTGCACCGCGACGCTGGGCCTGTTCATGTCGCTGCTGATCATCCTGGCCTGCCGCTACTTCCTGGGCAACGAAGCCTTTGAAGCCTGGGGCTGGCGCATTCCGTTCCTGGTCTCCATCGTGCTGCTGGGCGTGTCGGTATGGATCCGCCTGCAGCTGAGCGAGTCGCCGCTGTTCCAGCAGATGAAGGCCGAAGGCAAGGGCTCCAAGACCCCGTTCCGTGACAGCCTCAAGGACGGCAACCTCAAGCTGATGCTGCTGGTCCTGCTGGGTGCCGCGGCCGGCCAGGCCGTGGTCTGGTACGGCGGCCAGTTCTACGCACTGTTCTTCCTGAGCAGCATGCTCAAGGTCGATGCCACCACGTCCTACCTGCTGATCGCCGCGGCGCTGGCACTGGGCGTGCCGTTCTTCATCTTCTTCGGCTGGCTGTCCGACCGTATCGGTCGCAAGAAGATCATCCTGGCCGGCTGCCTGCTGGCCGCCATCACCTACATCCCGATCTTCAAGGGCCTGACCCACTTCGCCAACCCGGCCATCGAAGAAGCCCGCACCAACTCGCCGGCGCTGGTCGTGGCCGATCCGAACACCTGCTCGTTCCAGTTCGATCCGGTCGGCATGCGCAAGTTCACCAGCTCCTGCGACGTGGCCACCGCCGCGCTGACCAAGGCCGGCGTGCCGTATGAAGTGAAGCCTGCCGCCGCCGGTACCCTGGCGATCGTCAACGTGGGCAGCGCCAGCGTCACCTCCTACGAGGCCGCCGGACTGACCAAGGAAGAGGGCAAGGCCAAGGCCGATGCATTCGGTGCCGAGCTCAAGACCGCCCTGACCACCGCCGGCTACCCGGCCAAGGCCGACAACGCACGCGTCAACATCCCCGGCACGATCTTCATGCTGTGGCTGCTGGTGCTGTACGTGACCATGGTCTACGGCCCGATCGCCGCCTATCTGGTCGAGCTGTTCCCGACCCGCATCCGCTACACCTCGATGTCGCTGCCGTACCACATCGGCAACGGTTGGTTCGGTGGCTTCCTGCCGGCGATTTCCTTCGCGCTGGTGGCCGGCACCGGCAACCTCTACTACGGCCTGTGGTACCCGATCATCATCGCCCTGATGACGGTCGTGGTGGGCGGCCTGTTCCTGCGCGAAACGCGCGGGGTGGACATCACCAAGTAACGGTGCGCCACGCGGTATGAAAAAGAAGGGCCGCGATGCGAATCGCGGCCCTTTCTTGTTCCGGTCGTTCCGACCGCTGGCCGGCTCTCCATGCGCTTTCGGAGACACGTGCGAGGTAGCCGGCCAGCGGCCGGCACTACCGGTGACACGCGCTCACGCAGCGTCCAGCTATAGTCGGCCCATGAGCGACGCCCACACCGATCCCGCCACGCTGCCCGCGACCCTGCACACCCTGCGCACGGCCTGGCAGGCCAACCGCCCGTCGCTGGACCAGCGCCGCGACGACCTGCAGCGCCTGCGCGCAGCGTTGAAGGCACGCCTGCCGCAGATGGCCGACGCCATCTCGGCCGACTTCGGCCACCGCTCCCCCCACGAATCCATGATCGCCGACGGCATGACCGTGCTCGGCGAGATCGATCACCTGCTCAGGCATCTGCGGCGCTGGGCGCGCCCGCGCCGGGTCGGGGTGGGCTGGCGGTTCTGGCCGGCCCGGGCGCAGACCCGCGCGGTGCCGCTGGGCGTGGTCGGGGTGATCTCGCCGTGGAACTACCCGGTCAACCTGGCGCTGATTCCGCTGGCCACCGCCATCGCCGCCGGCAACCACGTCATCCTCAAGCCGTCCGAGCACACGCCGCGTACCAGCGCGTTCCTGCAGGCGCTGCTGGCCGAGGTGTTCCCCGCCGACCGCGTGGCGGTGGTGCAGGGCGATGGTGCGTTGGCCAGTGCGCTGGCCGGCTCGCCGCTGGACCATCTGGTGTTCACCGGCTCCACCGCCATCGGCCGCAAGGTGATGGCCGCCGCGGCCCGGCACCTTACCCCGCTGACCCTTGAGCTGGGTGGCAAGTCACCGGCCATCGTCTGCAGCGACTACCCGTTGGACAAGGCCGCCGCACGCCTGGCTACCGGCAAGTGGTTCAACGCCGGCCAGACCTGCATCGCCCCGGATTACGTGCTCATCGATGGCGCCCGCCAGCGCGAGCTGGTGCAGCAGCTGCAGACCCAGGTGCGTGCACGCTATGGCGATTTCAGCGATGCCAGCGACTACACGCGGATCATCCACGACGGCCAGTACCAGCGCCTGCGCGGATACCTGGACCAGGCCCGGGCACGCGGCGTGCCGGTGATCGAGCTGGCCACGGTGGATCCCGAACGCGCCGCGCGCGAACGCCTGATCGTGCCGACCATCGTGCTTGACCCGCCGGCCGACCTGGACCTGATGCAGGAGGAGATCTTCGGCCCGATCCTGCCGGTCTGCGCGTATCCCAGCCTCGACGCGGCACTGACCGAGGTGCAGGGCCGCGACCGGCCGCTGGCGCTCTACGTCTTCAGCGAGGACAACCGAACCGTCGAACGCGTGCTGGGGCAGGTGGTGGCCGGCGGTATCACCGTCAACGACACCCTGCTGCACTTTGCCATCAACGACCTGCCGTTCGGCGGCGTCGGCCCCAGCGGCATGGGCGCCTACCACGGCCGCGCCGGCTTCGATGGGCTGAGCAAGCAGCTGCCGATCCTGTGGCAGTCGCGCTGGGCGGCCAGCGACCTGCTCAAGCCGCCGTATTCGAAGATCGCCGGGATGCTCAAGGCGCTGGTGCGCTGAACGGCGCCCAGCGACCCACGGTCGGTGGCTACCGGTAGAATGGCGGCCATGAAAATCGCCTCCTGGAACGTCAACTCGCTCAACGTGCGCCTGCCGCACCTGGAACAATGGCTCACCGCGTTCGCGCCGGACGTGGTTGGCATCCAGGAAACCAAGATGGAGGACCACAAGTTCCCCGATGCGGTGCTGGCCGGGCTGGGCTACCGCAGCGTGTTTGCCGGGCAGAAGACCTACAACGGGGTGGCGCTGCTGTCGCGCGAACCGGCGCAGGACGTGCAGATCGGCATTCCCGG
The DNA here is from genome assembly GCA_002435595.1 of Stenotrophomonas maltophilia. Classification (GTDB taxonomy): domain Bacteria; phylum Pseudomonadota; class Gammaproteobacteria; order Xanthomonadales; family Xanthomonadaceae; genus Stenotrophomonas; species Stenotrophomonas maltophilia_AC. Next base: position 8,413 of record DJBL01000096.1, read on the forward strand.
CTTCGAGGACGAGCAGAAGCGCGTGATCGCCGGCACCGTCAACGGCGTGCGCATCATCAACCTGTACGTGGTCAACGGCCAGGACGTGGGCACCGACAAGTACGCCTACAAGCTGCGCTGGCTGGAGGCCGTGCATGCCTGGGTCGAGGCCGAGCTGGCCCGGCACCCCGAGCTGGTGGTCATGGGCGACTTCAACATCGCCCCGGATGCGCGTGACGTGAACGACCCGCTGGTCTGGAACGAGAACCACATCCTGACCTCCACCGCCGAGCGCGGTGCCCTCAACAAGCTGCTGAAGCTGGGCCTGCACGATGCGTTCCGCCTGCACAGCGAGGAAGAAGGCGTGTTCAGCTGGTGGGACTACCGCGCCGCCGGTTTCCGCCGCAATCTGGGCCTGCGCATCGACCTCACCCTGGTGTCCGACGCACTCAAGGCGCGTGCCGTTGCCTCAGGCATCGACCGCGAGCCGCGCACCTGGGACCGCCCCAGCGACCACGCCCCGGCGTGGGTGCAGTTGGGGTAGTGCCTGCCGCCGGTCGGCACACACAACAAGGCCCGGCAGTGCCGGGCCTTGTCGATCAAGCGGTGCAGGTACGTTGGTTACCGGACGCTTCGACGCGTAAACAGATTCACGATGGCCAGCAGGATCACCGCGCCGATCAACGAGAACAGGAACGTGCGGATCGTGATGGCTTCATTGATGCCACCGCCGAACAGGAAACCGGCGATCAGCGCACCGACGATGCCGACCACGATGTTGAGGATGATGCCCTGCTGTGCGTCGCGTCGCATGATGATGCTGGCAAGCCAGCCCACGATGCCACCAACGATCAACCAGATGATGATGCCCATAGTCTTGACTCCCAGGTTGTGTGAACGACAGGGCCAGTTGACGGCAGCCCCCGTGAAATCACCGTGCAGCCGTCCTCACCGGGTGCAGGCATGAGCCCGGATAGCGACCTCGGCGGCCCCTGGCGGTTCGGCCCCGTCACGGTCTGGTGCCTGCCGCACGTCAACGGCACCCGCGGCGAGCCGCAGGCCCGGGTGCTGCTGGCCGACCAGCTCGGCACCGCGCCGGACAGCCTGCCGTTGCAGCGCGACCTGCGTGGCCGCCCGGAGCTGCACGGTGCGTTTGCGCACCTGGGCACCGGCTGGAGCCACAGCCACGGCCGGCTGCTGGTTGCCCTGGGCCAGGGCGTGCGCCTGGGCGTGGACCTGGAGCCGCTGCGGCCCCGGCCGCGCATGCGCGAAATCATCGAGCGCTTCTTCCACCCCGACGAGGTCGGCTGGCTGCTCGGCCTGGACGAGGACACCCGCAACCCGTGGTTCTTCCGCGTCTGGTGCGCCAAGGAGTCCATCCTCAAGGCGCAGGGGCAGGGCATTTCCTTCGGCCTGCACCGGCTGCAGCTGGCGCCGGACGCCGACGGCCGCCTGCACCTGGCCTGGTGCGATCCCGAGCTGGGTGATGCCGGGCGCTGGCACCTGCACGAATGGCAGGCCGCCGATGATTTCCGCGCCGCGCTGGCCTGGCACGAGCTGTGAGCCACCGGAAGCGCCGCGCCCTGCGATAATGCCCGCATGACCGAACACACCCTCCCTGCCGGCGTGGCCGAAGCGCTCGAGCGTGGCCTGGCCGCGATGCACCTGGACGCCGCCCTGGCGCCGCCGCTGCTGACCTACCTGACCCTGCTCGACCGCTGGAACCGCACCTACAACCTCACCGCCATCCGCGATCCGCTGGAGATGGTCACCCGCCACCTGCTCGATTCGCTGGCGATGCAGCCGTTCCTGGAGACCGGCACCCTGGCCGACCTGGGCACCGGCCCCGGTCTGCCCGGCATTCCGCTGGCCATCGCCCGCCCGCAGCTGCAGGTCACCCTGGTGGAGAGCAACGGCAAGAAGGCGCGCTTCATGCGCGAGGCCGTGCGCCAGCTGGGCCTGGGCAATGCCCGGGTGGCCGAATCACGCGCCGAGGCGCTGGCCGAGCCGGGTGCATATGACCACCTGACCGCACGCGCGATGGATACCCTGGCCGGCATCATCCAGGTCGGCGGCCATCTGCTGCGCCCCGGCGGACGCCTGCTGGCCATGAAGGGCGTCCATCCGCACGAGGAAATCGCCCAGCTGCCGGCCGGCTGGCAGGTCGAGCAGGTCCTGCCGCTGCACGTGCCCGGGCTCACCGGCGAGCGCCATCTGGTGGTGGTGGCTGGTCCCTGAGGTGGCCGGCGTGCACGCCGTGGGGCGACCCGGCGCGCCGCCCGATATCGGCGTGAGCGCCCGCCACAGCAGCCGCTGCGCTGTCCACCGGGCGCATCCGGC
>DJBL01000035.1 GCA_002435595.1 Stenotrophomonas maltophilia
CGCGGTGCCGGCGCGGGCGCGGCGGCAACGGCTTTGGCGCCGGGTGCGGCACCACCATGCAGCTGGTCCAGCAGCGCCTCGAACTCGTCTTCGCCGATCAGGCCGTCGGCGCCGGTGTTGGCGCGGGCCACGGCGGTCGGGGCGGCGCCGCCATGCAGCGTGTCCAGCAGGGCTTCGAACTCGTCATCGGTGATCAGTTCGCCGCTGCTCGGTGCCGCGCTTGCAGCCACTGCGGCCGGCGCCGGCGTGGCCGGGCCGTTGACGTCGAACTGGGCGATCAGTTCCGGCGGTGCGTAGCCCGGCTCGGTGCCGGCCGACACCGAATCGAGCATGGATTGCAGGTAGTCCAGCGACTGCTGGGCCGCATCGAAATGATGGGCCTGCAGCACCGCCTGGCCCGAACGCGCCATGCCCAGGGTTTCCTCGGCGGCATGGCACAGCTCGACCATGGCCTGGATGCCGAGGAAACCGGCACCGCCCTTGAGCGTGTGGAAACCGCGGAACACCGCATTGAGCTGGTCGCTGTCCTGGGGCGACTGCTCCAGCGACACCAGCTGTTCGCCGAGGCGATCCAGGATCTCCTGGGCCTCGAGGATGAAATCGGCAGCAATATCGTCTGGAACAGCACTCATGGTTTTACAGCCCCAAATCCGAAAGCAGGTCGTCGGCGTCCACCTGGGATACCTGGTGGCGGTCCAGGCCGGTCACGGCAGGGCCGGCCAGGCCGTTGTCGCGCGGGCGCGCGGTGTCTTCCTGCGGCGGCAGGCCGAGCGCGCCGAACCCTTCGTGCACGCGCCGGACGATACCCACCACGCGGCGGATGATCTGCCCGGTGAGGTCCTGGTAGCTCTGGGTAAGCGCGATTTCGGTGAGGTTGTGGCGGATCCGGTCGAGCTGCTGGTCCTGGTCGGCCGACAGGCCGTTGGCGCGCAGCTGTTCGGTCAACGCGCGGCATTCCTCGGCCAGGTCCAGGGTGCGGTGGGTGGCCTGTTCGGTCATCGCCACCACGTGGTCCAGGCGCGCGCAGGCATCGTCCAGCTCGCCGGCTTCGCTGGGCAGGCTGGGCAGTTCGCCCAGGGCCTGGCCCAGTTCGCGGGCGAGCCGGTTCAGCCCGGCCATCATCGGTTGGGTGCGCAGGGCGGCCAGGGCGTCGATTTCCCGGCGCCAGCCGGCCTCGTCGCCGCCTTCCAGCGCAGCCAGGGCATCCTGCAGGCGCTGCACCAGCGCGGATTTGTCGCTGAGGGTTTCCATCAGGCGCTCGCCGCCAGTCGTTCGAAGATCTTGCCGAGCTTTTCTTCCAGGGTCTGGGCGGTGAACGGCTTGATGATGTAGCCGTTGACGCCGGACTGGGCCGCTTCGATGATCTGCTCGCGCTTGGCTTCGGCGGTCACCATCAGCACCGGCAGCGTCTTGAGCTTGGCGTCGGCGCGGATCGCCTTGAGCAGGTCGATCCCGGTCATCACCGGCATGTTCCAGTCGGTGACCACGAAATCGAACGGCTGGCTCTGCAACAGAGACAGCGCGGCATGCCCGTCCTCGGCTTCGGCCGTATTGGTGAAGCCCAGATCGCCCAGCAGGTTCTTGACGATACGACGCATGGTCGAGAAATCGTCGACGATCAGGATACGCATGTTCTTGTTCAAAGCACTTTCCTCGGTATCAATGGTTCTCGAGGCCGGCGTCGGCCGCCTCGAAGATCTTCAGTCGGCCACGCAGGCGAAGGACCGCCTGGCCGTGGATCTGGCAGACGCGCGACTCGCTTACACCGAGCACCGCGCCGATCTCCTTCAGATTCAGTTCCTGCTCGTAGTACAGCGACAGCACCAGCTGCTCGCGCTCGGGCAGCAGCCCGATGGCGTTGCCCAGCTCGCGGCCGAACTCGCCGCGTTCGAGCACCTGCTGCGGGGTCGGGCCCCCTTGGGCCACGGTGTCCAGCTCGCCCTGGTCCTCGATGCGTGACTCCAGGCTCAGCACCTGGCCGCGCGCGGCGTCTTCCATCAGGCGCAGGTAGTCCGGCAGCGGCATGTCCATGGCCGCGGCCACTTCGGTGGCGCTGGCGGCGCGGCCGGTGCTCTGTTCCAGGCGGCGGATGGTGGAGGCGGCATCGCGGGCACGGCGGTGCACCGAACGCGGCACCCAGTCGCCACGGCGGATCTCGTCGATCATCGAACCGCGGATGCGGATCGAGGCGTAGGTTTCAAACGAGGCGCCCTGGTCGGCGTCGTAGCTGCGCGAGGCCTCGATCAGGCCCATCATGCCGGCCTGGATCAGGTCATCCACTTCCACGCTGGCCGGCAGGCGCGCGGCCAGGTGGTGGGCGATGCGACGGACCAGGTCCGAGTGCTGTGCGATGCACTCGTTGGCTGCGGTGCGCTGGACTTCTTTGTATTGTGCGGCGCCTTTCATGCGGCCACCCCGCGTTGCTTGAGGATGCGTTCCAGGAAGAATTCGACCCCGCCACGCGGCTCGGTCGGTGCCTGCCAGCGGGCGGTGCGGCGGGCGATCTCGGTGATCGCCTGGGCGGCCGGGCTGGAGGGGTAGGCCTTGACCACCGGCTGCTGGCGCTGCACCGACAGGCGCAGCCAGTCATCCTGCGGCACGCAGCCGAGGTAGTTCAGCGAGACATCGGCCAGGAACTTCTCGCAGACCCGGGTCAACTTTTCGTACAGCACGCGGCCCTCGTTGGGGTCGCGCACCATGTTGGCCACCACCTGGATGCGGTCCACGCCGCGCTCGCGCGAGAGCACCTTGATCAGCGCGTAGGCGTCGGTGATCGAGGCCGGCTCGTCGCAGACCACCACCACGGTGTCCTGCGCGGCCTGGCAGAAGGTCAGCACGCCGTCGGTGATGCCGGCGGCGGTGTCCACCACCATGAAGTCCAGTTCGCGCTCCAGTTCGGAGAACACGTTGACCAAACCCACGTGCTCGGCCGGCTGCAGCTCGGCCATGTGGCGGCGTCCGGAGGCGGCCGGCACCACCAGCACCCCGCCGGGGCCCTCCAGGATCACTTCCTCCAGGGTGCAGCGCCCGGCGACCAGATCGGCCAGGGTCACCTTGGGCTGCAGGCCCAGGATCACATCGATGTTGGCCAGGCCCAGGTCGGCGTCCAGCAGCAGCGTGCGCTTGCCCATGTCGGCCAGCGCCACGGCCAGGTTGGCCGACACGTTGGTCTTGCCCACGCCGCCCTTGCCGCCGGTGACGGCGATGGTGCGCACAGGGCCCAGCGGCTGGCTGCGGGTGGCAGACAACGGGAAGGTCTTGGTCAGCTTGGCGTACTCACGCGACGGCATGGTTCAACTCCGGGTTGCAGGGCATATCGGCCGCGCGGCGCAAATCTTCAAGGCGAAGTACAAGATTTGCGGCACTGGCCCGGTGCAGGTCTTCGGGAACGTCCTGGCCATCGGTGACCCAGGTGATCGGCAGGCGGTGATCCACGGCCACCGACAGGGCGGTGCCGAAGCGGCCGGTCTCGTCCAGCTTGCTCAGCACCACGCCCTGCGGGTTGGCGGCGCTGAAGCGACGGACCACTTCGTCCATGTCGCCAAAGCTGGTGTTGGCCGGCAGCACCAGCAGGGTGCGGATCTGCTGGGCTGCGCGCAGCCACTGCAGCTGGGCGGCCAGGGCACGGTCACGCGGGCCAAGCCCGGCGGTGTCGATCAGCACCAGCTTGTAGTCCTGCAGGCGCTCCAGCAGCTGGTTCAGGTCGCTGCCGCTGTTGGCCTCATGCACCGCGATGCCCAACTGGCGGCCAAAGCCGTACAGCTGCTCGCGGGCGCCGATGCGGCCGGTGTCGGTGGTGACCAGGGCCACGTCGCGGGCAGCATGCTTTTCGGCAAAGCGCGAGGCCAGTTTGGCAATCGTGGTGGTCTTGCCGGCGCCGGTCGGGCCGACCAGGGCGATCACGCCGCCGGATTCGAGCGGGTCCACCGGGGCGATCGGCAGCTTGCGCGAGAGCAGGCCCAGCATCAGCCCGCGGCCACGGTGGGCTTCGGTGTCCAGCGGGATCTGCATGGCCACATCGCGGCTGATGCCGGCATCGAAGCCGTACTCGTCCATCAGGTCCAGCGCGGCGGCCCGCACCGGCGAGCCGCGCAGGCGTTCGTCGGTGAAGCGGTGCATCTCGCGCTCGATCACCTGGCGCATGCCGGCCACTTCGTGGCGCAGCTGGCGGATCTCCTCGTCATCGCGCGGCACCAGCGTCAGCTCGGCGCCGGGCAGCGGCTGGGACTGGGCCGGCTCGGCGGCAGCGGCCACCGGGGCGGCAGCGGGCACCGGGG
>DJBL01000040.1 GCA_002435595.1 Stenotrophomonas maltophilia
GCCTGCGGCGCTGGGCCTGGACGGCCTGTCGGAGGATGCGCTCGACGCGGCCGATACCGGCACCGACGAGGCCGCCGAGGACTGAGTCCCGGCGCCCGCGCGGCCGCGCCCGCCTCCGGCGGGCGGCCGCGCGCCCCGATCGAGGTAGCCGCGCCATCGCCCGGCTCAGGCCTGGGTACCGCCCACGGTGATGCCATCGATCAGCAGCGAAGGCTGGCCCACGCCCACCGGCACGCTCTGGCCATCCTTGCCACACACGCCCACGCCTTCATCCAGGGCCAGGTCGTTGCCGATCATGCGCACCTTCTGCATGGTTTCCGGGCCGTTGCCGATCAGGGTGGCGCCCTTCACCGGCGCGGTTACCTTGCCGTCTTCGATCAGGTAGGCCTCGGTGGCCGAGAACACGTACTTGCCGCTGGTGATATCGACCTGGCCGCCGCCGAAGTTGACCGCGTACAGGCCACGCTTGACCGAGCGGATCATCTCTTCCGGATCGTGCTGGCCGGCGCGCATGTAGGTATTGGTCATGCGCGGCATGGTCATGTGCGCGAACGATTCACGGCGGCCGTTGCCGGTCGGGGCCACGCCCATCAGGCGCGCGTTGAGCGAATCCTGCATGTAGCCGACCAGGATGCCGTCCTCGATCAGCGTGGTGCACTGGGTCGGATGGCCTTCGTCATCGATGTTGAGCGAGCCACGGCGTCCGTCCAGGGTGCCGTCGTCGACGATGGTCACGCCCGGGGCGGCCACGCGCTCGCCGATGCGACCGGCATAGACACTGGTGCCCTTGCGGTTGAAGTCGCCTTCCAGGCCATGGCCGACCGCTTCGTGCAGCAGCACGCCGGGCCAGCCCGGGCCGAGCACCACCGTCATCACCCCGGCCGGGGCCGGAATCGCCTCCAGGTTGACCAGCGCCTGGCGCAGGGCTTCGCGGGCGAAGCGTTCGGGCCGGTCATCGGCAAACAGTTCGGCGTAGCTGTAACGGCCACCGCCGCCGGCGTAGCCGGATTCGCGGCGGCCGTGCTGTTCCACGATCACCTGCACGTTGAGCCGTACCAGCGGGCGGATGTCGCCGGCCAGCACGCCGTCGCTGCGCGCGATCAGCACCGTGTCCACGCCGCCGGACAGGCTCACCATCACCTGCTGCACGCGCGGGTCGGCCGCACGCAGGTAGCGGTCCAGGCGCTTGAGCACCTCCACCTTGGCTTCGTTGCCCATGCCGTCGATGGGGTCCAGTGCCGGGTACAGCGCGCGCGCGTTGCCGCGCACCAGCGACCGCGCCTGCTGCGCCCCACCCTCGCGCGAGATCGCGCGCGCCGACTGCGCCGCGGCCAGCAGCGCATCGCGGTGGATGTCGTCGGAGTAGGCAAAGCCGGTCTTCTCGCCGGCAATGGCGCGCACGCCCACGCCCTGCTCGATCGAATGCGCGCCGTCCTTGACGATGCCATCTTCCACGCTCCAGCTTTCGCGCCGGGCGTGCTGGAAATACAGGTCGCCAAAATCGATGCCCGGCCCCAGCAGGGTGCCGAAGGTGCGTTCCAGGCTGCCGGCATCCAGCCCGGCGGGCAGCAGCAGGCGGTCGTTGGCGAGGGTCAGTGCGTTGTCGGTCATGTCATCTATCTGAGGGCGCCGGCCGCTATCGCAACCCGGGCGCGGGAAAGGAGGTCAGCGTAGCGGCGGCGCGGCGGGTGCAGGGCGTGGCGGGGCATCGTCGCGGTCGATCACTTCGACCTTGGGTTCGGCCCATGGCCCGGTGACCCGGTAGGTCTTGGCACCGATCGCGCCCAGCGGCTTGCCCAGGACCGCATTGGCGGCCGCGCCCACCGCCGCGCCGACCGGCCCACCGGCCACCGCACCGACCACCGTGAGCAGGTTGCCCGAGCGCGGATTGACGTCGATGGTCTGGTCGAACTGCTGGCGGCGCAGGTCGGTCTGGCCCCGGATGCTGATGTTGGCGGCCGGGCCCTCGATCAGCACCTTGTCGGTGGTGGCCATGCCGTTGCCGAACGCGAGCGCGCCGTCGACCTGGTTGAAGGCGAAGCCCTTGGAGAAGAAGTCGCGGAAGTCGAACATCAACCGGCGCGGCAGCTGGGTGACGCTGAGCAGGCCCAGCACGCGGCCGGCGCCGGGTTCCAGTTCCAGCAGCTGGCCGTTGCGCGCGTTGACCTGCATGTGGCCCTGCAACGCGCCCAGCTGGAAGTCCGACGGACCGCCCTGCCAGCCCGCGTCCAGGTGGATCTGGCCCTGTCCGCCGCGCAGCTGGCCGCCGTAGTCCAGGTTCTGCATCAGCCCGCCGAGGTCCTCGCTTTTCACCTCGGCAGTGACCTGGGTGCGCGCCGCCGCGCCCATGCCCAGCCAGCGGCCCTGGATGTCGATGGCCTGCTTGGGCGCGCGGAACTGCAGCTGGTCCACGCTCAGGCCGTTGCCGAACGGGCGCGTGCGCAGCACCGCCTGGCCGAGCTTGGCCTTGCCGAACTGCAGGTCCTCGATATCCAGCGCCAGGGGCGGGATCCTGGCCGGGTTGGTGTCGTTGGCACTGGCCTGCACCCGCGCCGGCAGGGTGGCATCGCTGGGCAGCGCGATCAGGCTGCCATCGGCGGGCACCTTGGCCGGGGTCGGCAGCGATTGCCAGTGCACCCGGCTGAGCTTGCCGACGATGGTGCCGCCGTCGGCGTTGGGCACGCTCAGGCTGCCGGACAGCGACGGGCCGTCCAGGCGCACCTCGACCGAAGACGGGGTCGGTCGCAGCTGCAGGCGGGTCTGGGCGAACACGCCGCCGGCCAGCAGCAGCTGGCCGACCTGCACATCGACCTGGCGCAGCGGCATCGGGTCCTTGTCGGTGCCGCCATCGGGCGAACGGGCCAGCCCGATCCACTCCAGCGCATCCAGCGACCCGCTGCGACCGTTCACCACCAGGCCGCTGGCCGGCGGCTCGCGATCGACCCGGTCGCTGCCCAGGGTGACCTGCACGCCGGTCTGGTTGTTGTGGGTGCGCGCCGCCAGCGCCAGGCGCTGGCCGAACGCCACGTCGACGCGGCCACTGCCCATCGGCAGCTGCGCGTTGACCGTGGTCGCCAGCGGCACCTCGGCCGCCTTGTCCAACGGTGCCGGCAGGTCCAGGCGGGTGCCGACCAGGTCCGAGCGCAGGGTCAGCACGGTCGGCGGTTCGACCTTGGCGCCGGCGGCCACCTTGGGCAGGGTCACCCCGATGGTCCAGCGTGAATTGCCCTGGATGTAGGGCTTGAGCCAGTTCAGTTCCGGCGCGCGGTCGAGCAGCAGCCCGGCGTCCATGGCCGCGCTGAGTTCGGACTCGAAGGCCTGCTGCGGATCGCGCACATAGCCCCCGGCGCGCAGGCTCAGCTGCCCGTCCTGGCCGAGGTGGCGCACGCCGAGCTTTTCCGCGTCGAACCCGTCGCGGCTGTAGCGGGCCAGGCCGCGCATGTTCTCAAAGGCCAGCGCGAAACGCTTCTCGGTGAGCGCCACCCCGTCCAGCTCGACGCTGCCCTGCAGGTGGCCGCCGGGCTGGTCGTGGTGCATGGGCTGCAGCAGGTCGAAGGCGACCTTGGCCGGGCCCTTGGCGGTGAGGTTGTCCAGGGTCGCGCCATAGGTGGCGTGCAGCGGGCTCTGCTTGAGCATGGCCAACAGCGCGCCGGACTCGGCCTGGGTGGTGGCCTTGACGTACAGCGGGGTCTGGCCGAAATCGGCGATGCCGGCATCGAAGTGGTTCACCGCCACCCCGGCCAGGTCGCCGCTGCCATGCAGCTCGAAGCCGGGGCCGATGAAGGCGATGTCCGCATCCACCTTGCCCATCGCCGGCCAGTCGTGCTGGAAACGGATCGTGCCGTTGCTGATATGTCCGGTGGCCTCGAAGCGACCGTTGTTGCGATCGAACGGCCAGTCATCCAGGTCGCCGCTGACCAGCCCGACCCCGCCGCGCACCTGGCCGGCGACCAGCGCGGCGTCCAGCCAGTCGGTGGCGCCCTTGCTCATCTTCGAGTGGATCCAGAAGCGCTTGGCCGCGGTCATCGGCACATCGTCGATGCGCGTGGCCAACTGGAGCCAGGGCCGGCTGCCGTCGCCCTGGAACCAGACGCTGCCGCGCACGTCGGCGGCATAGTCGGTGCCCTGCACGCGCAGCGCCGGGGTACCGAAACGCCAGCCACCGGCTTCGTCGCGCCAGCCGACCAGCTGCCCGCCCAGGCGCACGTCGTGGCGCTGGCCAAAGCCGCTGGGCCAGTCGAAATGCATCACCCGGCCCGGCTGCAGGTCCAGCGCGAAACCGTCGGCATCGCCCGTGAAGCGCCCGCCCAGCCCGCTCAGCCCCGGCGCATGCCCGGACGGAGCAAAGCCGATGTCGGCCAGTTCGCCCTGGATGGCCACCGCGCCGCCACGCTCGGCGGCGATCCGGACCTGGGTCATGCGGGCGTGCGGGGCGGCGTGCTGCAACCATTCGCGCAGGCCCGGCTCGACCCGGTCGCTGAGCGCCACCCCGCGCAGCAGCGCGGTGGCATCGATGTTGTCCCCGGCCAGCGCGATGTGCTGGCCGCCGGCCAGCAGCAGCCCATCCAGGCGCTGCACCTCGCTGTTGCCGGCCAGGCCGATCCGCAGCCGCGGTGCGTCGGCGCGCCAACCGCCCTGGACCCAGCGCCAGCGCGCGCGCAGCTGCAGGGTGTCCAGCTGCAGCTCCGGGCGCTTGCCATCGGCCAGCGGCGCGCCACGCAACTGCAGGCCCTGCAGGTCGGCGTCGGCGGTGACCATCACCGGGCGGTGGTCGCGCAGGTCGACCCAGGCATTGAACTCGCCAGTGCCCTGCTGCAAAGACACGCCGGCGAAGCGCAGCAGGTGGGACCATGCGCGGAAGTCGGCCGGGTCGGCCGACAGCCAGGCCTGGCCGTCGCCGCGGCTGCGCTCCAGATCCAGGACCGCGGTGAGCGGCAAGCCCTGGCGATCGGCCCAGGCGCGCGCACCCACGCGCAGGCGCTGGCCGTTCACGCGCAGGCGCAGGTCGATGCGCGGCAGCTCGGTCTGCAGGCCCAGCGACGGCGCGTCCACGCGCAGGCGGCCGCCGATCACCTGCAGTTCGCCCAGCCGACGCAGCGCCTCGAGCGGATCACCGCTGCCGGCCTGGGGCATCCCGCGCACCGACCAGCGCCCATCATCGGCGCGCTCCAGCACCAGGGCCAGGCCACGCAGGCGCAGTTCGGTCAGCGAATGGCCGGGCAGCAGCCCGGCATACATGGACACCAGTACTTCGGCCTCGCCGATGGCGATGCCCTGCCCTTGCCCGATGCGCAGGCCCTTCAGCTCCAGCAGCGGCCCGCGCCGGGTCCAGGCCGTGTCCAGGTGGTCAAAACGCACCGGCTGGCCGGCGCGCGCGCTCAGCCACGCGGCGACCTTGTCCGGGTGCCGCTCGGCGAACGGCAGCACCTGGCTGACGGTGCCCACCAGCAGGGCCACGCACACCAGCACGATCGCCAATGCATAGACGGCATGGCGGCGAATCCTTCGCAGTCGCAGTCGGAGCGGCGTGCTCATCGTGACGCGGAAGCGCCGGCGCGAGCGCGCGCCAGCGGGCGGATATCAGAGCAGCACGACATCGAACTGCTCCTGCAGGTACTGCTCATCGGCCTGGAAGCGGATGCTCTTGCCGAGGAACTCCTCCAGTTCGGCCACCGCCGAGGATTCCTCATCGGTGATCCGCGCCACCACCTTGGACGAGGCGATCACCAGCAGGCGCGCCGCATCGAACTGGCGCACCGCGCGGGTGATTTCGCGGAAGATCTCGTAGGTGACCGTCTCGGCGGTCTTGATCGAGCCGCGCCCGCTGCACTCCGGGCACGGCTCGGACAGTTGCCGCTCCAGGCTCTCCACGGTGCGCTTGCGGGTCATCTCGACCAGCCCCAGCGGCGAGAAATCGTAGACGGTGGTCTTGGCATGGTCGCGGGCCAGCGCCTTTTCCAGCGTGCGCAGCACCTGGCGCCGGTGCTCGGCATCGTCCATGTCGATGAAGTCGATGATGATGATGCCGCCCAGGTTGCGCAGGCGCAGCTGGCGCGCCACGGCCTGTGCCGCCTCCAGGTTGGTGCGGAACACGGTCTCTTCGAGGTTGCGCTGGCCCAGGAACGAACCGGTGTTCACATCGATGGTGGTCATCGCCTCGGTCTGGTCGATCACCAGGTAGCCGCCGGACTTGAGCGGCACCTGCTTGTCCAGCGCGCGACCGATCTCGTCCTCCACCCCGAACATGTCGAAGATCGGGCGGTCGCCGCTGTACAGCTCCAGCTTTTCGGCCAGCACCGGCATGTATTTGGCCACGAAGGCCTGCAACTGGGTGAAGGTTTCCTTGGAATCGACCTTGACCTTGTCCACGTCCTTGCGGATCAGGTCGCGCACCGAGCGCAGCGGCAGGCTCAGGTCCTCGTAGATCACGCTGAGCGGGGCCGCATCGCGACCGCGCCGCTCGACCACGTTCCAGACCCGCGACAGGTAGGCCACGTCCTCGGCGATGGCTTCGGCCGGCTGGCCCTCGGCATTGGTGCGCACGATGTAGCCGTAGCCGCCGTGCTGGGCCGACAACTCGGTCACCAGCGACTTCAGCCGGGCGCGCTCGGTCTCATCCTCGATCCGCGCCGACACGCCCACCACCTTGGACTGCGGCAGCAGCACCATGTAGCGCGAGGGAATGCTGATCTGGGTGGTCAGGCGCGCGCCCTTGGTCCCGATCGGGTCCTTGACCACCTGCACCACGATGTCCTGCCCGTCGCGCAGCAGTTCCACGATCGGCACCGAGGACGGCGGCGGCAGCGTGGTGCCTTCGGTATCGGGGCTGGCCACCGGGGCCGGCCGGATCACGTCGTTGGCATGCAGGAACGCGGCGCGCTCCAGCCCGACCTCGACAAAGGCCGCCTGCATGCCCGGCATGACCCGCTGCACCTTGCCCTTGTAGATGTTGCCCACCACGCCACGGCGCCAGCCGCGCTCGATGTGCAGTTCCTGCAGCATGCCGTTCTCGATGACGGCCACGCGGGTTTCGCGCGGGGTGACATTGACCAGGATTTCTTCAGACATGGGCGACACCCTCCGTTGGCGTGGTGGAAGCAGCGGGCGGAACGCCAAACGCCTGCAGCAACTGCTCGGTCTGTTGCAGGGGCAATCCCATCACACCCGAATAGCTTCCCGCCAGATGGCGGATGTAACGTTCTGCGCCGCCCTGGATGGCATAGGCGCCGGCCTTGCCCATCGGCTCGCCCGTGGCCACGTAGGCGGCGATCGCGGCGGCGTCCAGCGCGATGAAGCTCACCTCCGAGACCACCAGCACGGTGTCCTGGCGGCCCTGGCCGACCAGCGCCACCGCGGTCATCACCTGGTGGGTGCGCCCGGCCAGCGCACCCAGCATGGCCGCCGCGTCGTCGGCGTCGACCGGCTTGCCGAACACCCGGCCGTCCAGGACCACCTCGGTATCCGAGCCGAGCACCACCGCCCCGGGATCGGCGGCGGCCACCAGCGCCAGGCCGGCGCGCGCCTTGTCCGCGGCAACCCGCTGCACGTAGTGGATGGCCGATTCGTCGGCCGCACGGACTTCAGGCACCTCAAGGTCCAGCGCGCGGAACGGTCGGTCCAGGCGCGCCAGCAGTTGGGTTCGTCGGGGGGAGCGGGAGGCAAGATAAAGCATCGAGGAAGCATAACCTGCGACCCCTGTCTGAATCGCGGGCAACCCCATCGAATCGTGATCGACCCCGGAAAAGCTCACGAGACGTTCATCGCTGCGACACCACCCTGCCGCCTTCACAAGGAGATCCACATGCGCCGCCCGTCCCTGTCCCCTCTGCTGCTTGCCCTGACCCTTGCCCTGGGAACCTCGATGACCGCCCACGCCCAGACCTCGCCTGCCGTCGCCGTCGCCGCCGACAGCACCCTGCTCAACATCTCGGCCAACGCCGAAGCCAAGCGCGTGCCGGACGTGGCCACGCTGTCGGCCGGGGTGGTCACCCAGGCCGTGGACGGCAACAGCGCGATGCGCCAGAACGCCGAGCAGATGGTCAAGGTGCTGGCCGCGATCAAGGCCGCGGGCATCGCCGAGCGCGACGTGCAGACCAGCGGGGTCAACCTCAACCCGCAGTACCGCTACGTGGAAAACGAGCCGCCGAAGATCACCGGCTACCAGGCCAGCAACACGGTGAGCCTGAAGGTGCGCGACATCGCCAAGCTGGGCAAGGTGCTGGACGCGCTGGCCGCGCAGGGCGCCAACCAGATCAATGGCCCGCAGTTCGAGATCGACCAGCCCGAGCCGGTCTACGACGAAGCCCGCCTGGCCGCGCTGAAGAAGGCCCAGTCCCGTGCCGAGACCTACGCCAAGTCGCTGGGCCTGCGCGTGCGCCGCATCGTCAGCATCTCCGAGAACGGCGGCGGCAACTTCCGCCCGGTGATGATGCGCGCGGCCGCCGCGCCGATGGCCGCCGACGTCTCCACCCCGGTGTCGCCGGGCGAATCGACGGTGTCGGTCAACCTGGACGTGGTGTTCGACCTGGGCCGCTGACCCTTCGCGGGAGCGTCGGCCCCGGCGCGTGAGCGGACCCCCGCTCCGCGCCTGCATGACATGACGGCGCCTGCGGGCGCCGTCCTGCTGTGTGGCGCCGTTTCCTGAGCGCCAGCCAAACACCGACAGCGCCCCTGACTTCCGGCCCGCGCCCGGCTCCGGTATTGCTGTCATTGCGCGGCCCCGTCCTGTGCAGTACTGCAACCCCATCGGCCGCGCCCGCACGTTGGATGTTCCCGCATATCTGGCAAGGAGAGTGGAGCATGGTCCGTACGCATCCCCCCGTAGTCCCGCTGCACATCGACGCCTCGCGCGTGCTCGGCATGAGCACCGCGCTGGCCCTTCACGTACTGGCCCTGATGCTGCTGCTGATCCCGGCTGCCTACGTGGCCGCACCGTTGCCCCGCGAACGCACCCAGGTGCGGCTGCTGGTGCCCCCGGTGAAGCCGCCGCCGGCCCCGCCGGTGATCCCTGAAACGGCGCCGCAGCCGGTCCAGCCCCGGACCACGGTGAGCAAGCCGCAGCCGGCCCCGCTGCCACCGCCCACCGCAACCGCCGACCAGGCGCTGGACGTGCTCCCGCAGCCGGCCGCCGACACCCAGGCCCCGTCCCTGACCCCACCGGCCCCGGGCCCGGCGCCGGCCGGTGATGGCGTGCAGCTGCAGTACCGCAGCGCGCCGCCGCCGTCCTATCCGGTGGCCGCCCTGCGCAACCACGAACAGGGCACGGTGCTGCTGCGGGTGCGGGTGGAACCGGACGGCAAGGCCTCCAGCGTGGTGATCGAGCGCAGCAGCGGCTCGCGGGCACTGGACAACGCCGCGCGCCAGCAGGTGCTGCGCCACTGGCGCTTCGTGCCGGCCAAGGTGGACGGCCAGCTGGTCCCGGCCGACGGGCTGGTGCCGGTCAGCTTCTCCCTGCCCGACTGACGGGCCAGGCCCGGGAGCCGGCCCAGCCGGCTCCCCGGCTTGAAACGGTTTGACACAGAACGTTACGAATTAAGCAATTTTTCACACCTCCGTCACCTGTCAGAAACCTAGATTGTCGCGGTCGTCACTCATTTGGTGCCGATCCATCGTCATCGTTGGTTTTCCCAGTCAGGAGAGAAGCTGTGAAACACCCGATCCAACGGCTCAACAGCAGCCGCCGCAACAACCTGGCCCATTCCGTGTCCCTCGCCCTTACTGGCAGCGTGATGCTGCTGGCCGGCGCACTGGCCTCCGGCTCCGCGTTCGCCCAGGAGCAGGCCACCAACCTTGACCGCATCACGGTCACCGGGTCGAACATTCCCCGGACCAATACCGAAACCCCCTCCCCCGTCCAGGTGGTCACCCGCCAGGAAATCGACCGCACCGGCAAGACCACGGTGGCCGAGTACCTGCAGACCCTGACCGCTGACGGCGCCGGCTCCATTCCCAAGACCTTCGGCAACGGCTTCGCCGGCGGCGGCGCGGGCATCTCGCTGCGCGGCCTGGGTGCCGGCTCCACGCTGGTGCTGTTGAACGGCCGCCGCATGGCGACCTACGGCTTGGCCGATGACGGCCAGAAGGTCTTCACTGATCTGAGCACCATTCCGCTGGATGCGGTGGAACGCATCGACATCCTCAAGGACGGCGCGTCGGCCATTTACGGCTCGGACGCGATCGCCGGCGTGGTCAACATCATCCTGCGCAACGACTTCCAGGGTGCGGTGCTGCGCGGCTCCTACGGCGTCTCCGGCGACGGTGACGGCGATGCCAAGAAGGCGACCCTGACCGCCGGTACCGGCGACCTCAACAGCGATGGCTGGAATGCGTTCTTCAGCCTGGACGTGGGCAAGACCGACGCGATCAAGATCAGCGACCGCAAGAACCGCAAGTGGATCGGCACCGGCGATACCCGCCGCTACGGCTATGACGCGGCCGATGCGCAGTTCCTCGGCGGCGCCTACCTGTCCGGCGGCACCGCCGGCGGCACCGGCCCGAACGGTTCCATCTTCGACGCCACCGGCCACCTGGTCGCCCTGCCCGGCTGCGCCGGCCTGACCACCATCCCCGGCCAGAGCGATGCCACCGCACAGGCGCAGGGCTGCCTGTGGGATCCGGCCCAGCAGTTCCGCGACCTGAGCCCGGAAGAGAAGTACGTCAACGTGTTCGGCCGCGCCAGCTTCGCCTTCGGCGAGGGTGGCGAGTTCTACACCGAAATCGGCTACTCCAAGAAGGAAACCACCTTCTCCAACACCCCGTCCGGCGTCTCCGGCGGCTGGGGCTACCCCGAAGGTCCGGTCAACGCCAACAGCGGCCCGGGCGCCACCGTGCTCGGCCCGGGGCATCCGGACCTTCCGCCGGCCTTCGCTGCCACCGGTGCGCGCGTGCGCTACTCGGCATGGGACGTGGGCGGCCGGGTGACCAACAACACCAACGAGTTCAACCGCGTGCTGTTCGGCGTGAAGGGCAACTGGGGCGACTGGAGCTACGACACCGCCTACCTGCATTCGGGTACCGAACTGCTCAACAAGCGCACCGGCTTCCTGCGTTACAGCGCGGTGCGCTGTGCACTGGGCAACCCGGCCTGCCCGGGCGGCGTGTGGCGCATCGGCGACAACGCCGGGCTGAACTCGCAGGCGCTGTATGACTACATCTCCCCGACCATCAGCGCCAGCGCCAAGTCCAGCCTGGACATGTTCAACTTCACCGTCTCGCGCAGCCTGATGGACCTCAAGGGCGGCCCGCTCGGCCTGGCCATGGGCACCGAGTGGCGCAAGACCAGCAACAGCCTCACCCCGCAGACCTACACCGATCAGGGCGACATCATCGGCCTGGGCTACTCGGCCTATGACGGCACCCAGAACGTGTACGCCGGCTACGCCGAACTGTCCGCACCGGTGCTGGAGCAGTTGGAGCTGAGCGCGGCGGTGCGTTATGACAAGTACGAGAGCGGTGAAGGCAAGGCCACGCCGAAGCTGGGCGTGAAGTGGACCCCGACCGACTGGCTGGCGCTGCGTGCCAGCTATGCCGAAGGCTTCCGCGCGCCGAACCCGGCCGAAAACGGTGACGGCGGCCTGGCCGCGTTCTCCAACGCCCGCGATCCGGTGCGTTGCGCGATCGATCCGCTCAACGAGTGCACCGCGCGCTCGGTGGCGATCATCACCCGTCCCAACAAGGACCTGAAGCCGGAAGAGTCCAAGAGCTACTCCTTCGGCGTGGTGATGCAGCCGACGGCGTCGACCTCGTTGACGGTGGATGCGTGGCAGATCAAGCGCACCAACGAAATCGCCCAGGGCAGCACCGCCGCGGCGATCGCGGCCGGCAACGTCCTGCGTGATGCCAACAACATCGGCGGCGTGCCCAACAGCGGCACGATCCTGGCGGTGAACACGGCCTACGTGAATGCCAACTCGTCGCGCGTGCGCGGTATCGATACCGATATCCGCCAGACCTTCGACATCGGCCCGGGCCAGTTGGAGATGGACCTGCAGTGGAGCCACGTGCTCAAGTTCGAGCGCACCGAAGCCGGCGAAACCGTCGACTACGCCGGCACCCACGGCAACTGCGACGTGACCAACTGCATCGGCACGCCGAAGGACCGCGTGAACTTCGGTACCACCTGGAAGCAGGGCGACTGGAGCGTCAGCGGTGTGGCCAACTACATCGCCAAGATGGAAAACACCGACAGGCGCGGTGGCGACTACCAGGCCTTCTATGAAGACGGCGAGCCGGTGAAGAAGATCTCTTCGTTCACCACCTTCGACCTGTCCGGCCGCTGGAGCATCACCGAAGCCTTCGAGCTGAACGCCTCGGTGCAGAACGTGTTCGACCGCATCGCACCGCTGGATCCGACCACCTACGGTGGCGTGAACTACAACCCGCTGCACTTCAGCGGCGCGATCGGCCGTTACTTCACTGTCGGTGCCAAGTACACCTTCAACTGATGTAAACGCACGTGGGAACGAAAAGCCCGGGCATTGCCCGGGCTTTTTGTTTGTCCGGGCCCGGCCGATCGGCGGACAAAAAAAAGCCTCGCATCGCTGCGAGGCTTCTCAAAACTTGGCGCCCGAAGTTGGACTCGAACCAACGACCCCCTGATTAACAGTCAAGTGCTCTAACCGGCTGAGCTATTCGGGCGGGGTGCGCATTGTAGCCCGTTTTTCGCAGGATGTAACCCGTCTGCGTCGATTTTCTTCACGCCCGGGATCATGCCCGGTGATACGGATGGTTGGCCAGCATCGCCGCGGCGCGATACAACTGCTCGGCGACCACCAGCCGCACCAGCATGTGCGGCAAGGTCAGCGGCCCGATCGACCACTTCTCGTCGGCCAACGCCGACACTTCCGCCGAATGCCCCTCCGGCCCGCCGATCAGGAACGCCAGGTCCCTGCCCTGCCCGCGCCAATGCTCCAGGCGCTGCGCCAGCTGTTCCGAACTCAACTGCCGGCCCGGCACATCCAACGCCACCACGTAGGCGTTCTTGGGCAGCGCCGCAATCACCCGCTTGCCCTCCTCGTCGGTCGCACGGCGCGCATCGCGCCCCTTGCCGCGCAGGCCCGGCTCGATTTCCACCAGCTCGAACGGCAGCCAGTGCGAGAGCCGTTTCTGGTATTCGGCAAACCCCTGCGCCACCCACGATGGCGCGCGTTCCCCGGTGGCGATCAACCTGGCTTTCATCGTTACTCTCCTGCAAACGACAACGGCGCCATCGGGCGCCGTCGTCCTCACCGCTCACGCAACGCTCAACGCGCGCGGTAGTCGTCTTCTGCGTCGTCGGCGGCGTCGGCATCCAGCTCGCCCAGGCTCGGCGGCTGGTCGCCCACCGTCCACAGACGCTCCAGCGCGTAGAACTCGCGCACCCGCGGCAGCATCACATGCACGATCACATCGCCCAGGTCCACCAGCACCCACTCGGCTTCGCGCTCGCCTTCCACGCCCAGCGGCATCACGCCCAGCTGCTTGGCGAACTTCACCACTTCATTGGCGATCGACTTCACGTGGCGGCTGGAGGTGCCCGAGGCGATCACCATGTAATCGGCGACGCTGGACTTGCCGATCACGTCGATCTCGACGAGATCCTTGGCCTTCAGTTCTTCGGTGGCCTTGCGCACGCACTCCAGCAGCTGCGGGACGGAGGGCGCCGGGTTCGGCAATTGGACCTTGATGGTCTGGGGCTGGGCTTGGTTGCTCAAAGCGGGTGAACTCGATAAATGTGGGGCCGATTATACGGGGCCGGCGGCCTGCGCGTATTCACGACCGTGCCGCGCCGTAGAGAGCGTGCTCGGCGATGTAGTCGGCCACTGCGGCCGGCAGCAGCGACCGCCAGTCCCCGCCGGCGTCGATCCGCTGGCGTACCGCCGTGGCCGATTCCTCGCGCAGCGGTGCCTGCAGGCGCAGGATGCGCCCGGCCGGGGCGCGCAGCAGGGCCGTTTCGTGGTCGGCCCAGCGTCCGGCCAGGGCCGCGG
>DJBL01000041.1:0-42187 GCA_002435595.1 Stenotrophomonas maltophilia
GGCCGCATCGGTGACCGGCGGCGTGGCCGATCCGGCGCAGGCGGCGAGCGCCGTGGCCATGGCAAGCGGCAGCAGCCGCAGCGAATACATCGTTTTCATCCTGACTCCTTCGGCAGGGCGGCACGCTGCCGCCCCGCCCGGTGGCTTACGGCTGGCGCAGTGCGATACGGGTGATGCGGTCGCCCTTGGCATCATCGACGCCGCGCGACTTGTTCACCGCGAACACGTTGCCCTTGCCATCGGCGCGGACATGGTTGGGGAAGGTACCGCCATCGAGATTGCCGACCACCTTGCCCGCGCGGTCGACCACGGTCACCGTGCCGGCACCGCGATTGGTCACGTAGGCCAGACCGGCCTTGGGATCGAAGGCCACGTTGAGGGCGCCGGCGCCCACCGCCACATCGTGCAGCACCTTGCCGCTGGCCACGTCCACGATCAGCAGGTTGTCGGTGCCCTGGGAGGCCACGTACAACCGGTTTTCGCGGGCGTCAAAGGCCACGCCGGAGGCGCTGATCGAATTGCCCAGGTCGATGACCTTGTCGACCTTGCCGGTGGCCACGTCGATCACCGCTGCTTCGGGGGTGCCGATGCTCACGGTGAACAGCTTGCCGCTGGCCTCATCCAGCACCAGGCTCATCGGAACGAACGTTTCATCGTCCACGCCGGAGGCCAGCGTGATCGGTTCCAGTGCCTTGAACGTCTTGGCATCGAACACCGACAGGTGGTCTTCGCCGGCAGCCGAGGCGAACACCTTGCCGCGGGTCGCATCGACCACCACGTCACGCGCGTGCGGCACGCTGCCGACCGGGAACTGGTGCACCAGCGACAGGTCCGACTGGCGATAGACAGCCACGCTGTTCTGGCGGGTGTTGGTGACCCAGACGGTGCCATTGGCATCGTCCACGCCCACCCCGTACACGGCAAACACGCTGCCACCCTTGGCATCGGGAACAGGTGCCGGGGTGATCGCCTTGATCACCTTCAGGCTCTTGGGATCCACCTTGAGCAGCTGCGACTGGGTCACCGGCGGGCGGCCCACCGCCGAGGTCACGAACACCGCATTGCTGGCCGGGCTGTAAGCGGACTGGTACAGGCCCTGGACCAGCTTGTTGGACTGGCTGGCAAAGCGCTCCTGGCCTGACAGCGGCAACTGCGGGCTGACCCGCAGCTTGAGCACCGCCGCGGCGGCCGGCTGGCTGGCGCGCACCACCACCGGGTGGGTGCCCGGCACGGCGTCGGCGGGGATCTGCAGCTGGGTCTTGAAGTTGCCCTCGGCATCCACGGTCAGTGGCTGCCGGTTGAGGACGGTCTCGCCGCGCACCAGGCTGACCTGCTGCCCCGGCACGAAGCCGCGGCCGATCACCTCGGCGTTGCTGCCCGGCACCACGTTCTCGCCACGCGAGACAACAGTGCCCTTGAACACGCTGGCGGGCGCATCGAACACCGGTTGCGCATGACCGGCCACGGCCAGCAACAGGCCGGCGGCCAGGGTGGTGAGACGAAGGGAAGAACGGAACGACATGACAGGCTCCTTGCACGGGGGCCGCGCGACGCGCGGCGGTTCATCGATTGCCTGGGCCGGTGCAGGGCTGCACGGGAAGCCTGGGTAGCGGGGTGCGCGGCGACGCCGCGCGGGATCTCAATGACCGGATCAGGGCTGCGCCGGAGCGAGCGCACTGCGGTCGCTGACGCCATACAGCGCGCTCAGCGCGGCCTGCAGTGATGCCGGCAGCATCGGGCCATGGCCCAGGCCCTCGAACTCGCGGTACTGCACCTCCAGCCCCGGCACCCGGGCCAGGCGCCGTGAAAGCTGCATCGCCGCATCCGGGGTCGCCCCGCCGATGCGGCGCAGGTGCGCCACCACGCGCGGGTTGCCCAGGTCGCGCTTGCCGCGATCGCCGATGCGCTCGGCCCCGCCGAGCATCACCCACACCCGCGCCTTCTGGCCGTGCTGGTTCTCCAGGAACTGCTGCTCCATGTCGCCCAGCGGTGCGCCCTGGCTCCACCACAACGACGGGCTTGCCGAGAGGTAGTACTGGAACGATGCCGGGCGCGTGTACAGGCTGCTCAGCACGAACAGCCCCCCCAGCGAGTGGCCCCACAGGGCCTGCTGCTGGCGGTCGATGTTGGCGCGCTTCTCGACCTCCGGCTTGATCCGGCGTTCGATCAGGTCCTGGAAGGCGAACGCACCGCCGCCGACCACCGCCGGCGTACCGTTTTCATCGTCGGCGCGGTCGATCCACGCGGTGTAATCGGTGGTACGGGCCGGCGAATCGATGCGCAGGTCGTTGTCGTAGCCGATGAACACCAGCACCGGAGCCGCCTTGGCGGCCAGCTCGCCCAGCAGCG
Source organism: Stenotrophomonas maltophilia (assembly GCA_002435595.1). Classification (GTDB taxonomy): domain Bacteria; phylum Pseudomonadota; class Gammaproteobacteria; order Xanthomonadales; family Xanthomonadaceae; genus Stenotrophomonas; species Stenotrophomonas maltophilia_AC. The sequence continues at coordinate 2,350 of DJBL01000041.1, forward strand.
GCTGGTCCATCACCAGGGCCGCGGCATTGCCGTCGAGCATGTACAACACCGGTGCCGGCGTGGTGCCGGCACGTAGCGGAATGCCCACGTTGACCTGCCAGCGGCGCTTGCCATCCGGGCTGTCCAGGCCGAAGCGCTCGAAGCGGTAGCTGTCGCTCTTCTGTTCAAAGATCGTATTGCTCACCCGCTGCTGCGGATTGCGCTGTTGCGCGCTGAGCGGAAAGACGGCGCAGCCCAGGGCCAGCAACAGGCCGGCCAGCGGCACCAGGGCGGGCACGCGGCGAGCGCGTGCGGCAGAGGACAACGTCATGGGCACTTGGGGGCGGCGGCGCGGGACCGCACAGCCCGCTTCACAGGGAGACAACGCAGTCTACCCTAAATGCGAATGCTTATCACATAGATCAGGGCGCGGATGGCATTCCCGCGTGTTGCCGCCAGCGGCCACGCACACAAAGGCCCGACCAGATGGCCGGGCCTTTGCGCGGGATTCAATCGGCGGCCGACTTATTCTTCTTCGTCCTGCCCGCCCTGCTGCGCATTGCGTTCGCGCTTCTGGTCCTGGTCCTGGTCCTGCTGTTGCTGCTGGCCCTGGCGCTGCGGATCGCGCTGCTGCTGCTGCTGGCCCTGCTGGCCCGGCTGGTTCTTCTGGTCCTGCGGGTTCTGTTGGTTCTGCTGCGGGTTCTGGTTGGTACCCATCTGTGCATCTCCGGTGTTCGGCAACGAAATGATGCCGGTGGATGCACCGTAGACGCGGCGAGGTTACCGTTGCGTGCGTTCGATGGTGCTGCGCGTAGACGCCATCGGCACGTCGGTAAACAATTCAGAACATCGCCCTGCACTGCCCTGCACAGCTCGCATTCATGGCCGCATCGCACATGTTCGGCGCAGCGTCTGCCGGCATAGGCATGAGCATGTAGTGATTGATCATGACGCGCCGCGTCCAGCGCCGCCGCCACTCACGCGCGCATCACCATCGCGATGATGGTGGCAGCCAGCTCCTGCTGCGCCTGAGCGGCGGTGATGTCACCATTGACTGCCGCATAGGACAGCCCCTCGGCAGCACCGAGCATGCCCCACAACCCGGCCGACGGCAGCGTACCGTGGCGCGCGAACGGCGCCAGCAACGTGCGGCACTGCTCGATGAAGATCGCTTCGTACTCGCGCTTGATCCGCGCCAGTTCGGGCGAGCCGGCCAGGGCGGCGATCACGCCGGGTATTTCGCGCCCCTGGGTCTGCACGCACGCCACGTAAGCCTGGGCGATCACGCTGGCCTTGTCCTCCAGCGCTGGCCCGCTGGCCGCCAGTGCAGCATCCATCACCACCCCCTGGCGCTGGTCGAAATCGCGGTACAGCGCCGCCAGCAGACCGGCGCGGGTGCCGAAATGGTCGTACACCACCGGCTTGGTCACCCCCGCCAGTTCGGCCAGCCGCCCCAGGCTCAACGCCTCGGTGCCTTCCGCTCGCACCAGGCGCCAGGCATGGCCCAGCAGTTGCTCCAGACGGTCTGCGCGACTCATCCGCCGGCGCGGCGGCGGGGTCGGGACAGCGGGCGATGTGCTTGACATGGCTATATACCAATCGTAACTTACGAGCCGTAACCTACTTTAAGTATACAACTCTTCCCGATCGTCGCAGGCCCCCAATGCACACCCTGATCGTCATCTCCCATCCCGACCCGCACTCCCTCACCCACGCCGTCGCCGCCGAAGTCGCCCGCGGCATCACCCAGGCCCATCCCGATACCACCGTGGAGGTGGCCGACCTGAGCCGGGAAGGCTTCGACCCGCGCTTCACCCGCGCCGACCTGGACGGCCACCATCGCCGGCAACCGTTCCCGGCCGACGTGCTCGCCGAGCAGGCCCGACTGGACCGCGCCGACGCGGTGGTCCTGGTGTTCCCGGTGTACTGGTGGTCGATGCCAGCCCAGCTCAAGGGCTGGATCGACCGGGTGTTCTCCAACGGCTGGGCCTACGACGACGACGCCGATGGCGGTGTGCTCAAGAAGCTGGGCCGTCTGAAGGTGCACCTGCTTGGCCTGGGGGGTGCCGACGACCGGACCTGGCGCAAACGCGGTTACGATGCGGCGATGAAGACCCAGATCGAAACCGGCATCTTCGACTACTGCGGCGCGCCGGTGCTCAGCGCCACGCTGTTGCAGGCAGTGGACACGGCCGACACCACGCCCCACCTGCAGGCGGCCCACGCACTGGGTCGGCGCATCGGCTGACTCCCGGCCCGCTCCCCCGCTCTGCCCGGAGCGCCACGCTGCCCAGCTGCGCAGGGGCGCAGGGCAAAAAAAAAAGCGCCCCGCGATGCGGGGCGCTTTTTCACCACGGGCAATCGATCAGACCGCCGGCGCCACCGGACCGAAGCGGTTTTCGCCCGGCGTACCCGGCAACACGTAAAACACCAGCAACACGATGCCCGCCAGCGGCACAAAGGACAGCAGCAGGAACCAGCCGGACTTGTCGGTGTCGTGCAGGCGACGCACCGCCACCGCGATCGACGGCACCAGCGTGGCCAGGAAGAACAGGATCAGCACGGCACTGAACAGCATCACCACCACGTCGCTGCCCATCGCCGCGCCGATCCCCATGCCGATGTAACCGACAATGCTCACCAGCATGACGAACAGGTAGAACATCCAGAATTCCTTGCGGCTGGCGCGGCCGTCGAACTGGGCGTAGCGGGTAAGCGGGATCATCATCGAATTCATGGGAATCAGTTCATCCTGAAAGTGGAAAGACCTGCCTCTCCGTGGCCGCGATCGCGTTTCACGTAGCAGGGCGGCGCGCAGGATACCAGCACTGCCCGGTCTTTTGGATGCTCATTCCCGGTATTGACAGCGTCAATGTTCGGCCGTCTTCCAGGCGGCCACCTTCGCCCGTGTCTGCGCCAGCAGCGCATCCAGCGCCTTGCGGTCATACACCTGCCCGCGCAGCACCACCGTATCGATGGCGCGCGTCGCGTTGATGTCCTGCAACGGGTTACCGTCCAGCAACACCAGGTCGGCCGCCTTGCCGGCAGCGATGCCGCCGTAGCGATCGAGCGTGCCGAACCAGGCCGGACCGGCGCGGGTCGCTGCCGACAGCGCCTGCGCCGGGGTCAAGCCCTCCGTGACGAACAACGACAGCTCCTCGTGCAGGCCGATACCCGGATAGTTGAAGGAGTTGAGGAAGCCGGCATCGGTGCCGGCCATGATCGTGACGCCGGCCTGCTGCAGCATCGGCAGCACCGCCGCTACCTGGTGATACTCGCGGTGGCGCGCCTGGATCTGCGCCGGCGTCGCCTTCGCCGCGCGCTCCACGCGCCAGGCGTAGGTGGCCTGCAGCTTCGGACCGATGTAGGCCAGGTACGGGTCATGGGCGTGGTCGTCCTGGTCCAGGAAATCCAGGATGCGTCCACCGTTGAGCGTGGGCGTCACATACACGCCCTTGGCCGCGAAACCGCGGTAGGCCGCCATCGCGGTGTCGCGGTCGAACCCCGCATCGAGGCGACGGTTGGCTTCGGCGCGGTCGATGCGCTTGGCCGCGAAATCCGCGGCGATCGCCGCCTCGTCCTTGACCCCGGCCTTGTAGGCGTAGTCCAGGTGCTCGATCGAACTGATCCCCGCATCCACCGCCTGCTGCACGGTCAACGCCATCGGGATGTGCCCCGAGGCGCGCAGCCCATTGGCGCGCGCGCCACGTACCGCGGCCAGGAACAGCGGCGGGGTCAGCGTGCTGTCGGTGATCTTGACGAAATCCACCTGGTCCTTCTTCAGGCGCACGAACGCCGCGTCCAGATCGGCCTGGCTGCCGACCTCGATCGTGCCTTTCCAGACCGGCTTGACGCCCTCGATCTTGGCCCCGGAGGTGAACAGCTGCGGCCCGGCCAGGCGGCCGTCGCGGATCTGCCCGCGCCATTCCAGCACCTGCCCGGGCAGATCGCCGGAGGCATCGCGGATGGTGGTGATGCCGTGCGCAATGTACAGGGGCAAAAGCGCCTTGTTCTCTTCGATCAGTTCAGGGCCGCCACCGAAATGCACGTGCATGTCCCACAGGCCCGGGATCAGGTAGCGACCCTTTGCCTCGATCTGGCGCGCCGCGACCCACTGGCGCGCGATCGCCTTGTCATCGCCGACCGCCACGATGTCATCGCCGCGCACCACCACGCTCTGGTTGGCCACGGTGCTGGCGTGCTCCACGTCGACCACGGTGGCGTGGCGGATGATCAGGTCGGCCTGCTCGGCGGCAACGGCCGGGGTGGCGAACATCAGCAGGGTCGGTACCAGGGCGTACAGCGAGCTTTTCATCGGGCGGCATGGATCAGGGAAGGACGAGCCACCTTAAGACCGTGCCGCACCCATGCACCAGTTAAATTTCAGCATGCCCTTCATGCAGCCGATGAATACCCTGCCGCGCCACGCAGCGTCGGCAGGGCACCCCGGGGGGCGCTTACACCTCGCCCTGCATCGCCGGCCGCGCCTGCAGCCGGGCCAGCCAGTCCTTGACCTGCGGATGCGCTTCCACGTCCGCGCCTACGTACACGCCATACCCCACTACCGAACCGACCACCAGGTCCACCAGCGAGTACCCTTCGCCCAGCATCCAGCGGCGCCGGCCCAGGTGGGCCTGGAGCAGGTCCAGCAGCTCGTCCACCGCGGCCAGCGCCGCCGCGGCGTGCTCGTGGTTGCGCAGCACCGGGTCCTGGGTGGCCAGACGCAGGCGCGACAACAGCGCGATGTAGCTGACGTACGCCCAGGTGGTCCAGGACAGTGCCTGCAGTCGCTCCGGGGTCCCGTCCTGCGGCCACAGCTGCTGCGCCACGCCATAGTGGGCACCCAGCCATTGCAGGATCGCCAGCCCCTCCCACAGCGGCGTGCCGTCCACGACCAGGCACGGCACCTTGCCGTTGGGGTTGATCGCCAGGTAGTCCGGCGTGCGCTGCTCGCCGTTGCGGATATCGATCCGGACGCGCTCGTGCGGCACGGCCAACTCGGCCAGCGCGCACGCCACCGGGGTGGCGCTGGACATGGGGTGCCAATAGAAGACGAGGGACATGTGGAACTCCTTGTGGATGATCGGGTGGGAAGGGTGCCGCCGGGCGGGCTTGCACCGTGGACACAGGCTAGCCACCATTACGGACAGCCTCTGTCCTCGATGAACCTCCACACTGCCCGCATGCTGACCGCCTCGACCCGCCTGCTGTCACTGCTGTCCCTGCTGCAATCGCGGCCGCACTGGGCCGGCAGCGCACTGGCCGAACGCATGCAGGTGCACCCGCGCACAGTGCGCCGCGACATCGATCGACTGCGCCAGCTGGGATACCCCATCCAGGCCAGCAGCGGCGTGGCCGGCGGTTACGCATTCCGTGCCGGCCGCGCCTTGCCGCCCCTGCTGCTGGATGACGAGGAAGCGCTGGCCGCGGCCATCGCCCTGCGCACCGCCGTCACCGGCACGGTCAGCGGCATCGAGCACACCGCGGTCACCGCGCTGGTCAAGCTGGAACAGGTGATGCCACCGCGCCTGCGCAAACGCCTGGACGCGCTGCGCACCACCGTGCTGCCCCTGGACCAGTCCGGCCCGGTGGTGGATGCCGACCTGCTGGCCACGCTGGCCGGCGCCTGCCGCGACCAGCTGCAGCTGCACCTGGATTACGCCGACCGCAACAACCAGTCCAGCCATCGCTGCGTCGAGCCGCACGGGGTGGTGCTCACCGACCGCCGCTGGTATCTGGTGGCCTGGTGTACCGCGCGCGCGGACTGGCGCACCTTCCGGATCGATCGCATCGTGGCCAGCCCGGTCATCGGCGTGCATTTCAGTCCGCGCGCCGGCCCGGGCGATGGCGACCTGCGCGCCTGGGTGGCGCGCTCGCTGTCGCTGGGCCAGTACAGCGAGCAGGCGCGGGTGATCCTGCACGCGCCCCTGGCCGCCATGCAGCGGCAGATTCCCACCTCGGCCGGCACGCTGGAGGCGGTGGACAGCGAGCGCTGCCTGTTGACCTTCAGCGGCAGCGCACTGGGCTCGATCGTGTACTGGCTGATGGCGATGGAGCTGGAGTTCGAGCTACTGGGCCCACCGGCGCTGGCGCAGAAACTGCGCGATGCCGGGCAACGCGTGGCGCGCAGCTTGGCACGCAGCGCGCCGTCCACGCCTGCATGAGCGCGGCCGCGGCGGTTTGCCGCGCCCCGGGCCGCATGTAAAACTCCACCCCCATGCCGAGGCTGGATGGCACCGTGGCCGCTCCCGAAAAACCCCATCGCAGCCTGTTCGACCTGGACCTGCTGCGCGCGATCGTCACCGTCGCCGACTGCGGCAGTTTCACTACGGCCGCCGCACGCCTGCATTCCACCCAATCCACCATCAGCCAGAAGATCCGCCGCCTCGAAGACATGGCCGGACATCCGCTGCTGGTGCGCGGCAATCGCGATGTGCACCCCACCGACGCCGGCCAGACCCTGCTCGGCCACGCACGGCAGATGCTGGCGCTCAACGAGCAGATGCTGCAGGCGCTGGCCGGTGCCACCGTGGCGGTGACCGTGCGACTGGGCGTGCCGGAAGATTTCGTCAACGCGCGCACCACCCAGTTGCTCGGCAGCTTCAACCGCCGCCATCCACAGGTAAAGCTGGAGGTCACCAGCGGCCTCAGCCGCGACCTGGCCAGCGGCTACGACCATGGCGAGCTGGACCTGGTACTGATCAAGCAGCGCCGCAACAGCCGCGAGGCCATCGCCTGCTGGCCCGAGCCGATGCGCTGGGTGGACAGCGCCCGCAACCCCTGCATCGGCCTCGACCCGATCCCGCTGGTCACCTTCCCGCCGCGCGGGCTGTACCGCGATGACCTGATCGCGGCCGTGGACGCGATGGGTCGGCGCTGGCGGATCAGCTTCACCAGCTCCAGCCTGAGCGGCATCCAGGGCGCGGTCGCCGATGGCATGGGGATCAGCCTGCTGCCGGCACGCGCGATGACCCGCGAGCATCGCGCCCTCACCCGGCGGCATGGCCTGCCCCCGATGGAAGGCATGGAGATCGCGCTGCTGCACCGGCCGGGCGCCGACCCGCTCGTGCGCGCGCTGGCCGATCGCTTTGCCAGGTTGCTGGATCGACAGCAGCGCTGAGACGTGCCACCGGCCACCCGGATAGTGACGGCGCTCGCGTACCACGGCTAGGAATCGTCGTAAATTGGCCTTCACACGGCATTGCCGCATATCCAACCGGGGAGAATCCCTCAACACTCTCGATCGCGTGCCTTCTTTTGTCCAACAGCAAACAGATCCCATGAGCGGACAGGACAGCCCCTGCACCCTGAAGATCGCCTTGCTCGACGACCACGATGTTGTCCGGCACGGCAGCTTCGTCCATCTTTCTTCGGACCCGCGCTTTGACGTTGTCGGCAGCCACGCGCACAGCCGCGAGCTGATCGCCACGCTGTCGTCCACGCATGTGGATGTGGCCGTGGTCGATTACGTGCTGTCCATCGACGACCTGCCCGGATTGGAACTGCTGGCGCAGCTGCACGCGCGCTTCCCATGGGTACGACTGCTGCTGTTCACCGCCCACTGCAGCCGGGTGCTGTTGTCGCGGCTGATCCAGGCCGGCGCCAGCGGCGTGGTGAGCAAGACCGAGCGACTGGATGCGCTGGGCATGGCCGTGTCCCATGTGGCTGCGGGACTGCGACGGCTGCCGGAAGGCTTCGGCGATGCCAGCGACCCCGGCGCACTGTCGCGCAGCGAACGCGAGGTACTGCGCCTGTGCCTGGCCGGCATGACCGTGACCGAGATCGCCAACCATCGCCATCGCAGCGTCAAGACCATCAGCACCCAGAAGCAGACCGCCCTGCGCAAGCTCGGCCTGCGCAGCGATGGCGAGCTGTACATGCTGCGCGACCAGCTGGTCACGCTGTGAACCTGCCCGGGGCCTGGGTACTCACGGCGGCACTGCTGGCCGCGCTGCCGGCCGGGGCGAGCCCAGCGGCCAAGCCGGTGCGCACGGTGCGGGTGGTGCTGGACCCGGGCCAGCATCGCGCGCTGGCCACGACGTCCACCTCCCGCCAGGCCAGCCTCGCGCATGGCTACGCCACACTCGTCGGCACCGCCACCGGGGTCCGTTTCAAGGTGCAGGAAGCGCCCTCGCATACGATCGCCCTGCAGGCAGTGTGCGACCAACAGGCCGACCTCGCGCTGATCCTGGGGACACTGGAAACGCCGCCCTGCGCGCTGGCGACCTCGCCGGCCTACTACAGCGGCGAAACGCTGCTGGTCACCCGCCACGGCAGCCGCGCCGCGCTGGACCTGGGCAGCGGTGGCGCGCACCGCGTCGCCGTGGTCCAGGGCAGCCGCTACCCGAGCTGGCTGGCCGCCCACTACCCGGGCCTGGAGGTGATCCCGGCGCCGGACCTGCCCGGCGCCCTGGCAGCGGTCGAAGCAGGCGTGGCCGATGCAGCGCTCAGCCTGGACATCCTGATCCGCCCGCTGGTGCGCCGCCACTACGCCGACCACCTGCTGCTGCAGAGTGCGCCGCCGGACATGCCCGCCGACGTGTTCCTGGCCACCCGCGATGCCGACCGCGCCCTGCTGCAGGACATCGACGCGGCCATGCAGGCGATCAGCCCGCTGCAGCACGCCAAGGTGCTCAAGGACGTGGCCATCGACCATCCGTTCGACCCGCCATCGCCCAGCGTGCTGATCCGCCACTTCCGCTGGGAACTGCTGGGCCTGGCCGTGCTGCTGTCGGGCCTGCTGATACTGGGCGCCTGGCTGCTGCGCGCGCAGCAGGCCGCCCAGCGCAGCGAGCGCCGGCAGGCGCGTTTCATCGGGGTGATGAGCCACGAGGTGCGCAATGCGGCGCAGGCGCTGGTGGCCTCGGTGGACCTGCTCGGCCAATCACGCCTGGACCAGGGCCAGCGCCAGTTGGTGGAGGCCGCACACGCCGCCGGGGTCGGCCTGCGCCAGTTGCTGGGCCACGCGCTGGACTATTCGCGGATGGCCGCCGGGCGTTTCCAGCCGACCCTGGCGTGGCACGACGTCCAGCAGTTGGCGCAGGACTGCCTCACCAGCATGCGTCCGGCCGCCGACGCCAAGGGGCTGGCGCTGCGCCTGCATGCCACGCCGATGCCGCTGCCACAGGTGCGCACCGACGCCGCCGCGCTGCGCCAGATCCTGAGCAACCTGCTCGGCAATGCACTCAAGTTCACCGCCCGTGGCTACATCGAAGTGGCGCTGTCGCTGCGCAGTACCGGCCACGGCGACACGCTGTGGCTGACTGTCAGCGATACCGGCATCGGCATTCCCGCCGAGCGCCAGGCCGCGGTGTTCACCCCGTTCGCCCAGGCCCACGACGCGCAGTCGCAGGCATTGGGTGGGGCCGGGCTGGGGCTGTCGATCTGCCGGGACCTGGCCCAGGCACTGGGTGGCCACATCCATCTGCGCAGCACACCGGGCCAGGGCAGTCGCTTCGAGGTCGACGTACCGGTGAGCGTCATGCCCACCCCGGCGCCGCAGCCCCTGCCGCTGGCCGGATACCGCGCACTGGTGGTTGAAGACCACGCCATCAACCGCACCTTCGTCGCCGCCCGGCTGGGCGCCCTGGGCGCGACGGCCGAAGCCTGCTGCGATGCGGCCACTGCCCTGCGTCTCCAGGCGGGCACCCCGGCGCGACTGGTGCTGATCGACTGCACCCTGCCCGACCTCGACGGTTATCAGTTGGCCCAGGCCCTGCGCCAGCTGGAACGGGCCCAATCGCGGCCACCGGCCCTGCTGCTGGCGTTGTCGGCAGCGACCTCGCCGGTGCATGTGCAGCGCTGTTACGCCAGTGGCATGGATGCGGTGCTGTGCAAGCCGCTGGACGAGCAGCAACTGCTGGCCGCACTGGGCGTGTCCGCACGCAGCACCGGCGCAGCCACGCCCGGCCTGGCCAGCAACGACCCGCTATCGCACCCGTTGCTGCGTTCGCTGCGCGAGGAGCTGCAGGCCATGCAGCAGGCGCGTACACGCCACCAGGCCGGGCCGCTGCGTCACCACGCGCACCGCATGACCGGCGCACTGACGATGCTGGGACAGGAAGACCTGGCCGGCACCGCACTGGACCTTTGCGAGCTGGACCTGGGTTCGCCGGCCGGCTGGCGCGAAGCCGATCGCCTGCTGGACCACCTGCAGGCCGCCGTTGCGCCGCTGGCCGCCGGAGTTACTTGAGCTGCAGCGGATAGCGCTGCCACAGCACATGGACCAGGAAGCCGGTCAGCTCCGGATCCTTGCTGCTGATCGCCGCGCGGATCTTGTCCAGCAGCACCATGTCGCTGCAGGTGCGCACATCGGCGTGCCCGGCCTGGCCGGCGCGGCGCGCGCGGTAGCGGGCCGCGCGTTGTGCATCGGTCATCGCATAGCCGAACGTGGGCGGCCGACCGCGCTTGCGCGGCAGCGTCAGCTCCAGGGTGCCGGGGTCTTGTTCATCGCGCATGACGGACGAGGATGCGAACGGGGGCGCGCACGATATCGTGAGACATCACTTTAATCCAGCGTTTTCAGCGGTTTTTCCGTATTCCATCGCCGTCATCGGCCAGCGACGGCCGCCAGGCCGGGCTCAGCGCCACGCCTCGGCCACGCGGGCACCGGCCCACACCAGCGCCATCCCGCCCACCAGGCTCACGCCCAGGTACAGCGGCATCATCGGCCCGCGGTCGGCCCGGGCCAACAGCAGCGTCTCCAGCATCATCGAAGAAAACGTGGTCAGCCCGCCGATGATTCCCACGATCAGGAACGCACGCCAGTACAGCGCGGCGTTGCCACGGCTCTGCAGCCAGACCATGACGTAGCCGGCCGCGAACGCGCCGACCAGGTTGACCGTCAACGTGCCCCACGGGAACCCGTTGCCGAACTGGCGCAGCATCGCATCGCCGACCATGAAGCGCAGCGCCGCGCCCAGCGCGCCGCCTGCCATCACCAATCCCAGCTGCTGCCACCACACGGCCAGCTCGCCCATCACTGCGCGCCCTTGTCGGCCCGCGCCTGTTCGCGCGCGGCGCGCAGGCGGTCCAGCTTCTCCTTCAGCTTGATCTCCAGCCCGCGCGCGACGGGCTGGTAATACACCCGCTCGCCCATCGCATCGGGGAACCCGGTCTGGTCCAGGGCGATGCCGCCTTCCACGTCGTGGTCATAATGGTACTGCGCACCGTAGCCCAGGTTCTTCATCAGCTTGGTGGGCGCATTGCGCAGGTGCAGGGGTACTTCCTCGGTGCCGCTTTCACGCACGTCCGCCTTGGCCTGGTTGTAGGCGGCATAGCCGGCGTTGGATTTGGCGGTGCTGGCCAGGTACAGCACCAGCTGCGCGAACGCCAACTCGCCCTCCGGACTGCCCAGGCGCTCGTAGATGTCCCAGGCTTCCAGCGCCATCGACTGCGCGCGCGGGTCGGCCAGGCCGATGTCCTCGATGGCCATGCGGGTAAGGCGTCGGGCCAGGTAGGACGGATCGCAGCCACCATCGAGCATGCGGGTGAGCCAGTACAGCGCCGCGTCGGGATTGGAGCTGCGCACCGACTTGTGCAATGCCGAAATCTGGTCGTAGAACTGCTCGCCGCCCTTGTCGAAGCGCCGCGTGCGGTCGGCCAGCACCTGCAGCAGCATCTCCGGGCTGATCCGCCCGCCCTCGCCACCGGCCAGTTCGGCGGCGATCTCCAGCAGGGTCAGGGCCCGGCGCACGTCACCGTCGGCGGCCGTGGCGATCTCCAGCAACGACTCGGGCGCCACCTGCAGGCCCTCGCCGCCCAGTCCGCGCTGGTCATCGTGCAACGCACGCTCCAGCGACTCGACGATGTCGGCCGGCGACACCGACTCCAGCACATGCACGCGGCAGCGCGACAGCAGGGCCGAGTTCAGCTCGAAGGAGGGGTTTTCGGTGGTGGCGCCAACAAAGACGATGGTGCCGCGCTCGATGTGCGGCAGGAAGGCGTCCTGCTGGGCCTTGTTGAACCGGTGCACCTCGTCGACGAACAGCACCGTGCGACGGCCCTCGGCGAAGCGCTGCGCCGCCTCGGCCAGCACCTGGCGCACTTCGTGCAGGCCGGACAGCACCGCCGAGATCGCGCGGAATTCGGCATCGGCGTAATGCGCCAGCAGCAGCGACAGGGTGGTCTTGCCGCAGCCCGGCGGGCCCCACAGGATCATCGAGTGCACATGGCCGGACTCGACTGCCCGGCGCAGCGCGCTGCCCGGTGCGAGCAGGCGCTTCTGGCCCACCATCTCATCCAGCGTCTGCGGGCGCATCCGCTCGGCGAGCGGACGCATGTTGTCCCGATCCACGGTCAGTAGATCGGGCCCATTGAAGGTTGTTCGGTTTCTGGCCACGCACCCATTCTATCGCGGGTGCGTGGAGGGCGATGTGCCCTGCTTACTCGCCGATGATGTCGGTGCCCTTGGGCGGCGCGAAGCTGAAGGTGCCGGCGGCAAAACCCGGATTGCGCTTCCAGCCGCTGAAGTTGATCACCGTGCGCTGGCCGACCGCATCGACCACTTCCATCCGGGCCAGGCCCTGCGCGTTGAAGCCCAGCGCGGCGTACTGGAAGGCGGTATCGGTCTCGCGCTTGGGGCTCAATGCCAACCACTGCAGGCCATCGCGGGCGGCAGCCTCTTCGCTGACGTCGTACTGCTTGTCCAGCAGCGCCGGGTTGATCAGCGCGGTCAGCGGGCTGTTCTGCTCTTCGGCGCCCTGCGGGCGCACCGTGGCCTGCTCCAGGTCCTTTTCATACACCCAGACCTTCTTGCCGTCGGCCACGATCAGCTGCTCATGCGGCTTGATGTATTCCCAGCGGAACAGGCGCGGTGCCGACAGCGCAACCCGGCCACTGGTGTTTTCCTTGACCTTGCCCTTGCTGTCGAAGACCTGCTGGCTGAACTGTCCATCCAGGCCCTTCAGGCCTTGGGTGAAGCGATTGAGTTCATCGCGGGCACCAGCCCAGGCAGAAGCCGACCCGACACTGGCCAGGACCAGGGTGGCGGCAACCAGATAGCGGCGGAAGGGAGTGTGCATGGGCGATATCCGGACAGATGGAGAGGATGGCAGGCAGTGTGCCCATGCAAAGCTGAATGGGCGATCAGGACATAGTATGCGCCGCCGCCGGAGCGCGGCAAACGGCACCGATGCGAGCGCTCAGGGATTGGCCTGGACGGTCCTCAGGTCGCCGTACACCACCTGGCCGCGGAACCCGCGCCGGACCTGCTGGTACAGCGCGCGGAAGGCGGCGTAGTCGCCGGGCTGGCAGAGCGCCTGCGGTCCGCGCAGCGCGCGCTGGTGCAGCCGATGGCGGGCCACGATCACCTGCCCTTCCCGGCTCCAGTCCAGCGTGTACTCGCCGGCCGGGTTGGCAAACCGCTGGCTGCGCGGAATCGCCACGATCGGCACGCCAGCCGGGAACTCCAGCCGGTAGGTCTCCTCGCGCACATTGTCGGTGCAGTAGAAAGGCGCCTGGTTGTCCGGCGCCGAGGTGGTGGCATAGATGTCCCGCACCGATTCGGCGCCCGGCGCGTCCGGCAGCGGCATCCCGCCCACCACGCTGAAATCGACATAGTCGCTGGCGTGGAAGTCGTAGCGGTAGTTGAACGGTCGCGCCAGGTCCTGCGGATCGCCCAGCAGGGTCAGCGCGCCGGTGCCGTCGAACCCCGACGAGGCCATGATCGACTCCTCCACCCGCGCCCGGTTCTGCGCGTTGAGCCGCGCAAACGAGCTGCGCATGCCGATCTCGGTGACCGCGCTGGGCTGCTGCACGGTCTGCCCGGCCAGGTTGCCCTGCGCATCGAAGCGGAAACCCACCTCCAGGCCGTTGCCGTTGCGGTGGGCGTCGTTCTCCGGCGTGCGCGCCAGGGTCGCCGTCCGGGTCAACAGGACCGGCGCACCGAGATCGCCCTCGGGCAGCTGGCCAAAGCGCGCGTAGGGGCTGGTGGAATCCAGGAACAGATCGAACTCGGGGATGTAGGTGATGGCGTGGTTGAAGCGGCCCAGCAGCGGGATCTCCGGCAGGCTCGGCCCGCCACCGGCACCGATCAGCACCGCACTGCTGTGGATGCCACGCGCGGCCAGCAGCGCCTCCAGGATGACCACATGGTCCTTGCAGTCCCCATAGTGGTTGTCCAGGATGCTCTGCGCCGGGTTCGGTTCCAGCCCGCCATTGCCCAGGTACACCGCCACGTAGCGGATGTTCTGCGCCACCCAGCGGTACAGCGCGGCGGCCTGCTCGCGGCGATCGGCGATGCCGGCGGTGAGCTGGTCGGCGAGCGCCTGGATGGCCGGGGTCACCTCGGCCGCCTGCCCGCCCTTGAGCTGGTAGGCACGGGCCACCTGCGCCCAATCCCGGTAGGTGCTGGCCATGATGGTGGGGCTGAACTCCCACGGCGCCGCCGACCAGTTCTGCACCTGCATCGGCGTGTCGCGCCGGTAGTGCCAGGCCCAGCGGGCCACGCCGTCACGGATCGTCGGGGCCTCGCTGCCCTGGACCCCACGCTGCTGCACGAACATCGGCAGCGAGGCCGGTGCGCTCAGCGTCACCTGCGCGTCGTCGTACTGGGTAAACACGCTGAAGGTCTCCCACAGGCCAAAGTAGCCGGGGAAGTAAGGCTGGTTCTGGGTGCGGCGGGTCGTGTAGACCACCCGCGTGCCCGGGGCCAGGTTGGGAAACACCACCACCTGCACCTTGCGGTCGGCATACATCGCCGCCGACGCGCTGGAGTAGCTCTCCTGGGTATAGATGCGGTCGGCCGGCACGTCGCGGCGCTGGCCATCGGCCGTCAGCGTATAGGCGGCCAGCACCTCCAGGGTTTCCATCTTCTCGCTGTAGCTCAGCCGCACCTGGCTGAACTGCTCCACCGCCGCCTTGGTCTTGAGCAGGATCTCGTACTCTTCGGTCTGCACGTTGCCGGCATCGGCGCGCACGGCATAGTCGGCGCGATACCGCACGAAACTGAAGTTGTTGCTGGCCTGGAGCTCGGCGCCGCCGCCCGGGGCTGCCGGGGCGGCCGCTGGCGGTGCGCCGGTATCGCCACGCGCCACCATCGGCACGGCCACCAGCGCGCCCAACAGCATCCAGAGCATCGGCTTCATGGCAGGTTCCTCGTGCGGGTGGGCTCCGGACAACCGGGGCCATCGGCGTGCGTGCGAAGCGTGGGCGCGGCGGGAACCGGATGGATGCCCGCCGCCGCGGCCCGCACGGGGTGGCCGCAAGGGTCCTGCAGGGAGACTTACTTGGGCGGTGGCGGCGCCAGCACGCTGCGGTCGCCATTGTGTTCGGGCGGGCTGACCACCCCGGCCATTTCCATCGCCTCGATCAGCCGGGCGGCGCGGTTGTAGCCGATCTTGAGCCGACGCTGCACGCCGGAGATCGACGCCCGGCGGGTCTCGGTGACGATACGCAGGGCCTCGTCGTACAGCGGGTCGGACTCGTCGCCCGCGCTGCTGCTGGCCTCGGGCAAGCCACCGGCCCCTACCACCACGCCGTCGCCCATCATCTGCACTTCGTCCAGCACGCCGCTGATGTAATCGGTCGGGCCGCTGGCCTTGAGGTGCTCGACCACGCGGTGCACCTCCTCGTCCGAGACGAAGGCGCCGTGCACGCGGTCAGGCATCGCGGTGCCCGGCGGCAGGTACAGCATGTCGCCGTGGCCCAGCAGGGTTTCGGCGCCGGACTGATCCAGGATGGTGCGCGAGTCGATCTTGGAGCTGACCTGGAAGCCGATGCGGGTGGGAATATTGGCCTTGATCAGGCCGGTGATCACATCCACCGACGGGCGCTGGGTAGCCAGGATCAGGTGGATGCCGGCCGCACGCGCCTTCTGCGCCAGGCGCGCGATCAGTTCTTCGACCTTCTTGCCGACGATCATCATCATGTCGGCGAATTCGTCGATGAAGATCACGATGAACGGCAGCGTCTCCAGCGGCCGCGGGGCTTCGCCCAGCTCCGGATTGGGCTTGAACAGCGGGTCCATCAGCGGCTGCCCGGCGTCTTCGGCATCCTTGACCTTCTTGTTGAAGCCGGCCAGGTTCCGCACGCCCACCGCGCTCATCAGCTTGTAGCGCCGCTCCATTTCGGCCACGCACCAGCGCAGGCCGTTGGCGGCCTCCTTCATGTCGGTCACCACCGGTGCCAACAGGTGCGGGATGCCCTGGTAGACGCTCAGTTCGAGCATCTTCGGGTCGATCATCAGCATCCGCAGGTCTTTCGGCGAAGCCTTGTAAAGCAGGCTGAGCACCATGGCATTGACCGCCACCGACTTGCCCGAGCCGGTGGTGCCGGCCACCAGCAGGTGCGGCATGCGCGCCAGATCGGCCACGGTGGGCCGGCCGGCGATGTCCTTGCCCAGCGCCAGGGTGAGCGGGCTGGCCGACTTGTCGTACTCCTTGGAGCGCAGCAGTTCGGACAGGTAGATCATCTCGCGGGTGACGTTGGGGATTTCCAGGCCCACCACCGACTTGCCCGGGATCACATCGACCACGCGCACCGACTTGACCGACAGGCCACGGGCGATGTCCTTGTCCAGCGAACTGATCTGGCTGACCTTGATGCCCGGGGCCGGCTCGATCTCGAACCGGGTGATCACCGGACCCGGGTAGGCCCCCACCACCTGCGCCTCGATGCGGAAGTCCTTGAGCTTGAACTCGATCTGCCGCGACAAGGTTTCCAGGGTGTCCTCGTCGTAGCCCTTGGGCTGCGGCTTGGGATCATCCAGCAGCGCCAACGGCGGCAGGTCCGAGCCATCGCCATTGACCCCGCGGAACATCGGGATCTGGGTCTCGCGCTTGGCCCGGTCGCTCTTTTCCAGCACCGGCTCGGGGCGCGGTTCGATCTTGACCGGCTCGCGCTTGGCGCGGACCTCGGCATCGACCTTGCGCACTTCCTGGCGCTCCTCGCGCAGCGCGCGGGTCTGCTGCCACTCGGTGGCCTGTTCCTTCTTCTTGTTGAACAGCGGCGGCAGCGCCAACACCCAGCGACCGATCTTCTCCATCACCACGAACCAGGAGATGCCGGTGGCCAGGGTGATCGAGGCCAGCAGCAGCACCAGCACGAACAGGTTGGCGCCGAGCGCGCCGAAACCGGCACTCAGGGAATTGCCCACCAGCCGGCCCAGGATGCCGCCGGCATGGGCCACATCGCCGGTGAACAGGCGCACATGCAGGAAACCGGTGCCGGCGATCAGGAACCCGACCAGCCCGACCAGGCGCAGCGCCGGGTCCAGGTCATGCTCGCCCTTGCTTTCGCGCTTGAGCCCGAACATGGCGATCCAGGCCAGCGCGCCGAGCACGATCGGCAGCACGAAGGCGATGTAGCCAAACAACTGCAGCAGCACATCGGCGATCCAGGCGCCCACGCGGCCGCCCATGTTGTGCACCGGTGCGACCACGCTGCCGGTATGCGACCAGCCGGGGTCGGTGGCCGAGTAGGTGAACAGACTGGCCACCAGGTACAGCAGCGCCGGCGCGATGGCGATCAAGCCAAGATCGCGCCACAGGCGCTGACGGCCGGGATTGTCGGCAGGCGCGGGCGCAGGCGCCGCTGCAGCCTTGCGCGACGGTTTGCTGTCGGGAGACTTGGATCGTTCCGGGAGCTGCTTCGCCACCTTAGACCAGACCTTGGGAATGCACTGTTAGTGCTTGATAATAAACGACTGGGCCGCGCTTTTCAGTGCCGATCGCTGGACAGTTCAGTTGCCACCGTCAAATCACCGGCGCGGCACCGGGTCGCGGCCCCTGCGGGTTGCGCCGTTCCATCGGCCGCCTTGAATCGCCCCGCCCCTGCCGCCACTCTATGACCTGTCTTGGACGCCACGCAATCACCGCCGGCGCCCCGCCCCACCCCTCTTACGCGAGTCTACATGAGCCATTCCCTGCCCTCCCGCCACCAGAAGCTCGTCATCCTCGGCTCCGGCCCGGCCGGCTGGACCGCCGCCGTCTATGCCGCGCGCGCCAACCTCAAGCCGGTGGTGATCACCGGGCTGCAGCAGGGTGGCCAGCTGATGACCACCACGGAAGTGGACAACTGGCCGGGTGATGCACACGGCCTGATGGGCCCGGACCTGATGGCGCGCATGCAGGCCCATGCCGAGCGCTTCGAGACCGAGGTCATCTTCGACCACATCCACACCGCCGACCTGTCCCAGCGCCCGTTCAAGCTGATCGGCGACAGCGCCGAGTACACCTGCGATGCCCTGATCATCGCCACCGGCGCCACCGCCAAGTACCTGGGCATCGCATCGGAAGAGACCTTCAAGGGCCGCGGCGTGTCCGCCTGCGCCACCTGCGACGGTTTCTTCTACCGCGACCAGGACGTGGTCGTGGTCGGCGGCGGCAACACTGCCGTGGAAGAGGCGCTGTACCTGTCCAACATCGCCCGCAAGGTTTACCTGGTCCACCGCCGCGACACCCTCAAGGCGGAGAAGATCATGCAGGACAAGCTGTTTGCCAAGGTCGCCGCCGGCAAGATCGAGACCGTCTGGCACCACCAGGTGGACGAAGTGCTGGGCAACGATGCCGGGGTCACCGGCGTACGCGTGAAGTCCACCCTGGACGGCAGCACCCGCGACATCGAGGCGCATGGCTTCTTCGTGGCGATCGGCCACCACCCCAATACCAGCCTGTTCGAGGGCCAGCTGACCATGAACAATGGGTACCTGGACATCCGCTCGGGCCTGGGCGGCAATGCCACCCAGACCTCGGTGGAAGGCGTGTTCGCCGCCGGCGACGTGGCCGACCAGCACTACCGCCAGGCGATCACCTCGGCTGGCTTCGGCTGCATGGCCGCGCTGGATGCCGAGCGCTACCTCGATGCGAAGGGCGAGCTGGGCTGAGCCAGCGCCCACCCGCCAGCACCGTAGGCAACGAAGAGGCCGGCGTCCAGCGCCGGCCTTTTTCATGGCCCCCGTTCGCCCCGCTCAACGCGCCGCGGGCGGGAGCGCGACCGGAAAATAGTGGGACAGCGGCTTTCCGGCATACAGGAACTCGATGCCACGGACCGGCCGGTCCGGCGCCAGCGCGGCGGCCACGCTGTTGCCGATCCATTCCTGCTGGGTCTCCATCTGCACATCGTTGGCCGGAACGTATCCAGCCGCATAGTCCACGGTGATCCGGTGCGCGTGCGCATCGTAGTGGGCCTGCAGGCGAACCCTGGCCTTGTCCTGGCCGGTGATGGCCGGTGCGGAGACCAGCGCCCGGTGCGCGACCCGGGTCAGACTGGCATCCAGCGCCGCATCATCGGCGGCCCGGGCGGGGCTGAGCGCCATCAGCGCCCACAGCAGGAGGCTGCCTGCGAGACCGCGACGCACCCGGTGACCTGCTGCACTTCGATTCATGACGCCCTCCATGACGTATTGGTCAGGCAACACTACCCTACGATCGACGCGGCGGACAGACGGACACCCCGTAGCGGTGGATGGCCGGGCGTCGAGCCGAAGACCGCCATGCGATGGGCCTCAGTAAAAATACTGAGGGCGCCGGGCCCTGCAGGCGCGCATGATCGCGGTGAGTCGCCAGGCAAGGGTCCGGCAATGAAGCGAAAGCGAACGCGAACGCGACGTTGCCTGCTGCACGTTGTCGTCTTCGTGCTGTCGCCGCTTTCTGGCTGCGCGCTGGGCCCGGAGTACACGCGACCGGACGTGGCCGTGCCGCCGCAGTACCGCTTCGCCCCCGCGCCCACCAATGACCCGCCGCCGGTGCATGTATCCGCGTGGTGGAGCAGCTTCGGGGACCGGCGCCTGGATGCGCTGGTCGAGGAAGCAGTGCTGGCCAACCGTGACCTTGGCATCGCGACGGCGCGGGTCGAGGAGTTCGCCGCCCGCACCGCTGCGGTACGGGCCGAGGCACGGCCGATGTTCGGCTACGCTGCGGCCGCAGGGCGTCAGCGCACGCCGGGAGGCTCTCCCGGCGACACCTATGCCGGCCTGCTGTCGGCCCGCTGGGAGCTGGACCTCTGGGGCCGGCTGCGCCGCGGGCGCGAAGCGGCGCAGGCAGAACTGATGGCGACCGAACAGGCACGCCGTGGGGTGGCGCTTACGCTGGCATCGGCGGTGGTCACCGGCTACATCACGCTGTTGGATCTGGACCGGCGGCTGGAGATCGCGCGATCCACCCTGGCCGGACGCGGCCAGAGCGTGGCGGTGTTCCAACTCCGCCTCGACGGCGGCGCGGTCTCTGAACTGGAGATGCTGCAGGTCACCGCCGAGTACGAATCCGCTGCGGCGGCCATCCCGGAGCTCGAGCAGGCACTGGCCATGCAGGAGCATGCAGTGTCGGTGCTGGTCGGGCGCAACCCGGGGCCGATCGATCGTTCCGGCACGCTGGCGCTGTTGCAGGTCCCGGTGGTCCCGCCGGGCCTTCCCTCCGCCCTGCTGTCGCGTCGCCCGGACATCCTGCAGAGCGAGCAGCAGTTGGTGGCGGCCAACGCACGCGTCGGCGTGGCGCGCGCCCTGTATTTTCCGACGCTGGCCCTGACCGGGGACGCCGGCACCGCCAGCGGGGATCTGGATGCCCTGTTCTCCGGACCTGCCCGCACCTGGTCGTTCGTGGGCCAGTTGCTTGGACCGATCTTCGCCGGCGGCGCCATTGATGCGGCCAACCGACAGGCCGACGCACGCCACCACCAGGCGTTGCTGGCCTACGAAGGCGCGATCCAGAACGCGTTCGCCGACGTGGACGACGCGCTCGCGGCCATCCAGGCCAACACCACCCTGGTCGCTTCACTGGAACGGCGGGTGTCGGCGCTGCGCCGCGCGGTCGGGCTGGCGGTTGAGCGCTATGACAACGGCTATGCGGATTACCTGGAGGTACTGGACACCGAACGTGGCCTGTTCGCGGCCGAACTGGCGTTGAGCAGCGCACAGGGAAACCGCTACCGCGCCGTGGTGGCGTTGTACCAGGCACTGGGAGGCGACTGGCGCGAGGCCCCCTTCACCGCGCCGACGGCGTCGTCCGCTGGCCGGCCTGAGCGCACCGTCGACCCGGGGAGACCCTGATGCAGACCCCAGCCACGCCCAATGCCGCCGAGGCACCTTCCAGCCCGGCAGCCCCGGCTGCACCACAGGCCAGCCCGGCGCCGCTGCGCAGGATCGTTCATGTGCTGCTGGCGGCGCTGCTGCTGGTGTTCCTGTACCACCTGGTGGCCGATCGCTTCACGCCCTACTCCTCCCAGGCCACCGTACAGACCTTTCTGGTGCAGATCGCGCCGGAGGTGAGCGGCCCGGTGATCGCCGTGGACGTGCGCGACAACCAGCCGGTGCGCGCTGGCCAGGTGTTGTTCCGGCTGGACCGGCGCCCGTTCGAGATTGCCCTGCGCGCTGCCCAGGCGAGCCTGGCGGTTGCCCAGCAGGGTGTGGATTCCAGCGCGGCCGATGTCCGTGTCGCCGCCGCGCAGCTGCAGCGCCAACGCGTCGAACTGGCCACCAGCCAACAGTTGGGCAGGATCGTGCTGGACCTCTCGGCCAAGCGGGCGCTGTCGGAGACCTCGGCCATTCGCGCACGCAGCGACATTGCCCGTACCCGCGCAGAGATCGAGCGGGCCCGGGCCGAAGCCGAGCGCGCACGGATCCGGCTGGGCGACGGCATCGCCGGGCATCCACAGGTCATGCAGGCCATGGCCGCCGTGGAGCAGGCAACGCTGGAGCTTGCGCACACTGCGGTGGTAGCCCCCGGCGCCGGGGCCATCACCAATCTGCGACTTGCCCCGGGCCAGTTCGTCAGCCGCGGGCAGCCGGTGCTGGGTTTCATGGCCGAGGGTCCGCGCTGGATCACCGCCGCCATGCGCGAGAACCAGCTGGGCAGGATCGAGACGGGCGACCGCGCCTACGTGACCTTCGACGACCAGCCCGGCAGGGTGTTCCCCGCGCGGGTGGACAGTGTCGGCTGGGGCATCGCCAATGGCGGGGAGTCCCCCACCGGGCAACTGCCTACGGTCAACGCGCCCACCGGCTGGCTGCGCGAGCCACAGCGATTCCCGGTACGCATCGCGCTGGACGGCGGCGGCGATCCGGCAGCGCTGTCGCCGGGGCGCAGCGGCGCCCAGGCCAGCGTGGTGGTGCTCACGGCAGAACGATCGCCGCTCAATCTGCTGGCGCGGGCCTGGATCTGGCTGGTGGCGCAGCTGAGTTACCTGCAATGACCCCGGCCACCCCCGGGCCGGCTCACGCCAGGACGCACGCGGTGCTGCGGTTTGCGGTCGCGGTGACGGCCGCGTTCTGCATCGGCGAAGCGCTGGGTTGGTGGCCCAGCTTCCTCGCCGCCGTCCTGACCGCGGTGCTGGCGGCCAGCCTCCCGGTGCGGCCAACCGTGCCGATGGCGGCGGGACTGGTCGTGGTGATGGCCGTGGTGGCGGGGTTGCCCTACCTGCTTGCCTCGCTGCTGCGCGGCGTTCCGGTGGTCCTGTTCGGGTTGGTCGCCCTGGGCATGCTGGCGGGTTTCGCCGCGTTGCTGACCGGACGGCCGCGGTTGCCGGCGATGCTGCTGCTGATCTGCCTGGCGGTGATTCCCGTGGTGGTATTGACCGCGCCGTCGCAGGCAGCGGTGCTGCCGCTGGCACTGGTGCGCGCGATGACGCTGGCGCTGGCGTTGCTGTTGCTGGTGCACGCGGCGTGGCCGGCGATGCCGGCACGACAACCGCCACCAGCCGCAGCTGAACGCGCAGGCGAACCCGCGCGGCTGGCGGTATTGGCGACCCTGGTGATGCTGCCCATCCTGCTGGCCTACCTGTTGCTCGGCCTGGTCGATGCACTGCCGGTGATCGTCACCACGGTGATGTTGGTGATCAACTTCGAGCCGGGCCAGAGCGCGCGCCATGCCATGGCGCTGATCGTCGGCAATCTCGCCGGCGGCCTGCTCGGCTGGGGCATGCACCTGCTCCTGCTCACCACCCCCACACTGCCGTTCCTGGCCCTGTTGATGCTGCTGGCGATGATCGGTTTCGGCCAGCGCATCACCGCGGGCGGGCCCGGCGGTGCGGTCGCGCTGGTGGCCTGCAATGCGGCACTGATCATTTTCGGCACTGCCCTGGCGTCGGGCCCGACGTCGGTGATGGTGTGGCTGACCCGCCTGACCCAGTTCGCCCTGGCCGGCGCATTCGCACTGGGCATGATGCACCTGCTGTGGCACCGCAAAGCCCGGCGGGCGCCTGCCCCTTCCACGTCCACTTCCGCTGCAGCGCGCTGAGCGCCGAGGAGTCCTGTCATGACCACGATCCGTTCCGCCGGGGTGCCCGGCAGCCACCCGGGCAGTCAGGATCCGCGCCAGAAGAAGCGACTGGTGCTGGGCGTTTCGGTCTGGGTGCTGGGCTGGGTGCTGGGCCTGGGCCTGATCCCGGTGGTCGAGGGTTCATCCCTGTCCGAAGGCATCAAGACGACCCTCAATGGCGTCCTGCTGCTTGGGTTCCCCAAGCTGTTCCTGGTGCTTGCGGTCGCGATCATGGGAAAGCCCGGGTTCGCTTACCTCAAGTCACTGATCGGTGCGCGGCTGCGTCGATTCGCGCCACCGTCCACGGTCAGCCCCCTGCGCTATCGGATCGGACTGATCCTGTTCATCGCGGTGATCGTGCTCAGCTCGATGGGTCCCTACATTGTTCCCCAATCCGGTTCACTGCGCCTGCAGCATCCGCACCTGGTGGCCATGAGCGGCGACCTGCTGTTGATCCTCAGCCTGTTCATCCTTGGGGGCGACTTCTGGGACAAGCTCCGTGCATTGTTCGTGCGCGAGGCGAAGGCCGTGTTCCCGCAGGCCTGAATCCCAGCGCCAACGCGTCGGTAATCGAGGCAGAGCCTTCGGTGCAGCGTGGCTATCTCCCCCGGCACATAACGGCGGGCGTAACGGTTGCGTTACGCCCGCTCCGCCGCTCTGGAGGCGGTTTCCGAACCGTCTGCGAATGGCCCCCATGTCACCTACATGGCGAAAGCGCCTGGATCGAGCGACGGATTGCGGCGGGCGTTTCGACCTGGGGCACCGGCCTGCCGACGAACAGCTGCGGGTCCTTAGCGATCTGGCCCTTGATGTGGTCTATCACCTTGTCTGCGCTTAGCTCCGGGTCTACGCAGATCCTCTCTCCATCGGCCCGGTAGGGTTGACCGGCATGGACGGTGCTGGCGACGGCGACAACCATTCCCCTGCAGAACTCCTCCGCCACCCGGAAAAACGCGACCTCAAGCGGCTTGGCGCCGACCATTTCACTGGAAACATCGCGCAGGGATAGACACGCGTCGACGAAAGCGATTGGGCTGACGAGGGCGCCCAGCTCGTCGGGGCTCACCTCACTCGCAGCGGAGGCAGTCGGAGGCGGCGCTTCTGACAGAGGTGGTGATGCAGCGTTGACTGCCCCGGTGGCGATTGGCAAAAGGCACGCTATCAAAACGATCAATGGGCGCACGGGATCTCCTCAAGGACACCATCCGCGGGGTCGGCTGCGCCTTCACTCTGTTCCAGCCAGATGTTCATCGGTTCCCCGGGTTGCATCAGGTGAGAGGCGATCAAGGTAGAACAACGACTGTGCGTTCTTCGCTACGCGCCTTTTCCTCAAGAAGCCTGGAAAGCTCGGCAGGACGTTCGCGATGGATTACCCCTCCCATGTGGGCCGAGTGTCACACGAACTTGATCCCGGCGCCTACAGGGGTATGCCCTATAGGGCTGCAGGGACGCCGAGGCCATCAGCCATCCCTGTCCGACTCCATGCATCCGATTGATTTCATAGGCACCCTCCAGGATGTCGCGTGCCCATACGCCGCTCGCGAAATCAGCGCCTTCCGGGCCAGCCAACATGCGCGCAGACACCCCCTCCCTGCGCCTGCAATCGCGACGTCTGGATGGCATCGGGCGGGCTGATCGCCCGACACTATCCCCGCCCATTTCCCATCGCCGTGCCCTATCCTCTAGGCATGCCCGATCCACGCTTTCTGCACCGCCTGTCCGACGTCCCGGCCGCCGCCTGGGATTCCCTGCACACCGGCGACAACCCGTTCGTCAGCCACGCTTTCCTGCAGGGGCTGGAGGCGCACGGCTGCCTGCGTCCGGAATGGGGTTGGCGACCGCGGCACTTCACCTTGTGGGACGGCGACACGCTGGTGGCGGCAGTGCCGGGCTACCTGAAGGACAACTCGCACGGCGAATTCGTGTTCGACCACGCCTGGGCCAACGCCTACGCGCGCCATGGCCGCCAGTACTACCCCAAGTGGCTGGGCGCGGTGCCCTATTCGCCGGTCACCGGCCCGCGCCTGCTCGCCCGGCGCGACAGCGACCGCGTTGCCCTGCTGCACGCATTGCAGGCCGAGGTGGCCCGGATGGGGTGGTCCTCGGCGCACGTCAACTTCCATCCGGCCACGGAAGAGCCCGCCTTCGGACCGGCATGGATGCTGCGTGAGGACATCCAGTTCCAGTGGCACAACGCGGGCGACTGGCACAGCTTTGCCGATTTCCTGGCGGCAATGGACCACAAGCACCGCAAGAACATCCGTCAGGAGCGCGCCAAGCTGGCACGCAGTGGGGTCACCTATCGCATCGTGCACGGCGACCAGGCCAGCGAGGACGATCTGCAGGCGATGCACGGCTTCTACCTGCAGACCTTTGCCGAGTATGGCAACGCACCGGCACTGACCCTTCCGTTCCTGCGCCATCTGGCCGCCACCATGCCGCGGCAGCTGGTGATCTTCCTGGCGCTGCTGGAGGGCAAGCCGGTGGCGGGCGCGCTGTGCCTGCGCGGTGCGGACACCTTGTACGGCCGCTACTGGGGTGGCGCCACCCTGCCTGGCCTGCATTTCGAGACCTGCTACTACCAGGGCATCGAGTACTGCCTGCGCGAAGGCGTGGCCCGCTTCGAGCCGGGCGCGCAGGGCGAACACAAGCTGGCGCGCGGCTTCCTGCCGACCTTGGTGCGCAGCCGGCATTGGGTGGCCGATGCCGAGTTCGCCGAGGCGCTGCAGGACTGGTGCCGACAAGAGCGCCGCGACGTGCGACGCTACCGGCAGGAACTGCAGGGGCATGGTCCATTCCGCGATCCGACCTGAGGCTGCCTCAGGTGCATTGCCAGAAGTGCGCACTGACCTGACAGCCAGCAAAGCACCCGGCGGCTTTTTCCAGGATGTCTCGCGCTTCGGTGACGCGGCGTAGCTCAGCCTTGAGGTGACGCACCTTCGCGTCCTGATCCTGCTCGACGCGCTGGCCGACATCGCCCTTGCCCTGTTGGCGCTTCCAACCCGCCCATAGCGGGCTGCGCCTGCCCGCAGCCGCCAGGACGGCGCCTGGATCACCGGCCAGATGCAGGCGGCGTACATCGACCTGCATGCACTGGGCTACGCACATTCGGTGAAGGTGCTCAGCCCCGACCGCCTGGCAGGCGGCATCTACGGCGTTGCGATCGGCCGCATGTTTCTTCGGGGAACGCATGTTCCTGGCCGCCCCCCGTTACGAACTCCGCAAGCACTGCTGTTGATGGCGAACCGGCGCCGATGCAACCCCATCGTCATCGACCAGCGACGTTTCCCAGAACAAGGGCGCGGAGCCATTGTTGTTACACCTCAGTGCAATCCTGATGGGCGCCTCCTGCGGGGCCTCGATCGTGACCTCGTTTCCTTCGCAGACCCAGCCGGGTGGACAACCAACATTGCGGGTCACCACGCGCAGCGGGTACTGCGGGTAGCCCTCGAAGGGAACATCCACCTCGCGGACCGTGCCCTGCGACATGCTGATCGCTTCAATGGGCTCGCCCTTGAGCGGCTTGCAGCCCTTGCCTTCCCGGTAGAGACGATAGCCCTTTTCCACGCCTTTCATCGAGGCTGTCCGGAACACCGGATCCTGCAGCGCCAAGGCATCAGCGGCATTCGTATGGAAGGCCACTTCCACTATGATTGAAGGCATGCCAGCAAACCCGTTTTCACCATGCGCTGCGGCTGCGGGCATGGCCGAGACCGGAAAGCTGCCGAAACCTTCTTGGGCCGTTACCACTTCCTTCACGTAGCACAACACCGTCGAGGCCAGCTCGCGGTCGTTCGGCTTTCTCGGGTGGTAGTACACCCTCGCGCCGCGCGCGAGCTGACTGTCGTCCGCGTTGGTATGGATGCTGATCATGCCCTCAACCCCGAGGTGATTCGCATAGTAAGGCCGCGCGCGGATGTCATCCTTTACCTCACGGTCGCTCGCCGTACTGCCTATGAAATGATTCCAGATATCTGCACGCTCCGGCAGCAAGGCCTTAAGGTGATAGCGCGCGGACATTTCCCGCCACCCGCGCATGGATTCGGGATGAAGGTCATCCCCGGCTCGCCGCACCCGGTGCACAACCAACCGACCCCTCTCCCCAAGCAGGTGCTGCAGCTCATCCGCATAACCTGGCGTGATCAGGTCTTCCTGCACGCCATGCGACATGGGGCGCTGAAACTCCCACTCACCTCCCGGATGGACGCGGACCAGTCCATGGCCCGCTGAAACCAGCACCTCTCCCGCTGCTGCGGCCACCGCCCTGCCCGCCACACCCGCGGCAGGCATGCCCGGAAAGTAGTGCTCGAAGGGCTTTCCTTCGTACAGG
This sequence comes from Stenotrophomonas maltophilia, assembly GCA_002435595.1. GTDB lineage: Bacteria > Pseudomonadota > Gammaproteobacteria > Xanthomonadales > Xanthomonadaceae > Stenotrophomonas > Stenotrophomonas maltophilia_AC. Next base: position 29,848 of record DJBL01000041.1, read on the forward strand.
ATCCTGACCTCCACCTCATCAAGACCTGCCCGGTTTGCATATGCACCCAAGGTGTTCTCGATGTATTGCACCACTTCCTCTGTAGAGCCATCTTCCTCCGTGGAAAGGAAGCCACGCCCGAAGTTGATGGTCAGCACGCTCTTTCTGATATCCACCTCAACGGCGACCGTAACGCTTGCTGGCCGACGTGCTTTGATGCCGTGTGCATCCAGAAGCCGCTGCGCCTCCCGGGTAAGCAGAAGGTCCAGCGCTGCGTCAGTATCGACAGCGTCCGACAAAGAACCTTGGCGCGCAGATGCCCCGCTCGGCAGGCAGGTGCATGCGACGAGTACCGCCAGTGCGACGCGATGCAGGCGTGAAGTTTTCCCCATGTGACGTTCCCCGATGATGTTGTAAGTGGCGCTCTGGCCCGTAATGCGGCATGCGCACCACTACCCTGCCTTCGGCCTCTTCCTCATGAGGTGCGCTTACGCCCATTTTCCGGCAGGGGCTGCACAAGGTTTCAATCGCATCGGCGGAAGGTATTGACCCAGCTTCAGCGCACCCATTTTTCAGGGGCGGGCGACCGGGCTACCTGAAGGACAACTCACACGGCGCGTCCGTGTTCGACCACGCCTGGGCCAACGCGCAGGTCCGCCATGGCCTGGACTACGTCCCAAGGCGTGGCCCCCTTCGAGCCGGGCGCGCAGGGAACACGAGCTGGCGCGCGGCTTCCTGCCGACCCTGGTGCGCAGCCGGCACTGGGTGACCGATGCCGGGTTCGCCGAGACGCTGAAGCAATGGTGCCGCCAGGCGCAGCGCGACGTGCGGCGCTACCGGCAGGAACTGCAGGGGCATGGTCCTGAGGCTGCCTCAGGTGCATTGCCAGAAGTGCGCACTGACCTGACAGCCGCCGCACCAGAAGGTGTACAGCATGCCACCGCTCCCCCACAGCAGCGTGCCTTCGCCGGTGGTCGGCAAGGTCGAATCGAGCTGCATCACAAAGGGCATCGGCTTGCCGCAGTCGAGGCAGGCGGGGTAGTGCGCACCCTGCACCCAACTCGGCGGTCCGCCGACACGCGAGAGATTCTGGCGATGATTGGACTGGCCCCAGTCCTGCTGCCGCCAGCGCTCACCCTCCAGGGCCGCAAGGCCGACCTCGGCCTGCATCAGGTCGCCGCTGTCGGTGGGGGTGGCAGGCACCTCGCGGTGCTGGCGCGGATGGCAGCGCGGCATGCCATGCGCATCGTGCCGATAGAAGCGCACGGGCGGGTCTTCCCAGCCACAGCAGTCCAGGCACAGACCAAACGTTATCGCACCGGCAGCACCGGCCTGCACGGCCGATGCCTCGGTCTCCAGCAGGCGCTGCAACGGTGCGTGGCAGCTGCCGCACACAGCGTCCAGCGCTCCGCCCATGCGGCCAGGGTGACGAACCTGGCCGCCGTGCCAGGTGGGATGCAGCCGCCAGATGGCCCTGCGCCAGCTCGGCTCGTCCGCGATCTGTGCACGATGCTGCTGGCGTCCAAAGCGCAGGTGCAGCGGTTGCAGACCGTGCAGGCGATGCGGTCGCGGGCCGTCGGCGAGGCCGGCCCAATGCGCCCACGTGGCCGGATCCAGGCCACTCCAGTCGGCCAGGTAGCCGCGCGCGGCGGCGTAGCTTTCCGGCCGCGCGGCCAACAAGACCGCCTTGGCCCGCGCCAGCTCGCCTGCATCGCCGGCGTCGAGCAACCGCTGCGCCCACTGCGCTGCCACCGACGGCGGCAGCGCCTGCCACACCTGTGCGGCCAGCTGGATCTCATCTTCAATGGCGATCTCCAGCAGCGCCGCCCAATCATCCTGCAGCACGTGCGGTGCCTGGTAGCTGGCGAACTCCAGCACGCTGGTCAGCAGTTCGCCGCGCTCACCGTGCCGGTAGCGGCGCCAGGCATCGGCACAGACCGTGGCCACCGCGTCATCGGGCAGCAGGTCCAGCACCATGTCCAGGAAGGTGGAGCCGGGCGACGGCCGGGCCAGGGCCTGCAGGATCAGCGCGCCCAACTGGTCGCGGTGCTCGCGGGCCAGGTCCAGCAGCCTGTCCAGGCTGTCATTGCGGGTGCGGCGCGCATCATGCAGATCGAGAATCGCGCTGATCGAGTCACTCATGCAGGGCTCCTTGCGGGGCCGCCGATGGTGCCAGACATCACGAATACAATGTCGACATGACCCGCCAGCTGCCCTGGCGACTGGCCGATGCGCCGGACGCCCCCTTCCCCCCCGCCGAGACCGCGCTGCGCCAGCCCGATGGCCTGCTCGCCGTCGGCGGCGATCTGTCGCCGGTGCGCCTGCTCAATGCGTACGCCGGCGGCGTGTTCCCGTGGTTCTCCGAGGGCCAGCCGCTGCTGTGGTGGTCGCCGGATCCGCGCATGGTGTTCCGCACCGAGGGCGTGCACCTGTCCGGCCGGTTCCGGCGCAGCTTGCGCGGCAGCGATTGGGTGGTGCGGGCCGATACCTGTTTTGCCGAGGTGATCGCCGCCTGCGCGGGCAGCCCGCGGCCGGGCCAGGACGGCACCTGGATCACCAGCCGGATGCAGGCGGCGTACATCGACCTGCATGCACTGGGCTACGCCCATTCGGTGGAGGTGTTCAGCGCCGACCGCCTGGTGGGGGGCATCTACGGCGTCGCAATCGGCCGGATGTTCTTCGGGGAAAGCATGTTCAGCGCGGTCAGCGGCGGCTCCAAGGTGGCCCTGGCCGGCCTGGCGCACCGCTTGCGGCAGTGGGGCTGGCCACTGATCGACGCGCAGGTGGAGAACGATCACCTGCTGCGCATGGGCGCCGAACACTGGCCACGGGCGCGATTTCTGCAGGTTGTGCGCGGTCAGGTGAGCGCTGGCCAGGCGCCCGGGACCTGGACGCAGGCCTTCGGTACATTGGACGCGGCAGCGCTGGCCTGACATCGACCGATCGCGGAGGACGGCCAACGAGTGGCGCCCCCGCCGCGCCGGGGGACTGCCTGGCGCCAGGCGCGGGGCCGGCACTGCCCGGGCCGCTGAACGCGTCCGATTAACACAAACTTTGCATCCAGGGGGAAGAGCGCGTAAAATGCCCGCTCTTAAGGCCAGCTCGGCCGTTTACAGAACTGCACAGGACTACATGTCGAAAGACGACTCCATCGAGTTCGAAGGCACCGTCAGCGAGACGCTGCCGAACACCACTTTCCGCGTCCGACTGGAAAATGGGCATGAAATCATCGCCCACATCTCCGGCCGCATGCGCAAGAACTACATCCGCATCCTGACGGGCGACCGCGTCAAGGTCGAAATGACGCCCTACGACCTGACCAAGGGTCGTATCACGTACCGCATGAAGTAAGCGGTTCGGGGCGGCTTCCCTTCAGAAGCCCCGCCAGAAGGCCAGCCAGGGAGCTGGCCTTTTTGCGTGGGCGGGAAAAACCGGCCACCCCCTGCCAAGCGGCACCCTGACCCTGTGCACCCTGACATCGGTCAGGCTGCCTTGCTGCAGATTCGCCCTGGCGCGCTGTCGGTCACGCTGGCTGCCGGTCCACTCCGGATCGCCACCCCGGCCCCCGCCATGAAGAGCCTGACCCTGTCGCTGCTGATCGCCGCCGCCTGCCTGGCCCCCTCGGCCCATGCCGCAGAACCGGCCGCCGCCTCGGCCAGCGAGTGCATCACCCTGTCTACCGACCAGCAGGTGGTCCGCGCCGGCGCCGAGCGCGACATGCTGCTGCGCAACGCCGACCAGCACTACATCGTGCGCTTCAAGGACAACTGCAGCAGCGTGGCCCAGTCCAGGACCTTCAGCTTCGTCACCCCCGACCGCGAGGGCCAGCTGTGCGGCGGCGGCGTGAGCAGCGTGGTGACCAAATCGCAGAAGTGCGAAGTGGCAGCGCTGGAGTCGATCACCCCGGCGCAGTTCTCGGCCCGGGCACGCGCACGCGCGCGCTGATCCGGCAGCCAGGCGCCAATAGCAGGAAAGCCCCTTTCGGGGCTTTCCTGTGCAAGCGTCGTAACCTGCCGCGCAGGCTTACACGGTTGCCGGCAGGCGGCGTTCCGGTTCGGCCTGGGTTTCCACGAACAACTCGTCGTCGCGCACGTCGATGCTGACCCGGCCGCCGTTGACCAGCTTGCCGAACAGCAGCTCGTCGGCCAGCGGGCGCTTGACCTTGTCCTGGATCACGCGTGCCATCGGGCGCGCACCCATCAGCGGATCGAAGCCGTGGCGGGCCAGCCAGTCGCGCGCGGTCGGGGTCGCCGACAGGCTGACGTGCTTTTCCTGCAACAGCATCTCCAGCTCGATCAGGAACTTGTCGACCACGCGCAGGATGTGCTCGAAGCCCAGCGGCTGGAACTGCACCACCGCATCGAGGCGGTTGCGGAATTCCGGCGTGAAGCTCTTGCGGATGATCTCCATCGCGTCCGTGGCGTGATCCTGCCGGGTGAAGCCGATCGAACGACGCGAAGCCTGGGCCGCGCCGGCATTGGTGGTCATCACCAGCACCACGTTCTTGAAGTTGGCCTCGCGCCCGTTGGTATCGGTGAGCACGCCACGGTCCATGACCTGCAGCAGGATGTTGAAGATGTCCGGGTGGGCTTTTTCCACCTCGTCCAGCAGCAGCACGCAGTGCGGGGTCTTGACGATCTTCTCGGTGAGCAGGCCGCCCTGGTCGAAGCCGACATAGCCCGGGGGCGCACCGATCAGGCGACTGATCGAATGCGGCTCCATGTACTCGCTCATGTCGAAGCGGACCAGCTCGATGCCCAGTTGCAGCGCCAGCTGCTTGGTCACCTCGGTCTTGCCCACGCCGGTGGGGCCGGCGAACAGGAAGTTGCCGATCGGCTTTTCGGGGTTGGCCAAGCCCGAGCGGGCCAGCTTGATCGCCGAGGACAGGGTCTCGATGGCCGGATCCTGGCCGAAGATCACCATCTTCAGGTTGCGCTCCAGATGCTGCAGCACGTCCTTGTCGGTGGCGCTGACCTGCTTGGCGGGGATGCGCGCCATCTTGGCGACGATGGTCTCGATCTCCTCGATGTCGATCAGTTCCTTGCGCTCACCCTCGGGCAGCAGGCGCTGGCGGGCGCCGGCCTCGTCGATCACGTCGATGGCCTTGTCCGGCAGCAGGCGGTCGCCGATGTGCTTGACCGACAGGTCCACCGCCGCCTGCAGCGCGTCATCGGCGTAGGTCACGCCGTGGTGCGCCTCGTACTTGGGCTTGAGGCCCTGCAGGATCTCGTAGGTTTCGCCCACGGTGGGCTCGACGATGTCGATCTTCTGGAAGCGCCGCGCCAGCGCGCGATCCTTCTCGAAGATGCCGCGGTATTCCTGGAAGGTGGTCGAGCCGATGCAGCGCAGCTCGCCGGAGGCCAGCGCCGGCTTGATCAGGTTGGAGGCGTCCATGGTGCCGCCCGACGCCGAGCCGGCACCGATGATGGTGTGGATCTCATCGATGAACAGCACCGCGTTGGGCATCTTCTTCAGTGCGGTCAGCACGCCCTTGAGGCGCTTTTCGAAGTCGCCGCGGTACTTGGTGCCGGCCACCAGCGCGCCCAGGTCCAGCGAGTAGATGATCGCGTCGGCCAGCACGTCCGGCACCGAGCCTTCCACGATCCGCTTGGCCAGGCCCTCGGCGATGGCGGTCTTGCCCACGCCAGCCTCGCCCACGTAGAGCGGGTTGTTCTTGCGGCGGCGGCACAGCACCTGGATGGTGCGTTCGATCTCGTCGGCACGCCCGACCAGCGGGTCGATGCGGCCGTTGCGGGCGGCCTCGTTGAGGTTGCTGGCGAACTCGGCCAGCGCATCGCCCTTGCCCTCGCCCTCCCCGCCCTCGGCGCGGCCCTCGCCGTCGGCAGCCGGCGGCACTTCGCCGTCTTCGCCGAGCTTGGCGATGCCGTGGGAGAGGTAATTGACGATATCCAGCCGGGTCACGTCCTGCTGGTTGAGGTAGTACACCGCGTGGGAGTCCTTCTCGCCGAAGATGGCGACCAGCACGTTGGCGCCGGTGACCTCCTTCTTGCCCGAGGACTGCACGTGGTACACGGCGCGTTGCAGCACGCGCTGGAAGCCCAGGGTGGGCTGGGTGTCGCGTCCATCGTCTTCAGCCAGGCGCGAGACCGAGGCCTCGATGGCCTGCTCCAGCTCCTGGCGCAGGCGCTCGGCATCGGCGCCGCAGGCCTTCAGGACGGCCTGGGCGGACGGGTTGTCGAGCAGTGCCAGCAGCAGGTGTTCCACCGTCATGAACTCATGCCGGGCCTCACGGGCGCGCTTGTAGCACTGACCGATGGTGTGTTCGAGGTCTTTACTGAACATGTTCTACTCCGGCGGCAGTTGGGAACAATATGCGGCCTAGCTGCGCAATTTCCATCACCCTAGCGGATCGGTGCGTTCAGACGGCGTTAGCAGTCCAGCCACGCCCGGATCCCCAGGCCTTCCCAGCGACTCCATCATGCCCGAACTCCAGCTCAGGAAATGGCAGCTTGTGCGTGATGGCGATGTCATCACCACGGCGCATGCCCGGCTGTGGCCGGTGCGCCTCCCCGACGGCACCGCTGCCATGTTGAAGGTGAGCACGGAGAAGGAGGAGCGCAACGGCCATCGCCTGCTGCGCTGGTGGGACGGCGATGGCGCAGTGCGACTGCTGGCCCACGACCACGAGGCGGTGCTGCTGGAGCGCGTGCTGCCCGGGCAGAGCCTGCGCGCGATGTCGGTGGGCGGCGACGACGCCCAGGCGACCCGGATCCTGTGCGCGGTGGCCACGCGCCTGCACCGACCGCGCGGCCCGCGGCCGCCGGGGCTGCTGGACCTGCAGGCGTGGTTCGCCGACCTGCTGCAGCCGCCCCTGCCGCTCACCCCACTGCTGGAACAGTGCAGTTCACTGGCGCAGGCACTGTTGGCCGATCAGGTACAGGCCCTGCCCCTGCATGGCGACCTGCACCATGACAACGTGCTAGATGGTGGGCCACGGGGCTGGCTGGCGATCGACCCCAAGCGCCTGTTCGGCGAGCGCGCCTTTGATTACACGGTGCTGTTCTGCAATCCGGACCTGTGCGGCCCGGGCATCCACGTGGCCACCGGCGAGGCGGTGTTCGAGCGGCGGCTGGCGCAGGTATGTGCCCTGGCGGGGCTGGAGCGGCAGCGCCTGCTGCGCTGGATCGCGGCCAGCGCCGGGCTGTCGGCGGTGTGGTTCCTGGCCGATGGGGAGCCGGCCACGGTGGACCTGGCGGTGGCGAGGATGGCGCTGCAGCGCCTGTAGCCGGCCCGGTGGCCGGCCCTGCGGGCTCAGGCGCCGGTCTTTTCCATCGTGCACAGCAGCGGATGCTGGTTCATGCGCGAGAACTCGTTGACCTGGGCAACCTTGGATTCGGCCACTTCACGGGTGAACACCCCGCACACCCCGCGACCGCGGGTATGCACGTGCAGCATCACCTGGGTGGCCTTGTCCAGGTCCATGGCAAAGAAGCTCTGCAGGACGGTCACCACGAAGTCCATCGGGGTGTAGTCGTCATTGAGCAGCATCACCTGGTAGAACGGCGGCGGAGCCACCTCCGGCCGGGCCGGTTCCAGCATGACGCCGTGATCGTGGTGGGGTTCTTGGGAAGGCGGGCGAGGCATCGGTCCATTATAGCGGGATTGGAATGGCCGGATTGGACGTTGCCTCTGTCGACCTTCACAATCTGCATGCTTCACAATCTCCCCCACCCACACTTTCACAGGGATTTCATGAAAAGGATCGTCACCGCGCTGCTGTTGTCCGCCACCGTGTTCGGCGCGCACGCAGCCGAACCCGACAAGGCTGTCGGCAAGGTGCTCAAGCAGCTCGAGTACCCCTACGAGATCGACGAGGACGGCGACTACAAGATGGTCTTCGACGCCGGCGACGACCGCAGCCAGCTGGTTTTCGTCCGTTCGGCGGTGGAAGAGTACGGCAGCCACAAGATCCGCGAGATCTGGTCCCCGGGCTACACCGCCCCGGGCAAGCAGTTCCCGGCCGAGGTGGCCAATCGGCTGCTGGAAGATTCCCAGGACGCCAAGCTGGGCGGCTGGGTCAAGCAGGACCAGCTGGCCATGTTCGTGGTCAAGGTGGACGCCAACGCCAACAAGGACGTGCTCAGCGACGCCATCGACGCGGCCATGCGCACCGCCGATGCGATGGAAGCCGAGCTGACCCAGGCGGACGAGTACTGAGGTGACTGCCGTGCCGGACCCGCGCTGGACGCCGCATGTCACCGTCGCCACGGTGGTGGTGCATGACGGGCGCCTGCTGCTGGTGGAAGAGCGCATCGACGGCCGCCTGGTGCTCAACCAGCCGGCCGGGCACCTGGAGCCGGGCGAGAGCCTGGCTGCTGCGGCGCTGCGCGAGACCCTGGAGGAATCCGGCTGGGAGGTGCGTTTGAACGCCTTCATCGGCCTCTATCAGTGGACCGCCCCGGACGGCACCGCCTTCCTGCGCTTTGCCTTTGCCGCCGAGCCGCTGGCACACGACCCGGAGCGGGCGCTGGATGCGGGCATCGTGCGCGCCCTGTGGCTGACCCCGGCCGAGCTGCTGGCCGACCCGGCGCGCCTGCGCAGCCCCCTGGTCGCCCAGGTGGTCCAGGACTACCTGGGCGGCCAACGCCACCCGCTGTCGCTGTTGAAGGAGGGGGCATGAGCACCCCGCGGATCATGGTGGGCGTTTCCGGCGGCGTGGATTCGTCGGTTGCGGCCTGGCGGCTGGTCCAGCAGGGCGAGCCGGTGGCCGGGTTGTTCATGCAGAACTGGGCCGATGACGGCAGCGGCGACTGCCGCGCCGAGGACGATCGCCGCGATGCGGTGGCCGTCTGCGGCCTGCTCGGCATCCCCTTCCACTTCCGCGACTTCTCCAGCGAGTACTGGCAGGGCGTGTTTGCGCACTTCCTGGCCGAGTACGCCGCCGGGCGCACGCCCAACCCGGACGTGCTGTGCAACCGCGAAGTGAAGTTCAAGCATTTCCTGGACGCGGCCCGCGAGCTGGGGGCCGAGCGCATCGCCACCGGCCACTACGCCCGCGTGGCCCAGCTCGGCGGGCGCTGGGCGCTGCTGCGCGGCGCCGACCGCAGCAAGGACCAGAGCTATTTCCTGCACCAGCTGGGCCAGGCCCAGTTGGCGGCCACCCTGTTCCCCATCGGCGAGCTGCAGAAGAACGACCTGCGCCGGATCGCCCGCGATGCGGGCTTGCCGACCCATGCCAAGAAGGATTCCACCGGGATCTGCTTCATCGGCGAGCGCGACTTCCGCGAGTTCCTGGGCCGCTACCTGCCGGCCCGGACCGGGGAGATCCGTGACCCGGACGGCACCCTCATCGCCGAGCACCCCGGCGTGTTCTATTTCACCCTGGGCCAGCGCGAGGGCCTGAACATCGGCGGCGTGCGCGGCCGGCCGGCGGCACCGTGGTATGTGGTCGGCAAGGATGTGGCCAGCAACATCCTGTACGTGGACCAGGACCGGGACAGCCCGTGGCTGCTCTCCAGCCAGCTGCATTCGGAGACCGCCCACTGGATCGCCGGCGCGCCGCCGGCGCGGCGCTTCACCTGCACCGCCCAGACCCGCTATCGCCAGCCCGACGAGCCCTGCCAGGTGCAGGTGAACGACGATGGCACCCTGCTGGTCCGCTTCGAGCGCCCGCAACGGGCCGTCACCCCCGGTCAATCGCTGGTGTTGTATGACGATGAGGTCTGCCTGGGTGGCGCGGTGATCGCCGCCACCGATGCGCCGCTGGAACAGCGGCTGCGGACCGTTCCTTCTCCTTTTGAGGTATCTGCTGCATGAGTTTTTCCGTCGACGACCGCGTACTTGCCTTGGCCGGCATCGCCCAGGCCCTGCAGCAGGTGCGCCGCATCGCCGAAACCGGCCACTCCGAAGCGGCCGTGGTGCGCACGGCGATCGACAGCGTGTTCCGCATCGACGCCGACAGCCCGCAAGCCATCTACGGCAGCCCGGCCAACGTGGCCCCGGGGCTGCGCCTGCTGCACAACTATTTCCGCAGCCAGGGCCAGGACGAGATGCTGCCGCGCCTGGCGTTGGCAGTGCTGCAGCTGGAGCGCCGGTTCGTACGCGAAGCCGCGGTGGTGGACAAGGTCAGCCAGGGCATCGAGCGCGCCAGGCGCCAGGCCACCGAGCTGAACGACAGCGCCCATCCGGACGTGCTGGCGGCGCTGGGCGGGCTGTATGCGGACACCATCAGCCACCTCAAGCCGCGGGTGATGGTCCAGGGCAACCCGCATTACCTGGGCCAGGCCGGGGTGGTGGCCGAGATCCGCGCCCTGCTGCTGGCGGCGGTCCGCTCGGCCGTGCTGTGGCGCCAGACCGGTGGCCAGTACTGGGACTTCCTGTTCGCGCGCAAGGCGATGATCGAGGCCGTGGACCGCCAGCTGCGCTGACCCGCACGGGGGCAACGTACGGTTTTTGCGCCAATGTGCAGTGCAGCACTAAAGCAAACGGGGGTACGGCCGATACATCAACCGTGCACTTCCCGAGAACGTCCATGTACTCACGCATCTTCATCCGTCTGGCCGCCCCCCTGGTCCTGACCCTGCTCCTCCCCTTCGCCATCGGCTTCGAATGGCCTGCCGCCCTGCGTTGGGCGATCCTGACCACGATGACGCTCAGCTGGCTGGGTTTTGCGTGGTGGACCGCCCGCGCACAGACCCAGCGCTCCCCGGAACACGCCCGCGTCATGCGTGAACAGGACCAGCTGCTGACCGAGCTGCGCTCGTTCGTCGGCAACGAAATCGACGGCTCCCGCGGCGAGATCGAACGCGCCCGTGATCTGATCCGCCAGGCCGTCAGCGGCCTGGGTGGCAGCTTCGATGCCATGAACCGCAAGTCGCGCCAGCAGAGCCAGGCCCTGGCCCGCATCGTCGACCGTGCCGGTGAAGACGGCGGCGCCGGCGTCGACGTGGCCCGCTTCGCCCAACATGCCAGCCATCGCATGGAACAGCTTGTCGAGGCGCTGGAACAGGTCAGCGGCCAAAGCAGCAACACCGTGCAGCACATCGACCAGATGGCCCAGCACCTGGATGGCATCTTCGCGCTGCTGGAGGACGTCAAGTCGATCGCCGACCAGACCAACCTGCTCGCCCTGAACGCCGCCATCGAAGCCGCCCGTGCCGGTGAGGCCGGCCGCGGGTTTGCGGTGGTCGCCGACGAGGTCCGCAACCTGTCCGAGCGCTCGACCACCTTCAACGAGCAGATCCGCAAGCTGGCGCACAGCTCCAAGGATGCCATCGCCAAGGTGCGCGAGACGGTCTCCAACATGGCCTCCCGCGACATGGACCGCTCCCGCGAAGCACGCCACGAAGCGGCGCAGATGCTGGACAACGTGGCCCAGATCAATGCCTCGCTGGGTGACGGGATGCGCGAGATCTCCGAGTGCGGTCGTGCCATCGACAGCAGCGTGGCCGAAGCGGTGCGCGCCCTGCAGTTCGAGGACATCGCCACCCAGGCCCTGGGCGGCGTGCACACCCACCTGGATCGCCTGACCTCGATCAACCGCGAAGCGGTGGCCCTGCAGGAGCTGTTGCACCGCAATGGCGGGGTGTTCGACGAAGAAGTGCTCAGTGCCCTGCAGCGCACCGGCAGCCGCCTGCGCGAGATGCGCAGCGAATGGGAACGCCCGCCGCACAAGCCGGTATCCCAGCAGAGCATGGCCGCTGGCGCGGTCGAGCTGTTCTGATCGACATGACCCGTGCCGGTTCCGGCACGAACAACGGCCCCGGTTTCCCCGGGGCCGTTGTGCTTGCAACACCCGCCCTGGCTGCAGATGATCGACCGATGCTGTTGAACACCTTCACCGCTGCTGCGCCCTCGCCCGCCACCGTGACCGAACCGGTGCTGCCCGATGGCGTCGACGTGCCTGCGGCCACCGCCAGCACCGCCCCGCCGCTTCAAGGCCGTGCACTGCTGGCGCAGTTGGAGGCACTGGCCCAACGTGAGCTGGTGCAGCTGCACGCCGACGGCGGGATCCGCATCGACGCCCTGCCCGGGGCAATGGACCCGACCCTGGTCGGGTTGGCATGGGATCTGGGGTTGTGTGGTGCGGTTGCGGCGGGCGTGGCGTCCAGCGAATCCGACCCTGCCTGACCCGGCCCCAGGCGCAGGGCATGGCGATGGGATTGCGTACGGCACCCGCTACATGCCCGGCCGGTGTGCACCCAACAGCGCGAGGGCTACGCGGTGGGGTCGCATCCCTATCGATCGCGCGATGGCGGCATGACCCTTGGCCGGAGACGGCGTTGATGGTTTTCATGCCATTACCGGGCGTGGCGCAGGCGGTCGGCAGTCGATCGGGATGCGACCCTACCGGGCAGACGCCGCGAGGTCGGGCGCATTCGTATTTACCGTACGTAGAGGG
>DJBL01000041.1:42437-42645 GCA_002435595.1 Stenotrophomonas maltophilia
TCGCGCGATGGCGGCATGACCCTTGACCGGAGACGGCGTTGATGGTTTCCATGCCATTACCGGGCGTGGCGCAGGCGATCGGCAGTCGATCGGGATGCGACCCTACCGGGCAGACACCGCGAGGTAGGGTCGCGTCCCTATCGACCGGACGTGGGGGATCCTCGCGCGATGGCAGCATGACCTTGGCCGGAGACGGCGATGAGGGTTT
>DJBL01000038.1 GCA_002435595.1 Stenotrophomonas maltophilia
AGCGCCAGGGCAGTCCCGGCGGCCAGGCCGCCGCCGCCCACCGGCACCACCAGCACGTCCAGCGGGCCGTGGCTGTGCAGCAGTTCCAGCGCGGCCGTGCCCTGGCCGGCGATCACCCGCGGGTCGGCATACGGATGCACCAGGCTGGCGCCGGTCTGCGCCTGCACCTCCAGGCACATCGCCTCACGGGCCTGGATGCTCGGCGCGCAGCGCCAGATGGTGGCGCCATGGCGGACGATGTTGGCCAGCTTGGCCGCCACCGCGCCCTCGGGCACCACCACGTTGCAGGCGATGCCGCGGGTGCGCGCGGCCAGCGCCAGCGCGGCGCCGTGGTTGCCCGATGAATGGGTGACCACCCCGCGCGGGGCCTGGTCGGCATCCAGGGACCACACCGCATTGCAGGCACCGCGGAACTTGAACGCGCCGCCGCGCTGCAGGTGTTCGGCCTTGAACGCCAGCGTCGCGCCCGCCAGCCCGTCCAGCACATGCGAGTGCAGCACCGGGGTCACGCTGGCATGCGGGGCGATGCGTGCGGCGGCCGCCAGGAGGTCGTCGACACAGGGCAAGGGTGAATCGCTCATGACGCAAGATTAACGTATGCCCACGGTTCGCATCGCCCCGCCCCGGCGTGACACCATGGCAATCATTCATCGGATCGGGGCTGAGTTAAGGGCCGATTCAATGCGCCGGGCTGAAGCTGGCTCCATACCCTCGGGGGGACCCCATCATGAAAATGCGCCTGATCTTCGCCGGTGGCCTGCTGTTGGCCCTGTCCGGCTGCGCCACCTACGACTATGTCGGCGGCGGCGGTGGCAGCGGTTACTACCACGGTGCGCCGTCGGTGGAGTACCGCTACCCCTATGGCTATCCCTACGGCTACGGCAATGGCTACGGCTATGGCAGCGGCTACTACGGCGGCGGGTATTACGGCGGCGGCTACGGCTACCCCAACTACCGCCCCTACCCCAACTACCGCCCGCCGCATCACAACCACCGCCCGCCGCCGCGCCCGGGCAACGGCGGCAATCCGCCGGTGCGTCCGGATCGCCCGCGTCCGTCCTACAACGGGGGCTCGCCGTGGCGGAACATGGATTCGGTCGGTCGCCCGCCGCAGCAGCAGCGCCCGTCGCCGCCGCCCCAGGCTCGACCGGCGCAGGCACCACGCCCGGCCCAGCGATCCAACGGTTCGCCGTGGCGGAACATGAACAATTTGAACCAGCGCACAGTTGAGCCCTGATCCATCTTGATTTTCACCACCCACCGGGTTCAATCTAGGGGGGTGGTGACCGCTTCTGTCGCAAAGTGACAAAAACGACACGGCGCGTCACATTCAGCTCTATGTCGATATCCGCCGGGAAACTCTGGATCCCCCCTGTTCCGGCCCTGACGGATGTCGGCACCTACAACGCAGAAGGCCCCGCCATGGCGGGGCCTTCTGTTTTTGGGCCGTGCGGATGCAGCGGGCGTGGCAAAAAAACAGGGCCGACAGTCCCCCGACTGTCGGCCCTTCTGCTTCCCCGGGATGCGCATGGACCGGCCCCTGTTCCAATTCCGGTCCGTAACGCCAAGGCGCCTGCCATCCTGGGTGCTATTGGGTTATCTGCAGAAAACGTGCCAACTTGAGGGCCGATGTCGGTGATCGGCACGATTGGCGCTAAAATCACCACCCGCGGCCCGCCTCCAGGGCCGATTCCGGGCCGAGTGCGCCCCCCGAGCCCCACGCCAATGACCGACTCCTTCTACCACTACGACGTCATCGTCATCGGCGGCGGCCACGCCGGCACCGAGGCGGCGCTGGCGTCCGCGCGCAGCGGTGCGCGCACCCTGCTGCTGACCCACAACGTGGAAACCATCGGCGCGATGAGCTGCAACCCGGCCATCGGCGGGATCGGCAAGGGCCACCTGGTCAAGGAGATCGATGCGCTGGGCGGGGCGATGGCCCAGGCCGCCGACCGCGCCGGCATCCAGTGGCGCACCCTCAATGCCTCCAAGGGCCCGGCCGTGCGTGCCACCCGCTGCCAGGCCGACCGCAACCTGTACCGCATGGCGATCCGGCAGATCGTGGAAGCCCAGCCCAACCTGACCGTGTTCCAGGCGGCGGTGGACGACCTGGTGATCGACGGCGACGCCGTGCGCGGCGCGGTCACCCAGACCGGGCTGACCTTCCACGCCCCGGCCGTGGTGCTCACCGCCGGCACCTTCCTGGCCGGCAAGATCCACGTCGGCCAGACCCAGTACGCGGCCGGCCGCATGGGCGACCCGCCGGCCACCACCCTGGCCGCGCGCCTGCGCGAGCGGCCGTTCGTGATCGACCGCCTGAAGACCGGCACCCCGCCGCGGATCGACGGCCGCTCGCTGGACTACAGCGTGATGGCCGAGCAGCCCGGCGACGACCCGCGCCCGGTGATGTCCTTCCTCGGCAACGTGGCCGATCACCCGGCGCAGGTGAGCTGCTGGATCACCCATACCAGCGAGCGCACCCACGAGATCATCCGCAGCGCCCTGCACCGCTCGCCGCTTTACAGCGGCCAGATCGAAGGCATCGGCCCGCGTTACTGCCCCTCCATCGAAGACAAGGTCGTGCGCTTCGCCGAAAAGGCCAGCCACCAGATCTTCGTCGAGCCCGAAGGGCTGGACGTGGTCGAGATCTATCCCAACGGCATCTCCACCTCGCTGCCGTTCGATGTGCAGCTGGCCCTGGTGCGCAGCATCACCGGCTTCGAGAACGCGCACATCACCCGCCCCGGCTACGCCATCGAGTACGACTTCTTCGATCCGCGCGGGCTGGACAACACCCTGCAGACCAAGAGCGTGGCCGGGTTGTTCTTCGCCGGCCAGATCAACGGCACCACCGGCTACGAAGAAGCCGCCGCGCAGGGCCTGCTGGCCGGCATCAACGCCGCCCGCCACGTGCGCGAGCAGGCCGGCTGGTGCCCGCGCCGCGACGAGGCCTACCTGGGCGTGCTGGTCGACGACCTGATCACCCATGGCACCACCGAGCCGTACCGTATGTTCACCAGCCGCGCCGAATACCGCCTGCAGCTGCGCGAGGACAACGCCGACGTGCGCCTGACCGGCACCGGCCGCGAACTGGGCCTGGTGGACGAGCGCCGCTGGGCCGCGTTCCAGGCCAAGCAGGATGCGGTGGCCAACGAATCGGCACGCCTGCGCGCACTCTGGGCCACGCCCGGCAATGCACTGGGCCGCGAAGTGGAAGCCACCCTGGGCGTGGCGGTCAGCCGCGAAACCACCGTGCTGGACCTGATCAAGCGCCCCGAACTGGACTACGCCCAGCTCATGCAGGTGCCGTCGCTGGGCCCGGCCGTGGCCGACCCGAAGGTGGCCGAACAGGTGGAGATCGGGGTCAAGTACGCCGGCTACCTGGACCGCCAGCGCGAGGAAATCGAGCGCCAGCAGCGTCACGAGAACACCGCCATCGCCAGCGATTTCGACTATGCCGGCGTGCGCGGCCTGTCGGCCGAAGTGCAGCAGAAGCTCGAACGCGTGCGCCCGCAGACCATCGGCCAGGCCCAGCGCATCCCCGGCATGACCCCGGCGGCGATCTCGCTGCTGCTGGTGCACCTGGAACGCGCACGCCGCATCCGCGCCGCCTGAAGCCACCCCCACCCCGCTAGCGCCGACCGTTGGTCGGCTGCGCCGGATGCCGTGCAGCCGACCATCGGTCGGCCCACAGGATCCACCGCCCCCACCAGCGCTGCAGGACGCAGGAGAGCAGACATGGACATCCACCCGATCGCGCCGGACAAGCGCGCCGCGATCATGGTCGAACTGGAGCGCATCGAACGCGTACATGACGTGCGCGTGCTGATGGCGTGCGAGTCGGGCAGTCGCGGCTGGGGGTTTTCATCGCCCGACAGCGATTACGATGCGCGCTTCATCTACGTGCACCGCCAACCGTGGTACCTCAGCGTCAACGAAGCCACCGGGCCCGGCCAGGCACAGCGGGATGTCATCGAATTGCCGATCGACGACGAACTGGACGTGAGCGGCTGGGACCTGCGCAAGGCACTGCGGCTGGTGTCCAAATCCAACCCGACCCTGTCCGAATGGCTGCGCTCGCCGATCGTGTACCGGCAGGACGATGCGGCGGTGGCCGCGCTGCTGGATGCCGTGCAGCAGTTCCATTCGCCGCTGGGCAGCTGGTGGCATTACCTCAACATGGCCCGCACCAACTTCCGCGGTTATCTGCGCGGCGAGCGGGTGCGCACCAAGAAGTACCTGTATGTGCTTCGCCCGCTGCTGGCCTGCCGCTGGATCGAGTGCGAGCCCGATCCGCCGCCGATGGCCTTCGAACTGCTGCTGGATCGCCTGCTGCCCCACGGCCCGGTGCGCGCGGCGATCGACCAGCTGCTGGTGGTGAAGCGGGCCAGCGCCGAAGTTGCCGATGGCCCACGGATCGGCGTGATCAGCGCGTACATCGAGGCCGAACTGGCGGCGATGGAGCATGCCGCGCCGCCGCTGGCGTCGGGCAGTGGCGACAGCGGAGCGTTGGACGCGCTGTTCCGCCAGATGCTGGCCACGCACGCCCCCCGGTAGAGCCGACCGCGGGTCGGCGGCGCAACATCCGCCGTCGGGGGCCGGGCAGCCGCCCCACGGTCGGCGCTACGCCGGTGGCATGCACGCCATCGGCGGGCGTCGCCGCCCCCGCGTTATCATCGGGGGCCGGGACAACGCTGCAGGCCGCGTCCCTGCCCCTGCGTTGCCGGAGTTGCACATGTCCCCGATCCGTCCCTTCCTCGACAAGCGTCCCGTCCTTGGCCAGCGCTGCTACATCGACCCGGCCTGCACCATCATCGGTGACGTGGTCCTGGGCGATGACGTGTCGGTATGGCCGGGCACGGTGATCCGCGGCGACGTCAACTACGTGCGGATCGGCGCGCGCAGCAACATCCAGGACGGCACCATCATCCATGTCAGCCACCATAGCCCGTACAACATGGAAGGCTTCCCGACACTGATCGGCGAGGGGGTGACGGTCGGCCACGGCACCATCATCCATGCCTGCACCATCGGCGATTACAGCCTGATCGGGATGGGGGCGTGCATCCTGGACGGCGCCCGGGTGGAGACGCACGGCTTCGTCGGTGCCGGCGCGGTGGTCGGCCCGGGCAAGGTGGTCGGCGAGGGCGAGCTGTGGGTCGGCAACCCGGCGCGGCGGGTACGCACGCTGACCGCCAGCCAGATCGAATCGCTGCATTACTCGGCCGACCACTACGTGCGGCTCAAGGACAAGTACCTGGGCTGATCGCGGTGGCCGTGGTCGCATCCGCCCTGCCGCCCCTCGCGGCGCTGGGCATCGGCGCGGCTGCACGGTAAAGTCCACAGCCGACCAGGAAGCAGTCGAGAACCGCATGCCCCCGCTGGCAGCAGACCGGAGAGGATTCCGGCATTCCCTTTCCCGCCGCGTGCGCGCATGAGCGCGACGATGCTGGACACCTACCGTGAAGTGATCACGCCCGAAGGCGTGCCGCTGCATCTGCCGGCCGCCGGCCCGGTGCCGCGTGCGCTGGCCTGGCTGATCGACTTCGTGATCCGGGTCGGGGTGCTGCTGGTGCTGAGCATACCGCTGGCCTTCCTCGGCGGCTTCGGCCAGGGCCTGTACCTGGCGCTGATGTTCCTGCTGATGTGGGCCTACACCATCGTGCAGGAAGCCCTGTGGGGGCGCACGGTGGGCAAGCGCGCGCTGGGCCTGCGCGTGGTGGCGCGCGATGGCGCGCCGATCGGCTGGATGGCCGCGATCACCCGCAACCTGCTGCGTACGGTGGACATGCTGCCGTTCGGCTATGCGCTGGGCCTGCTGTCGAGCCTGTTCGACCCGCACGGGCGCCGCCTCGGCGACCTGGTCGCCAGCACCGTGGTCATCCACGACAGTGCCCGCCCCGTGCCCGGCAGCCTGGCCATCGACAGCGTGCTGGCGCCGCCGCAGCCGCTGCAACCGGCCGAGCAGGCCGCCGTGGTGGCCTTTGCCGAACGCGCGCCGCGGCTGTCGTCGGCACGCCAGCAGGAACTGGCCAGTCTGGTGGAGCCGCTCAGCGGTGGCGGCCAGGTCGGGGTGCTGCGCCTGTATGCCATGGCCAACTGGCTGCTGGGGCGTCGATGAAGCAGGAACAGTTCGTCGCCCGCTACCAGCAGGAGTGGCAGGCCCTGGAACGCTGGCTGGCGCTGCGCGGTGAGAGTGCGCGCCGCGCCCGCCGCCAGGTGGCCGACAACGCCCTCAACGACGAGGACATTCCGCAGCACTACCGGCGCCTGTGCCAGCAACTGGCGCTGGCGCGCAAGCGTGGCTACAGCCCGCAGCTGGTGGCGCGCCTGCAGCTGCTGATGCAGCAGGGCCACGGCCTGCTCTATCGCACCCCGCCGCCGCAATGGCGGCGCGCGGTGGAGTTCCTGTTCGCCGATTTCCCGCAGCTGGTGCGCAGCCAGGCGCGCACCATGTGGCTGGCCGCCGGCTTGTTCGTGGCGCCGCTGGTGACCAGCTTCCTGCTGGCCCAGCTGGATCCGACGTTCATCCACCTGCTGATGGACAACAGCGACATCGCGGCGATGGAACGCATGTACGACCCCGGCTCGCCGGACCTGGGCCGCGACAGCGGCACCGACTGGATGATGTTCGGCCACTACATCATGAACAACATCAGCATCGGCCTGCGCACCTTCGCCAGCGGCCTGCTGGCCGGGGTCGGCACGGTGCTGGTGCTGCTGTTCAACGGGCTCACCATCGGCGCGGTGGCCGGCCACCTGCAGCACATCGGCCATGGCGGCCCGTTCTGGCGTTTCGTGGCCGGGCATGGCGCCTTCGAGCTGACCGCGATCGTGATCGCCGGCGGCGCCGGCCTGCAGCTGGGCATGAAGCTGGTGGCGCCCGGTCGCCGCCGTCGCATCGACGCGCTGGTGGAGGGCGGGACGATCGGTGCGCGGCTGTGCCTGGGCGTGGCCGCGATGCTGCTGGTGGCCGCGTTCATCGAAGCCTTCTGGTCTTCGATCGCCGCCGTCCCGGCATGGGGCAAGTTCAGCGTGGCCGGCGTGCTGTGGAGCGTGGTGCTGCTGTGGCTGTGGCGCGGCGGACGCGGGAATGCCGATGCGGATTGACCAGCTCGACGTGGTGCTGCGCGCACGCAGCGGCTGGGAGGCGATGGAACTGGGCACCGCACTGGTGCGCCGGCACGCGCGGGCGATCTGGTTGCCGTGGCTGCTGCTGGGGCTGCCGGTGTTTGCCGTGGTCAACGCGCTGGCGTGGTGGGCCGACGCGTTCGGGCTGGCCTGGCTGATGATGTGGTGGCTCAAGCCGCTGTTCGACCGGGTGGCGCTGTATGTGATCTCGCGCGGGGTGTTCGGCGATACGCCCAGCGCGTGGCAGGCACTGCGCGCGCAGCGGCACTGGGGCTGGAGCGGCTTCTGGGGCTACCTGGGCTGGCGGCGCTTTAGCCCGATGCGGTCGCTGATGCTGCCGGTCAACCTGCTCGAAGGCAGCCAGCCGGAAATGCGCGGCGTGCGCCGACGCGCGATTGCCGGGGGGGCGTTCGGCCACGCGATCGTGCTCACCTGCACCTGCATGATGTTCGAGGTGGTGCTGGTGAGCGGCGCCATCGCCGCCATCTTCATGTTCATCCCGTTCGAGCTGCTGTCCGACTCCTGGCGCGCGGCCTGGGAGATGGTGCGCAGCGATACCCCGGCATGGGCCAGGCTCGGCTTCAACCTGGTGAGCTGGCTGGCGGCCGGGCTGGTCGGGCCGTTCTACGTGGGCGCCGGCTTTGGCCTGTACCTCAACCGACGCACCGAGATGGAAGCCTGGGACGTAGAGATCGCCTTCCGGCGCCTGCGCGACCGCCTGCAGCAGGCCGCGCCGCTGCTGGTGCTGGCGCTGGTGCTGGGCTGGCCCGGTGGCGCGCTGCACGCGCAACAGGTGCCGGACCCGGACAGCGTGATCGCGCAGGACGCGGACACCCCGCCCCATCCCGACGCGCCCGACGCGCCCGACGAGGCGGAAGAGGACGACGGCGAGGACAGCGCGGCGGTACTGCTTACCTACGACAACGATCCGGCCAATCGTCCGGAGAGCGTGTTCGGCACCGCCAGCGTGGACACCGCCGGCTTCCGCCAGGCCGTGCAGCGCGCCTACGAGGATCCGCTGCAGAGCCCCACCCGCACGGTGGTCAGCTGGGAGCGGACCAGCAAGGATGCGGCCGACAAGGACGCGAAGAAGAAAAAGGACAGGGACCCGAACACCGACGATCGCGATGCCCGCCCCAAGGGACCGCTGCTGCCGGCGCAGATCGCCGAGTGGCTGCTGTGGGGCCTGGTCGGCGTGCTGCTGCTGGCCCTGGTAGCCACCGCGCCGCGCTGGCTGCCGTGGTTGCGCGGCACCGGCAAGCGCAAGCGCGCGCCGCAGACGGTGGTGGTCGAAGACCCCATCACCGTGCCCGACGAAGTGCCACCGGATGCGGCCGCGCGTGCGCGCGCGCTGTGGCAGCAGGGCCGCCCGCGCCAGGCGCTGGCGCTGTTGTACCGGGCCAGCGTCGAATCGATGAGTGAGCGCGTGCAGACCACCCTGCCGCCGGGCGCGACCGAGGCGCAGTGCCTGCGCGCATCACGGCGCATGCCCGAAGAAGCCGACCGCACCCTGTTCGCGCGGATCGTGCGGGTCTGGCAATACGCGGCCTATGCCGGGCGCCTGCCCGACGATGCCGAGTTCGACACCCTGGCCAGCACGTTGCAGCAGCAGTTCCGGTGGCGCGCATGAGTACGCGCCTGCGCTGGCTGTTGGTGGTACTGGGCGTGCTCGCGCTGGGCGTGCCGCTGACCATTGCGTACCTGCGCACCCACGAACGGGTCACCCACACCGAGCACCTGCCGCCGCAGGGCGAGGCCAGCTACAACCCGCTGTACGTGCTGGGCCAGGCGCTGCGTGCCGACGGCATCACGGTGCACGCGCGGCCGCGCCTGGACCTGGCCACCATGCCGCTGCAGCCGTCCGACACGCTGGTACTGCTGCAGGACAGTGCGATGTTGCCGGCACCCACCGCCGAGGCGCTGCTGGCCTGGGTCGCACGGGGTGGGCACCTGGTGCTGCGCACGCCGCCGGCCGAACCGGCCGAGCTCGACAGCAACGGACCGCTGCTGGAGGCCCTTGGTGTGGACAGCATCGAATACGGCACCGGCTGCCAGCCGTTCCACGTGCGCGATGACCCGCAGCATGTGGAGTTCTGCCGGGGCCGCCGCTTCGCGGTGGCGCCGCCGCCGGGCATGGCCGTCGAACGCAGCTGGGGCGAGGACGGCGATACCTACGGGCTGGTGTTCGCGCGCCTGCGCCATGGCCGCGGCAGCGTGGACATCCTGGCCGACCTGGACTTCATGCAGGGCCAGGGTCGCCCTGCGGTCCTGGACCTGCCCACGGCCAAGCCGGGCGACTACGTCGACGGCCTGCACGACAAGGCGCACCGCGACCTCACCCGCTACCTGCTGGCGCCGCGCTACGGCCAGGGCAGCATATGGCTGGTGTACGGGTCGCGCCCGCCGTCGCTGTGGCAGCAGTTGTTCTTCAAGGGCTGGCCGGTGTGGGTACCGTTGCTGCTGGCCCTGCTGGCGCAGCTGTGGACGCGCTCGCAGCGCATGGGCAGCCTGCTGCCCTCGCCAGCGGTGGAGCGACGCTCGCTGCTGGAGCACGTGCGCGCCAGTGGCGAGCACCTGCTGCGCTATGGCAAGGCGCCCTTGTTGTACGACGCGGTCCGGCATGCCTTCCTCGGCCGCCTGCGCCGTCGCGCGCCCACTGCGGCCGCGCTCAGCGGCCAGGCGCAGGTGGACGCCATCGCTACCCTGCTGCAGTGGCCACACACGCGCGTCCACACCGCCCTGACCGCCCCGGCCTCGCACGACCTTCCCGGTCTGCGCGAGCGCATCCGCCTGCTGATCCAGATGAGAAACCTGCTATGACCGAGCCGACCCTGCCGCCGCCGCTGTCTTCCCCCGACCCTGCCCCGGCCCCGGCCATCGCCGGTCCCAGCCTGGTCGACCGCGTGGATGAGGTCCGCGAAGCGGTCGGGCGCGCCTTCATCGGCCAACCCGAGGTGCTCGACCAGATCCTGATCGCGCTGTTGGCCGGTGGCCACGTGCTGATCGAAGGCGTGCCCGGGCTGGGCAAGACCCTGCTGGTACGCGCACTCGCCCAGGCACTGGAGCTGGAATACGGCCGCGTGCAGTTCACCCCCGACCTGATGCCCAGCGACGTCAGCGGGCATGCGGTGTACGACCCCAAGTCGGAGAGCTTCAAGATCCGGCGCGGCCCGGTGTTCACCAACCTGCTGCTGGCCGACGAGATCAACCGCGCCCCGGCCAAGACCCAGTCGGCGCTGCTGGAAGTGATGCAGGAAGGCCAGGTCACCATCGAAGGCAAGGCGTTCGCGCTGACCCCGCCGTTCCTGGCGCTGGCCACGCAGAACCCGGTTGAACAGGAAGGCACCTACCCGCTGCCCGAGGCGCAGCTGGACCGTTTCCTGCTCAAGGTGCTGATCGACTACCCGCAGCTGGAAGACGAGAAGCGCATGGTCGATGCGATCACCACCGGCCGCAGTGCGGCCGACTTCGATCTGTCGCAGGTGCCGCGCGTGCTCACCGCCGCCGAGGTCGTGGCGCTGCAGCAGGCCACCGCGGCGATCGCGGTGGATCCGGAAGTGATCGACTATGCGGTCCGTATCGTGGCCGCAACGCGCCGCTGGCCGGGCATCGCGCTCGGGGCCGGCCCGCGTGGCAGCATCGCGCTGGTGCGTGCCGCCCGCGCCCAGGCCGTGCTGGCAGGCCGCGACTTTGTCACCCCCGACGACATCCGCGACATCGCCAAGCCGGCGCTGCGCCACCGCATCGCGCTCGCCCCGGAACTGCAGATCGAGGGGCAGAGCGCCGACGACGCGCTGGACGCCCTGCTGGCCAAGGTGGAAGCACCGCGCAAATGAAGCCGTGGCGTACCGCCGATCATGACGGGCCGCGCGCATGAGGCCGGCCCCGCTGATGCTTGCGCTGATCTCGGCCTGGGGAATGGTCGGGGTGCTGGTGGTGGTCCTCCAGGCATGGCCGTTCTGGGCGTGGTACGCCGCCGGTGCGCTGCTCGCGCTGGTGGCGCTGGTGGACCTGCTGCGACTGTGGCGGCAACCCTCGCCCAGCATCCAGCGCGAGCTGCCCGAAGCCCTGGCCCTGAACGTGGAGCGGGCGGTGACGCTGCGCCTGGAATCCAGCCTGCGCCAGCGCGTGGATGTGTTCGACCTGGTGCCGGGCGAGTGGGCGCTGCAGGGCCTGCCACGCCAGCTGGTGCTCAAGCCGATGGTGGCCAGCAGCGTGCAGTACCGGGTAACCCCGACCGCGCGCGGGCGCTTTGCGTTCGACGGCGTGCACCTGCGCGTGCACGCACCGTGGCGGCTGTGGCGGCAGCGTCGCACCCTGCCACCGGCGTTGACCGTACGCGTGTACCCCAACTTCGCCCCGCTCACCCGCTTTGCCTTGTTCAGCGCCGAACAGGCCTCGCGGCTGGTGGGCGCGCACCTCAAGCGCCGCCGCGGCGAAGGCACCGATTTCCACCAGATGCGCGAGTACCGCATCGGTGACAGCCTGCGCCAGATCGACTGGAAGGCCACTTCGCGCGCGCGCAAGCTGATTTCGCGCGAGTACCAGGACGAGAAGAACCAGCAGCTGATGCTGATGATCGATACCGGCCGGCGCATGATGGCCAGCGAAGGCGGGCTGTCGCATTTCGACCACGTGCTCAACGCATCGCTGGTGGTGTCCTACCTGGCTCTGCGCCAGGGCGATGGGGTGGGCCTGTTCGCCAGTGGCGGCGACACCCGCTGGGTGGCACCGCAGCGCGGCATGGGCGCGATCGACGGGCTGCTGCGCGCCAGCTACGACCTGCAGGCACGACCGGTCGCCACCGATTACCTGGCCGCGGCCACCGAGCTCTGTCTGCGCCAGCGCCGGCGTTCGCTGGTGATGCTGGTCACCAACGTGCGCGACGAAGACATCGAAGACCTGCTCGCGGCGGTGCGGCTGCTGCAGCGCCAGCACCTGGTGTGCGTGGCCAGCCTGCGCGAGCGCGAGCTGGATGACGCCCTGGCCAGGGACGTGGAGACCCTGCAGGACGCCGCCCAGGCCGGCGCGATCGCGCGTTACCTGCAGCAGCGCGGCGATGCCCATGAAGCCCTGCGCAGCCACCGGGTGATGGTGCTGGACGTCACCGCCGATGCGTTGCCCGGCGCGCTGGTGGAGCGGTACCTGGCAGTCAAGCGCGACGGGTTGTTGTAACCCGCGCGTGCGTCGCCCCGGTGCGGGACCTACCGGGCCCTGGCCATCAAGCGGGTGGTGGCCTTGCGCAGCAGCGCGCGGTTGCGCGCCAGCTTCATCCACTGCGGCAGGCGCGAGAACATGGAGCCGTTGGACACGCCGGCGCGTTCGCGCAGCGGCGCGTCGGCATAGTCGTGCAGGGCCTGCAGGTGCGCTGCGTTGTAGGCCCACAGCACGCCAGCGGCGGTCTTCTCGACGAGCAGCAACGGCAGGCCGAAGTGCGGGTCCAGCGCGTCGGCGCCGCGAGCCTGCATCATACGCACCGTGACATCGCTGCTGCGTCCACACTGGGCGCAGGTGGCGGCCAGGGTACGCAGCGCCGGGGAGGCCACCTGGCGCGTCGCATCGGCGCTTACCCACTGATGCCCGCAATAGCCGCAGGGCCGGCGACCGCTGTAGCGCACCGGCCCGACCCAGTCACCCCGGCCGCAGCGGGCGCAACCGCAGCCACCGTCCAGCGCCACGCTGCAGTGCAGGCAGCGGAAGCGGGGCCGGTTGTCGGGCGCCACTACCCAACCGGGCGCGGCGCAGCGGTGGCAGCGCACGGCAATGCGGTCGGCATAGCGCCACAGCCGGTGGCCATCGTCCAGGTGGCGCCCGGCCAGCGCACCGGGTCGCAGGCTGCGGTTGCGTCGGATCGCCATCAGACGAAGATGCGCGTCGGCGCCTGATCGATGATCGCGTGCGGCACGAAACGCGCGCTGTCGCGGGTGATGCGGCTGCTGTCTTCGCGGATGCCCAGGCCGCAGGCCTGGTCGCCCACGATCCAGCTGCCCACCAGCGGGTAACCGCCGTCGAACGCGGTGAGCGGGTGCGCGGCCTGGCGGATCGCCGGGCCGGTGTACGGGCCTTCGCTCTCCTGCCAGCTGCCGTCGGCCAGGTGCATGGCCACGTTGGCGCCTTCGCGCGAGAACAGCGGTTTACGTACCCAGCCACGTGGCAGCGCGCTGCCATCGTCGAACTCGGCCGGCAGCAGGTTGGGATGGCCGCGGTGGCGCTGCCACAACAACGGCAGCACGCCCTTGTTGCTCAGGATCGCCTTCCACGCCGGTTCCAGCAGCTGCACGCCCGAACCCGGCAGGGCCTGGCCGAACGACTCGGTCATCAGGTCTTCCAGCGGGTACAGCTTGAACAGGCTGCCGATCACCGTGTCATCCAACGCAGTGAACCGGCCATCCTCGGACAGGCCGATGTCTTCGATCGCAATCGCCTCGCCGCGCAGGCCGGCCTGGGCCGCGCAGTCGCGCAGGTAGGCCACCGTGCCCTGGTCTTCCTCCGAGCTGCCCACCGCGCTGAAGTACAGCGGCGGCGGCAACTGCGCGGCCAGCTGTGCGAAGCGGTCCACCAGCGCTTCGTGGATCGCGTTGAACTGGTCGGCGTGGGGCGGCAGGCGGTTCTGGTTGCGCTGGTCTTCCAGCCACTGCCACTGGAAGAACGAGGCCTCGAACAGCGACGTAGGCGTGTCGTAGTTGAGTTCGTACAGCTTGGCCGGGCCCGTACCGTCGTAGGCAAAGTCCAGGCGGCCATACAGGTGCGGCTCGCCACGGCGCCAGCTGTCGGCGATCCAGTCGCGGAACGCCGGCGGAATGGCCAGCTGGTCCATCAGCTGTTCGCTGCCCACCACCTCGTCCACCAATCCCATCGCCATGGCATGCAGCTCGGCGCTGGGGTCTTCGATGTCCTGTTCGATCTGGCGCAGGGTGAAGGCGTAATACGCGGTTTCATCCCAGTACGGCAGGCCGTCGATGGTGTGGAAGCGGAAGCCGGACTCCTCGGCCCGGGCGCGCCATTGGCTGCGCTCGGCAATGCGGACACGCTGCATCGATCAGCCGCCGACGCTGCTGCGGCCGCTGCTGGTGCTGCCGAAGCCACCGCGGCTGGCGGTGACGGCGCGGTTGGGGGTGGCGTTGACCGGGGCCAGGCCGGCCTTGCCGGCGCCGATGCCGCTGGCGGTATTCAAGCCGCCGCTGCCACCCGGGGCCGGGCGTGCCCAGCCGTTGGCCTTGTCCTGGTAGGCCGGGCTGGCCGCCGGGGCCTGGGCCAGGCCGGCACCGCGGTTGCTGAGCATCTGCGACATGAAGAAGCCCATCATCATCGGCCCGATGAACGAGTGGCCGCTGGAGGTCTTCTGCTCCACGCACTGCTCGGCGCTGTAGTCGGCCTGGCAGGCTTCACGCGAGGCGTACTTGGGGGCCGCGTCGGCCGACTGCTTCTGCGCCTGCGCAAAGGCGGTGCGGCAGCTGGACGGATCGCCGGTCGCCTCGGTACAGGCCTGCACCGAGGTGTACAACCCTTCCTGCACCTTGACCGCCTCGTCCTTCTGGCAGGCCGTGAACAGCAGCGGTGCGGCGCTCATCAGCAACAGCGCGGTGGTCCTGGAACGTTTCATGGCGTCGTGCCCCCTCATGCGGTTATCCCCTCAATCATGCCTGATCGCCGCGAACAACCAAAACCGGCAACGCCGGAAACATGAATGGCATTTCAGCAATCGCCCTGGAAAGTGCGGGCGCAACGGTTGCAAACGCAACCGGAATTTTTCGGCAGAATCGAGCTGAAACGCGCCCCCACGGCCCGCCAGATCCTGCCAGCCCCATGCCTGAATACCGCTCCCGCACCTCCACCGCCGGCCGCAACATGGCCGGCGCCCGCGCCCTGTGGCGCGCCACCGGCATGACCGATGCCGACTTCCACAAGCCGATCATCGCCATCGCCAATTCGTTCACCCAGTTCGTGCCCGGCCACGTGCACCTCAAGGACCTGGGCCAGCTGGTGGCGCGCGAGATCGAGCAGGTCGGCGGGGTGGCCAAGGAGTTCAACACCATCGCGGTCGATGACGGCATCGCCATGGGCCACGACGGCATGCTGTATTCGCTGCCCAGCCGCGAAATCATCGCCGACTCGGTGGAGTACATGGTCAACGCGCACTGCGCCGATGCGCTGGTGTGCATTTCCAATTGCGACAAGATCACCCCGGGCATGCTGATGGCTGCGCTGCGCTTGAACATCCCGGTGGTGTTCGTCTCCGGCGGGCCGATGGAAGCGGGCAAGACCCGCCTGTCCGAGCACAAGCTGGACCTGGTGGATGCGATGGTGATCGCCGCCGATGCCAGCGCCAGCGACGAGAAGGTGGCCGAGTACGAGCGCAGCGCCTGCCCCACGTGCGGGTCGTGTTCGGGCATGTTCACCGCCAACTCGATGAACTGCCTCACCGAAGCCCTGGGGCTGTCGCTGCCGGGCAATGGCTCCACGCTGGCCACCCACGCCGACCGCGAGCAGCTGTTCCGCCGCGCCGGGCGGCTGGTGGTGGAGCTGTGCCACCGCTGGTATGGCGGCGAGGATGCCAGTGCGCTGCCGCGGGGCATCGCCACCCATGCCGCCTTCGAGAACGCGATGACCCTGGACATCGCGATGGGCGGCTCGACCAATACCATCCTGCACCTGCTGGCCGCCGCGCAGGAGGCGGAGGTGGATTTCGACCTGCACGCGATCGATGCGCTGTCCCGGCGCGTGCCGCAGCTGTGCAAGGTTGCGCCGAACACCCCGAAGTACCACATGGAAGACGTGCACCGCGCCGGCGGCGTGTTCGGCATCCTCGGCGAACTGGCGCGCGGCGGGCTGCTGCACACCGACGTGCCCACCGTGCACAGCCGCACGCTGGCCGACGCCATCGCGCGCTGGGACGTGGCGGTGAGCGGCGATGCGCAGGTGCACGACTTCTTCCGCGCCGGTCCGGCCGGCATCCCCACCCAGGTGGCCTTCAGCCAGGCCACGCGCTGGCCCACGCTGGACGTGGATCGGGCCGACGGCTGCATCCGCAGCGTGGACCACGCCTACTCGGCCGAGGGGGGGCTGGCGGTGCTGCGCGGCAACCTGGCCGTGGATGGCTGCGTGGTCAAGACCGCCGGCGTGGATGAATCCATCCATGTGTTCGAGGGCAACGCGCGCGTGTTTGAAAGCCAGGACGCGGCGGTGGCCGGCATCCTGGCCGATGCGGTGGTGGCCGGCGACGTGGTGGTGATCCGCTACGAAGGCCCGCGCGGTGGCCCGGGCATGCAGGAAATGCTGTATCCCACCAGCTACCTGAAGTCCAAGGGCCTGGGCAAGCAGTGCGCGCTGCTCACCGATGGCCGTTTCTCCGGCGGCACCTCGGGCCTGTCGATCGGCCACGCCTCGCCGGAGGCGGCCGCAGGCGGGGTGATCGGGCTGGTGCGCGATGGCGACCGCATCCGCATCGACATCCCCGCGCGCCGCATCGACCTGCTGGTGGACCAGGCCACGCTGGACGCGCGCCGTGCCGAGCAGGACGCACTGGGCTGGACACCGCGTCAGGCTCGCCCGCGCAAGGTCACCGGCGCGCTGAAGGCCTATGCATTGCTGGCCACCAGTGCCGACAAGGGGGCGGTGCGCGATCTGTCCAGGCTGTAAGGTTCGGCCCGGCAGCGCCGGACTAGCCGATCACCCGCTTGAACGGCGGCAGTGCATCGATGATGCGCTTGCCGTAACGACGGGTCAGCAGGCGCGAGTCGAGGATGATGACCCGGCCGGTGTCGGTGGAGGTGCGGATCAGGCGGCCGGAGAACTGGGTCAGCGTGCGCAGCGCGTGCGGGATCGCGATCAGGTTGAAGGCGTTCAGCCCGCGGCTTTCGAACCACTCGCTCAGGGTGGAGGTCTGCGGATCGGTCGGCACCGCGAAGGGCACCTGGGTGATCACCACGGTGGTGCAGGCCTCGCCGGGCAGGTCCAGGCCTTCGCCGAACGAGTTCAGTCCGAACAGCACCGAGCCCTCGCCGGCCGCGGTGCGGCGCAGGTGCTCGTCGATCATCTTCTGCTTGGCGCTCTCGCCCTGCACCAGCACCCGCTTGCGCTGCGCGGCCGGCATCAGCTCGGCCACCTTTTCCATCTTCCAGCGCGAGGTGAACAGCACGATGCTGCCCTTGTCCCAGTCCAGTTCCTTGACCAGGTACTTGGCGATCTCCTTGGGGTGACCTTCCTTGTCGTCCGGGGTCACCGGGAACGCCGGCACGATCAGCTGCGCCTGGTTGGGCAGGTCGAACGGGGAGGCGAGCGAGACCATCTCGGCCTCGCCGGGGATGCCGTTGTCGATCGCCAGCGACTGGAAATCGCCGCCACCGGTGAGCGTGGCCGAGGTCATCACCACCGAGTCCACTTCGTCCCACAGCAGCTTGCGCAGCACGTGCGCGGCCGACACCGGCGAGCCGTGCAGGATGAAGTCGCCATCGCGTGACAGGGTGACCCAGCGCGCCATCGGCGGCTGGCCCTCCTTGTCTTCGCGGCGCCACGCGGTCCACAGGTTGTGCTGCTGCTCGATCATCTCCAGGGCCATGCCCAGGTTGCGCTGCAGGCGCTCGCGCGCGGCATCCTCCGGCTTGCCCTTGGCCACCTGCGCCAGCGCGGCGTGGGCCCAGTTGAACAGGCTGCGGGTGTCATCGGCGATGGCCTCGATGTCGGCCATCCAGATCTCCGGCAGGCGGCCGTTGGGCGCGCGCCACATCGGCTCCTGCGCGGCCGGGTCCGGGCGCCAGCTGCGGTCGATCACGTCGCGGAAGGCCTTGAGCTGCTTGCTGACCTTGGCGGCGGCCTCGATCGCCTCGTTGGGCAGCAGGTTGCCCAGCTTGTCCTTGTCCACGGCGCGATACGAGGCGGCGATCAGCACCTGCAGGCGGCCGGTGCGCTTGGCCATCTCGTCCAGGGCCAGGCTGGCCGCGCCCTGGTCGATGGCCACGCTGCCGATGTGGTGGCCCTCGTCGAGCACCAGCAGCATGTCCGAGGGCGGAGCGATCAGCGGCTGGCCGTTGTCGCTTTCGCCGATGGACAGCGCCGACAACAGCAGCGCGTGGTTGGTGACCACGATCTGCGCCTCGCGCACGGTCGTGCGCGACCGCAGCACCGCGCACTGCGCCGAGTAGGCGCACTTGCGCCCGGCACAGCCGGAGGCCGGGGTGGTGATGCGCGCGCGCAGGGTGTTGCTGATGGTCTCCGGGGCGTTGTCCAGGTCGCCGTTCCAGCGCCCTTCCAGGAAGTCCTTGCTCAGCTTCTGCGCCAGGTCCATCTCGATCGGGGCCAGCGGCCGGTCGAACAGCGGCTGCTCGTCCTCGAACATGCCCTCCTGCGCGCCCTCGCCATGCGCCTCGGCGGCATTGCGGGTGCACAGGTAGCGGGTGCGGCCCTTGGCCAGGGCCACGCTGGCCTCGATGCCGGTGGCCTTGAGGAAGTTGGGGATGTCGCGCTCCACCAGCTGCGACTGCAGCGCCACCGTGCCGGTGCTGATCACCAGCTTCTTGCGGGTGGCCAGCGCGATCGGCACGCCGGCGGTGAGATAGCCCAGCGACTTGCCGACGCCGGTGGGCGCTTCGACCACGCCGACGCCGCCGCTGTGCGACAGCGCGCGCGACACCACGCCGATCATCTGGCTCTGCGAACGCCGGGTGCTGAAGCCGGGCGTATTGGCCTGCAGCTTGGCGTAGGCATCGCGGATGGCGGCCTTCATGTCGTCGTTCAGCGCACGCGGGGCTTCAACTTTTTCGGTCACGCCGGGGGACACCTGCCTGGATCACGGCGGGTATTTTCTCACGAGCCGGGCATCGGCACCGGCGCCGATATCCGCGCCGGTTCAGATCCGCGACGCAGGTCCGCCGCTCAGCCCGCCGCGGCCTGCCCACGCGCCCGCAGCGCGCGGGTCATCGCCCACACCAGCAGCACCAGGGCCAGCGCATCGAACAGGCCCAGCACGAAGCGCGCACCGCCCAGCCACAGCGCCAGGCTGCGCATGGCCTCGTAGTCGCCCTGCTGGACCAGCCACTGCGGCACCAGGCCCAGCAGCAGCCCGGCCACCGTGGTCAGGGCCAGCAGCCCCAGCGCCCACAGCGCCACGCTGCGCACCGCCCCGCGCGGGGTATCGACCACCCACACCACCGAGACGGCCAGCGCGATCAGGATCGGCAGGCGCATGGCAACCGTGCCCAGCACGGCCATCAACAGCTCCAGGTTCATCCGGATCAGTCCTCGCCGGCCAGCGCGTGTTCGCTGCGCAGCTGCGCATACACCGCGTCGGTCTGCGGGCGCACCGCGTGCCACTGCAGGAAGCTCTCGGCGGCCTGCTCGACCAGCATGCCCAGCCCGTCGACCACATTGCGGCAGCCGGCCGAGCGCGCCCAGGCGGTGAAGCCGATGGCCGCTTCGCCGTAATTGAGGTCCACCGCGGTGGTCATGCTGTTGACCAGCCCCAGCGGCAGCGTGAACTCGTTGGCGCGGTCGCGACCGGCCGACGTGGCGTTGATGATCAGCTCGAAATCGCCCAGCTCGCGGATGTCTTCCCAGTAGCGGGTGATCGCCCGACCCGGCTCGCCCATGGCATCGATCAGCGCATCGGCGCGCTCGGGGGTGCGGTTGATCACCACCAGCTCCAGGATGCCGGCATCCAGCAGCGCCGGGGCCACGCTGCGGGCCGAGCCGCCGGCGCCGATCAGCAGCGTGCGGCGGCCGCGCAGGTCCAGCCCGTGGCGATCGGTGAGGTCACGCACCAGGCCGATCCCATCGGTGGTGTCGCCATGCCAGCGCTCGCCCTTGCGCAGCAGCGTATTGACCGCGCCGGCGCGGCGCGCGCGCGAGGTGAGGGTGGTGCACAGCGCGAACGCGGCCTCCTTGTGCGGCGCGGTGACGTTGGCGCCCACGCCACCGTCGGCGGCGAAGGCCTCCAGCGCTGCGGCAAACTCCGCCGGGCTGGCCTCGATGGCGCGGTAATCCAGCGCGATGCCTTCCTGGCGGCCGAACGCGGCATGGATGCGCGGCGACTGCGAGTGCGCGATGGGCTGGCCAAAAACGGCGTAACGATCGGCGGTCATGGGTGTGTCTGCTCCGGGCCTAGAATGGAACGCAAACCCCCAACGGAAGCGGCTATGCGCACTCCATTGTCACTGCTCGCGCTGAGCGTCAGTTTACTCTCCACACCGCAGGCGATGGCACTTTCCGAGTTCGGCATCGAAGGCATGGGCGTGGTCTCGACCAAGGCCAACGAGGCCCAGGCCACGATCGCACCCGATGGCCGGCGCATCGTCTGGGCCTCCGACCGCGCCGGCGGCGCCGGTGGCTGGGACCTGTGGCAGGCGGTGCTGCGCGACGGCCGCTGGCAGGACCCCACTCCGCTGGCGCTCAACACCGCCGGCGATGAGGTCGACCCGTACTTCAGCCATGACGGGGCCTGGCTGTACTTCGCCTCCAATGGCCGCGGCGGCCGCGGCGGCTTTGATCTGTACAGCGTGATGATCGACCCGGACGGCCGCGTCGGGCCGGTGATGTCGCTGCCGGTGACGATCAACACCGCCGCCGACGAGCGCTACCCGGCGGTGCGCCCGGATGGGCAGGCGCTGCTGTTCGCGCGCAATGGCACGGGCACCCACGGCGGCCTGGATCTCTACGTGGCCACCGCGCAGGGGCGGGGGTTCAACCCGCCGACGGCGCTGCCGGCGCCACTCAACAGCGCCGCCGACGAACGGGGCGGCGCGTGGCTGGGCAACGACGGCGCGCTGGCGATCACCCGGGCCGCGGCCGGCCACGCGCAGGTGTGGCTGGTGGGCTGCGACTACCGCCAGCCGGCCACGCCCCTGGTGCTGTCCTTCAACACCGCCGACGGCCAGACCGGCGCGCCGGTGGTGGACGCGTCCAAGCCGTCCGAGCTGGTCCTGGCCGGCGCGGCACGCGCGCCGCGGGC
>DJBL01000039.1 GCA_002435595.1 Stenotrophomonas maltophilia
CGTGGCCGCCATGGCCGCCGCAGCCGGTTTCGACGCGCCCACCCTGATCGGTGCGATGCACGCCGGCATGTCCGGCACCCGCGGCGGTGCGGCGGCGGTGGCCTGCATGCTGCCGGGCAACGGGGGCATCCAGTTCGCCGGCATCGGCAATATCGCCGGCTCGCTGTGCGAGCCCACCGGTTCGCGCGGCATGGCCTCGCACCCGGGCATCGTCGGGGTGCAGTTCCGCAAGGCACAACCATTCCATTTTCACGCGCCCGCAGGCACGCTGCTGGTCATGCACAGTGACGGACTGCAGGCACGCTGGAGCCTGCGTGACTACCCGGGGCTGTTCCATCGCCACCCGGCATTGATCGTGGCGGTGCTGCAGCGCGATTTCGACCGGGGTCGTGACGATGCCGGCATCGTCGCCCTGCGTCTTGGAGACCTGAATTGATGTCCGTTGCCCACGATCCGGAAGTCCAGCGCCTGCGCCTGGAAGCAGATGCGCTGCGTGCCGAGCTGGATGAAACCAACCAGGGCGTGCTGGCCCTGTACGCCGAGCTGGACCAGCAGGCCGAACAGCTGCGCGAGGTGTCCGAGCTCAAGAGCCGGTTCCTTTCCTATATGAGCCACGAGTTCCGCACGCCGCTGGGCTCGATCCTGAGCATGACGCGCCTGCTGGAAGACGGCATGGATGGCCCGCTCACCGACGAGCAGCGGCGCCAGGTCCGTTTCATCAGCGCCTCCACCAGCGAGCTGCGCGAAATGGTCGATGACCTGTTGGACCTGGCCAAGATCGAGGCCGGCCGCATCACCATCTCCCCGGCCTGGTTCGACCTGATGGACCTGTTCTCGGCCCTGCGCGGCATGTTCCGCCCGCTGGTGGAGGGCAACCAGGTGGACCTGCTGTTCGACGATCCGCCGGCGCTGCCGATGCTGTACACCGACGACAAGAAGCTTGCCCAGATCCTGCGCAACTTCATCTCCAATGCGCTCAAGTTCACCCCCAACGGGCAGGTCGTGGTGTCGGCGAGCCTGCTGGGCGGCGATGCGGTGCGGTTCAGCGTGCGCGATACCGGCATCGGCATCCCGCCCGAGCTGCAGTCCACCTTGTTCGAGGACTTCGTACAGGTCGATACGCCGCTGCAGAAACGCCTGCGCGGCACCGGGCTGGGGCTGTCGCTGTGCAAGCGCTTTGCCGAACTGCTGGGCGGCCATGTCGGGGTGGACAGCGTGGTGGGCGAGGGTTCGGAGTTCTACGTGGTACTGCCGCTCACGCTGGCGACCGAGGCCACCGATGCCCAACTCTGATCGCATCCTGGTCGTGGATGACAACGTCGCCACCCGCTATGCGGTGCGGCGCGTGCTGGAGCACCACGGCTACCGCGTGGAGGAGGCCGGTACCGGCGGAGAGGGCCTGGCGCATCTTGCGCGGCAGGATTTCGGTGCGCTGGTGCTGGATGTCAACCTGCCGGACATGAGCGGCTTCGACGTGGTGCGGCAACTGCGCGAAGACGCGCGGATGCGCCTGCTGCCGGTCGTGCACGTGTCGGCGGCCTCGATCGCCACCGGCGACCTGATCACCGGCCTCAACGCCGGTGCCGATGCGTACCTGATCCATCCGGTCGACCCGGACGTGCTGCTGGCCACCCTGCGCACCCTGTTGCGCGCGCGGCGCTCGGAGGAGGCCCTGCGCGAGGCCGAGGCGCGTTTTGGCGAGATCTTCCGCCAGATCAACGCCCCGATCGCGGTGCTGGACGCCGCCCTGTGCTCCCACGATGCCAACGACGCATTCGTGCAGCTGGTGGGGCGCGGCAGCGAGGCCGGGACGCTGGAAACCCTGCTGGCCGATCAGCCCGGTCCGCTGAGTGCGCTCAAGGTGGCCCTGGCCGAAGGCGAGCGCTGGCAAGGCACGTTCTCCCTGCGCAACGGCGGCTCCACGCGCATCACCGAATGGCGGGTCACCCCGTACCGGGCGCCCGGCCAGGGCCTGGTGTTGATCCAGGACACCACCGAACGCCATGCACGCGAGAATGAACAGCGCCAGGAGCTGGAGAGTGCCACCTCCGAGCTGGCCTTCCAGATCGCCGAGCGCCAGCGCACCGAAGTGGAGCTGCTGCAGGCGCAGAAGATGGATTCGCTGGGCCAGCTCACCGGCGGCATCGCGCACGATTTCAACAACCTGCTCACCACCATCATCTCCGGCCTGGACATGATCGAGATCGCCGTGTCCAGCGGCAAGTGGGACAAGGCGGCCCGTTACGTGGAGATCGCCACCGGTTCGGCCCACCGCGCCGCCGCGCTCACCCAGCGCATGCTGGCCTTCGCGCGCAAGCAGCCGCTGGATCCGCAGACCTTCGACGTGGTGGCGCGGATCCGCTCGCTGGAAGACATGCTGCTGCGCTCGATCGGGGAGAACATCGAGCTGGAGCTGGAGCTGGGCCCGCAACCGCTGGTCGCGGTGGCCGACCCCAACCAGTTCGAGAACGTGATCCTCAACCTGGTCATCAACGCACGCGATGCGCTCGCCGGGCAGGGACTGATCCGCATCCGCGCGCTCCGTACCCATATCGAGCGCGACCACGAGCTCGCGCCCGGCCACTACATCAGCGTCAAGGTGCTCGACAACGGCACCGGCATCCCGCTGGAGCTGCTGTCCAAGGTCTTCGAGCCCTTCTTCACCACCAAGCCGCAGGGCGAGGGCACCGGGTTGGGACTGTCGATGACCTACGGCTTTGCGCGCCAGTCCGGCGGCAGTGCGCGCATCGCCAGCGAGCGCGGCGAGGGTACCGAGATCGAGCTGCTGCTGCCCGAAGGGCAACTGCTCAGCGCCGAACAGAAGGTCCTGCCTGCCCAGGCGCCGCGCGGCAGTGCCGAGCGGATCCTGCTGGTGGACGACACCGATTCGGTGCGCATGATGGTGCGCGAGATGCTGGTCGAATCCGGCTACCAGGTGGTCGAGGCGATCAACGCACAGCAGGCCCTGCTGGAGCTGCATTCCGAGCGCGAGGTGGACCTGCTGCTGTCCGACGTCGGCTTGCCGGGCATGAACGGCCGCGAGCTGGCCGACGCCGCCCGCGCGCTGCGGCCGCACCTGCCGGTGCTTTTCGTGACCGGCTATACCGAGAGCGCGGTGGTGCGCAACGATTTCCTGGGCACGGGCATGTCGCTGCTGCCCAAGCCGTTCAGCGTCAATGAACTGCTGCGCAGCGTGCGCCAGATGTTCAACCCGGCATGATCGGCTGACCGCGCTGGCGCCGACTACGGCGCCGGCGGTGGTTCACCCAGCTCGGCCCGCCGTCGGCCGAACACTTCCGGCGTCTGTGGTTTGACGAACAACGCCACCAGCTCGGGAAACTCGCGCTTCACCGCGGTCTCGATGCGGGTGATGCAGGCCTCGATCTGCGGCGTGGTGCGGTCGTCCTCGAACTCGGCGCTGAGCATGGCCACCACCTGCTCCGGTCCCATCTGCATGGTGGTCACGCCATTGGCATTGCGCAGGTCCGGATCGGTATTGGCCACGGCCAGGATGCGCCGGGCCACGCTGGGGTGCGCCGGCTCGCCCACCAGCAGGCCCTTGGTTTCGCGCGCCAGCAGGAAGGCGGTCACTGCCAGCACGCCGGCAATGCACAGCGAGGCCACGCCGTCCAGGATCGGCATCTCCAGCAGCTGTGCAGCGAGCAGGCCGATCAGCGCAAAGCCCAGCCCCATCAGCGCGGCGCTGTCTTCCAGCAGCACGGTGAAGGTGGCCGGGTCCTTGCTGCGCCGGAAGGCCTCGAAGTAGCCCATCGTGCCCTTGGTGGCACGGAACTCGCGCAGCGCGATCCACCAGGAAACGCCTTCGAACACGATGGAAATGCCCAGCACCGCGTAGCTGATGACGTGGTTGGTGGCCGGTTCGGGGTGGCGGATGTGCTGGATGCCTTCGTAGGCCGATACGCCGGCACCGGCGGCAAACACCAGCAGCGCCACGATGAAACTCCAGAAATACAGCTCGCGCCCATAACCGAACGGATGCACGGTGTCCGGCTTCTTCTCGGCGCGGCGCAGGCCGTACAGCAACAGCAGTTCATTGATGGTGTCCACCAGCGAGTGCACGCCCTCGCTGAGCATCGCCGAGCTGCCCGACAATCCGGCGGCGACGAACTTGGCGATGGCGATGCACAGGTTGCCGGCCAGCGCGGCATAGATGACGAGACGGGAGCCGGTCGGCTTGGCCATGGTGGAGGTCGCGCAGGCGGGAGGGGAGGCGGCCATCATGCGCACCGGCACGTGCCGCCGGCGTGCATGCCGGGCCGGCTCAATCCGCGGCGCGGTGCGTGGGCGGTGCCCGATGCCCCCGGGCCACCGCGTCTTCCACGCGCGCCACCAGTTCATCGATGTTGAACGGCTTGCCCACGAACGGGGTGCCCTGGTGCTGGCGGGGCACCATCTGGACATACACCGCCGAGGCGAACAGGAACGGAATGCCCAGCTCGGCCAGGCGGTCGGCTACCGGAAACACCGGGCCGTCGCGCAATTCGATATCCAGCACGGCGGCATCAAAACGCTGGGCCGTGACGCTGCCCAGTGCATCGCTCACCGAGTAGGCCGGGACGGCCTCGAAGCCGGCCGTGGTCAGCACTTCGACAAACAACCGGGACAGCTGGATTTCGTCTTCTACAACCAGGATGACGCCGCGGGACGGTGTAACGGGGGGAGCGCTGTTCATGGGTCTTCGAAAGTCGGGGCACCTGATCCTGTGCCTTCGGGTGTCAACAGGGTGGCAACCTGTCTTTCGGTTTCGTTGACATCCTGCGCTGCTCACCCGTTCAGGTCGTCGTCCGCGTCGTCCAGGCCATCTCCATCCCACGCATCGGACAC
Source organism: Stenotrophomonas maltophilia (assembly GCA_002435595.1). GTDB lineage: Bacteria > Pseudomonadota > Gammaproteobacteria > Xanthomonadales > Xanthomonadaceae > Stenotrophomonas > Stenotrophomonas maltophilia_AC. The sequence continues at coordinate 4,846 of DJBL01000039.1, forward strand.
GCGCGAGGGGACCTGCGCGTCCGGGTCGACCGGTTCGAGCAGGGTGTAGTCATCGCGTGCGGGATCACCGAACGCGCGGGCCACCGGATAGGCCTCCAGCGCTGGCGTGGTGGCGCGTGCCTGCAACGCCTCCGGGGTGCCGATGGCACCGGCGAGCCATTCCATCGCGACGCTGCCGCTGAAAAACACCGGCCCATCGGCGGTGAGCGGGGCCGGGATGGCGGCATTGGGCGCGGTGAGCACGCTGAAACTGTCGATCTGCTGGCCCTGGTCGTCCTCCCAGTGCTCCCACAGCCCGGCCGCCAGCAGCGCCATGCCGTCCTTGCGCTGGACGAACAACGGCCAGGGCGGTCGTCGCTGTCGATCCCACTTGTAGTAGCCGGTCATGGCGATCACGCAGGGCCGTTGCTTCCAGGCCTGGGCGAAGATGCGGCTGGTGGCTGCGCGCGCCAGTCGCGCGGTCACCGTGGTGTAAGGCGTGCTGGGCTGCCTGGACCAGCGTGGAATCAGGCCCCAGCGCATGTCCGCGGCCACGATGCTGCCGTCGCCGTCACGCGCGATCACCGTGGCCACGCCGTCCTTGCCGATGTTGTAGCGGTCCGGCGCGTCGGCCAGCGCACGGGCAAGGGCCACGGGCAGGCCCGGGGGCAGGGCGGCAGGCTCGGCGATGGCTTGGGCGAAGCGACGCATGCGGGCAGGCTACGGCCGCGCTCGTGAGCCGGTAGTCAGTGCGGCGTGGACGGCGGCAGCACACGCCGACGACGCCCCTCGGCGCGTAATCGGGCCACCGCTACCCCGGAGACGTGCACGATGCCCCGCAGGAAGACCCTGAAACTGGCCACTTACAACGTCAACGGGATCGGCAACCGCTTGCCGCAGTTGCTGGCCTGGCTGGCCAGGGAGGCGCCGGACGTGGTGGCGCTGCAGGAACTCAAGGCGGTGGATGCCGCATTCCCGGTGCAGGCGCTGGAGGCGGCCGGCTACGGCGCGCTGTGGCAGGGCGAGCGCCGGTGGAACGGGGTGGCATTGCTGGGCCGGGGCAGCACCCCGATCGAGAGCCGGCGAGGCCTGCCCGGCGAGCCGGCCGACACCCAGGCCCGTTACCTGGAGGCGGCCATCCACGGCATCGTGGTGGCCGGGATCTACCTGCCCAATGGCAATCCGCAGCCGGGCCCGAAGTTCGACTACAAGCTGCGCTGGATGCAGCGGCTGCACAAGCACGCCAGCAGCCTGGTCGGCCTGCCGCATCCGGTGGCGATCCTGGGCGACTTCAACGTGATCCCCACCGACGAGGATGTCTACGACGCCAAGGCGTGGCGCAAGGACGCCCTGCTGCAGCCGGAAACCCGCGCCGCCTATCAGCGCCTGCTGGCGCAGGGTTGGACCGACGCGCTACGGCACTGCCAGCCGGAGGCGCGCATCTACACCTTCTGGGACTACTTCCGCCAGCACGCCGAACGCGATCGCGGGCTGCGCATCGACCACCTGCTGCTCAACGCGCCGCTGGCCGCGCGCCTGCGCGACGCCGGCGTAGACCGCTGGGTGCGCCTGCAGGACAAGGCCAGCGACCACGCGCCCACCTGGGCGGTGGTCGACATGCCCTAGGCCAGGGCCATCAGACCCGCGCCAGCTGCAGCCGCGACACCGGCCGCAGCGCCAGCTTGTGGGTGACGTTGGTGATGGTCCGACGCGCATCGGTGGGGTGTGGGCGGGTCGCCGTGTGGCTGTTGCCCTGCCGCCACAGGCCGAACATGACGATCTCCGCGCCCACCGGGAAACCCTTCAACCAGGCCGCGTCATCGTGGCCCACGCTGACCTCGTAGAACTCGCGGCGATCCATCACACCGGTCTGCTGGTACTTGGGCGCGCAGTTGAGGTAGGTGGCACTGAAGCCGGTGCCGGTGGGCGGCGAGCGGTGCGACCGCACCGTGCCCAGCAGGGCCATCGGCACCTCGGTGCTGGCCGCGTCCAGCCGCGCCCACGCCGCGTCGTAACGCGCCGGTTCGTAAAAGAATGCGTCCCAGGCCAGCTTCTTCTTGCCCAGGCGCAGGACCACGCGCTCGGCCAACAGCGTGTCGTTGCCGCACAGGGCGCGCAGCACCAGCAGGTCCATCAGCGGCCGCAGCGGTTGCTCGAGCGGGGCGCCGCCGCCGCGCTTCAGTCCCTGGTGCAGGCCAAGCAGGCGCAGTTCGTGGTGGGTATCGTCCAGGCGCTGCACCAGCGCCGGGTCGGCCACCGCATCGAGCACGGTGGTCAGGTGCGCGGGCACGTCGTAGCGGCAGCCGGCGGCGTGGACCGCGCCCTTGGCCAGCACGATGCATCCCGGCAGGGGCGGGGTGCCGGCTGCCGTGGCCCTGGTCTGCGGTTGCGCCGGGACGAAGATGGCCGCGGCGGCACATCCGGGGCTGTCGCAGAACAGGCTTGGCAAGGTCTGCGCCGCATCGTAGCGCTGCTGCAGCCCGTCGATACCGTGCACGGTGCCATGCGAGCCGATCGCCCGGCGCATCTTGATCTGACCACTCATCTATCGCTGCTACGCCGTACCCGAAGTCGTACATGGTAGCCCCATCCATCGCCGGCACGGCGCCAGGATGAATGGGCAGTCGGGGCGGCGGCGACGGGACACTGGCACCGACGGCACTGCTCGGGCAAGAATGGGCCCTACATGCGGACGTAACGGAGTACTTCCATGAAGACATCGCATTGGCTGGGCGCGGCGCTGATCTGCACGCTCGGTGGCCTGGTCGGCCCCGCGCAGGCCCAGGTGTACAAATGCACCGGCAGCAACGGTGAAACCGTATATGCGCAGAATCCCTGCGGGGCCGGGGCCAAAGAGGTGACCATGCGGCCCAGCCGCGGCGCCGCCCGCTCCTCGGCCGAGGTGGCCACGCAGACGGCGGTGTTCCGCTCCACCGATCTGTCCGATGCGGCCATCGCCGAACGCAACTGCGTGTCCTCGGCCCGCTCCAGCATCTATACGCCGGTGGACAACCGCATTGCCGGCTACCAGCGCCAGTTGGCCGAGCTGAACCGCCAGCTGGTCGCCCCGCGCGACACGCTTGCCAACGCCACCTACGAATCCGGGGTGCGTGCGCAGGTGGCCAGCCTGCAGCAGTCGATCAGCAGCGAGCGGCAAACCGCCGAAACCAGTTGGGCCCAGGCCCAGGACCGCTGCGCCGACCAGCGCCGCGACCGCGAAGCGGCGATCGAGCGCAAGTACGACGCCGCTGGCACTGCGCGCGAGGCGAGGGCGCCGGCCCCGGTGCAGCGCTAACGCGCCTGGCGTACCTGCTGCAGGGCACGCAGCACCGCTTCGTCGGAGAACCCGCAATGGCCCTCGCCGACCGGCGCGAGCAGGGTGGGCGCTGGCGTCGCACCGGCGCGGGTCGCCAATGCGGTGTAGAGGCCTTCCCAGCGCGGAGCGATGGTCGGGTCATCGCGGTTGTACTGGATCACCAGGGGCCGCGTCAGTGCGCCGCTCAATCCCAGTTGCCGTGCCAGCGCCGCTTCTGCGCCCGGGTCGGCATCGAGTCGGCGTACCCCGGCGTTGAATGCGGTGTCATCGCCGAAGCCGGCGTACACCGTGGTCCGGTTCCCCACCGGCATGCCACCGCTGCGTTTGACCAGGTCATGCAGCACCAGGGCGTGCAGGCTGATCGTGCCGGGCAGCTGCTCGGTACTCACCTGCAGGCGTGCCGCCAGCTGCGTGGCCGCACCCGGCTGCGCCTGCACCGCCTCGGCAATGGCCGGGTAAAGCGCGGCCTGGCGCAATGCAGCGGCGGCCGGGGAGGCCAGGCCCTCGCGTGGCAGTCCCGGCGCGGCCGGAAAGAAATAGTCGAAGGCAAGCAGGCTGGTCAGCATCTCGCTGGCCAGCACCGCGCCGGGCAGGTTGGCGCCACACAGCGAAACGCCACCGGCGTAGTGCTGGGCATGGCGCTCCAGCGTGGCGATGGCGACCGCGCCGCCCATCGAGAAGCCCAGGATCCAGGTGCGGCGCGTGCGCGGCTGCGCCGCCAGCACGCGTGCGCGCAGGCGCTCGGTGTCGGCGATCGCATCGCCGACCGCCCAGCCCTGGCTGGCATAACCGCTCTGCGCCACCGCAAACCCGGCGTGCAGCAGGGCGGCGGTCGCCTCGTTGGCGGGCCACTCCGATGCGCGCGGCGTGCCCACCGGTTCGAAGCCGTGGGCCAGTATCACCAGCTCGCCGTTCCAGCGTGCCGGCATGTCCATCCGCCAGGGAGCGCCCTGCAGCAGGCCGGCCTCGCTGCCCTGGGCAGTGCGCGCCTGCGCGGGCGGGTCGGCCGCGCGCGTGCCTGCCGCCACCGCACACAGGCCCAGGCACAGTGCAAAGGCGAGGGGGCGGTGGCCAGGGGCGCGCATGCTCACGTCCGCGTTACTGCAGGACCAGCGGTTTGACGTCGGCCTTCTCAAGCAGGCGCTTGGTGAAGTAACGGTCCTTGTAATACTTGATCTTGGCGCACAGCACCGGGTGCGGCAGGCCTTCGTAGAGCACGATTTCCTTGTCCGGCCCCATCGCCTTGAGCTCCTGGGGCAGCATCAGCGCGCGCCGCTCGAGCACTTCGTTGTCCGAGACCGAGCTGGACGGGCCATGCGAACGGGTCCGCGAACGGCGCTGCACGGTGGTGTAACCCAGCATTTCCGAGTAGTCATTGGCGTCCTGCTGCTCGCGCGGGGCGTAGATGATCTGCAGCGCGTGGTTGGTGATGATGGTGCGCGAGAGCTCCTTGCCATACACCGCATCCAACTGCGCCATCGACTGGATGATCGGCAGCAGGCGGATGTTGTAACCGGCCATGTAGGACACGGCCTTGGAGATGATGTCCACGCGCCCGATCGAGGTGAACTCGTCCATCAGCAGCAGGCACTGGTGCTTGAGGGCCTTGTCGTTCTGCGGCAGCGTCTTGGTGTTGACGTTGATCAGCTGGCTGAAGAACAGGTTCACGATCAGGCGGCTTTCGGCCAGCTTGTTCGGCTGGATGCCCACGTAGATGGTCATGCGCTTGCGGCGGACATCGTCCAGGCGGAAATCATCCCCGCTGGTGGCCGCGTCCAGCACCGGGTTCAGCCATGGATTGAGCGGCTCGCGGAACGAGCCGATGATCGAGGCGAAGGTCACATCGGCCTGCGACAGCAGACCGGCGAAGGCGGTGCGGGCCTGTGCGCTGAGGAACGGCGCCTCGGCCATCTTCTGCAGGTACGGCTTGAGCTCGGTGCCGTCGCCGGAGGACAGGCGCAGCACCTGGCCCAGCGTCGGCTTGGGCGAGCCGGGCAGGGACTCGGCCTGCTCGAACAGGTACAGGGTGAAGGCGAGGAACGCGTTGCGTGCCTGGCCGGTCCAGAACTTGTCCTTGTCATCGCCATCGGGGTAGAGCATCGCGCCGATCGCCTGCAGGTCCGAGACGCGGAACGCCGGGTCGTTGGACACGTAGGTCAGCGCGTTCCAGCGGTGCGAGCGGCGGTCTTCGGCGAACGGGTTGAACAGGTAGATCTCATGGCCGATCGACTGGCGCCAGCCGGAGGTGAGGTCGAAGTTTTCCTGCTTGATGTCCAGCACCACCGCCGATTCGCGGTAGTCCAGCAGGTTGGGGATGACCACGCCCACGCCCTTGCCCGAACGGGTCGGGGCGGCCAGGATCACGAACTGCTGGCCGGTCAGGCGCAGCAGCTTGCCGTTCATCTGGCCCAGCACGATGCCATCGTCCTTCTGCTTGAAGAAGCCCTTGCTGGCCAGGTCCATCATCCCGGCAAAGCGCGCCTTGCCATGGATGTTGCTGTGGCTGCGCATCTTGAACATCATCACCGTGGCCGCGACCCAGGTCAGGAACATCAGCACCGCGGCGATGGCGCCAGCGGCCTTGATGCGCCCGGCGTACGGCTGCACCTGCGGGTGGCCCAGGTTCTTGACGTACTGATAGTACGTACCCAGCCCGGTGGAGCCTGCATCCAGGCCGAGCAGCAGCATGGTCAGGAAGCCGGAGAGATACAGCGCTGCAACGGCCAGCAGCACCGCAAGGACGGCAGAGATGATGAGACGGGGGTTGTTCAAGGCGATTCCTTCGACTCGGACGTGCGTGAATTCAACGTGGGCAGGAATGATGCCACGCCGCCGCAGGCCCGTGCGGCGTGGCGGGCGCGGTCCTACTTCCGCGCAGGCTTGGCGCCGCTGCTGTCGACCAGGATGTAGTCATCATTCTTGGTCCAGCGGCGCTGGTCGTCGGCCAGCTTCACGCAGGGCGTGCCGTCGCAGGAGGTGATCGACACCTGCTGGAGTGCTTCAAGCACCTGTGCATCCACCTTCGCGCGCTGCGCCCGCTGCACATTGTTCCAGGCGGTGTAGGCGGTGCCGCCAATGATCACCGCCGAGGCCAGCGCGATGGCGATCAGCGACTTCCAGGCCAGCGCGCGCATGCGTGAGGCAGCGGAAAGATGCTCGCGCTGCAACTGGTCGGCCAGCTGGCGCAGCCGGTCGCCGGATTCGGCGATGGCTTCCACCGCAGCCGGGATCTCCTGCGACAATGCCTCGCGGACCGCGCTGCGTGCGCTCTGTGCCAGCTCCGCGCGGCCAGCGGCAACGCCTTTGCCCACGTCGCCTGCAGCCTGCTTCAACTCGGCCGCGGACTGCTTCTGATCGGCGATGGCCTTTTCGCACTGCTGCGTCAGGTGGCCCGCAAGCAATGCGGAATTGGTGACGAACTCTTCCATCCTTGTCTGATCCACTACACACCTGTCGAAATCAGGAGGGGCCCTTCGGGCGGGAGACGCATGGTGCCAGAATCGCATGACACACGGCGAATCTGATGTGCTTCACACTTTGTAAGAATTATCTGACAATGTTCAGTGCTTGTTCGCATTTCGTTCGCATGGCATATTGCCATTTCGATTGAGCCCGTCTCCTGATTTCGGCAGCGTGAATTGTTCTTCACATGCCGGGTCTTCACACCATGTGTGTGATGGACTCGTATGATTCCAGGTGAAGGCCGGGTGTAGCTTCGTTGGGGATGAAGCGACTGCTGCAATGTTGTTGTAGTCGAATGGATGTGTAGTCGGAAAAGGAATTTCCACATGGTTGATCAGAAACGGGGAAAGAAGCACGGGTACATGCCTGTGAAAGCTCTCTCGGGGCGTGGGAACCCCATACCGCCGCACATCCGCGGCATTTGTCGGACCGACATCCAGTAGTGGTACGTACTGCTTGCTCTCTTCGGAGAGACTCGGGCAGCGATCTGCTGCATTCAAAAAACTTTGTCTACGGTGACTTCGTGAACTGCAGTAAGCCGAATAGAAATGTGATGGCCGTCGCATTACTCTCCCTGACCGCCGTCCTGGCCGGGTGCGCGACGCCGCCCGCCTCCGAGCCCCGTGGCAAGTGGATGCCGGTCAACCGGATGTCCGAGACCACGCTGGCCATTCCCTTGCATCAGTCCTACATCTACCAGGCCGCGCCGATCGACAAGACCCTCAAGGGCATGGTCACGCGCTGGGCCAAGGACTCCGGGCTGACGCTGTCCTACCTGCACCCCAACGACTACACCCTGTACACGCCGGTGGCCAACATCCGCACCTCCAGTGTCGGTGAAGCGGCGGCCGCGCTGTCGGCTGCCTATGCCGCCCAGGGGGTTGTGGTGACGGTGGACAACACGCGGATCACCGTGGGCGTTGCTGCCGCGTCCTCCGCCTCGACGGCAGCGGGGGCTTCGGCCGCCGATGCCACCGATCAGTAATCGGGGCGCCGCATGTTCGGGAAAAAGAACACCAAGTCGCCCGAGATCGATCGGGCCGTGTCGCAGGGGGTCAACTTCGAGGTGACCCTGGCCGAGCGCGCGCGTCGCAGCGAGCGTCGCGCCTGGATGGTTGCCTGGGCCGCGATCCTGATGTCGCTGCTGCTGGCCGGCGGCTACTTCCTGTTCCTGCCGTTGAAGGAAAAGGTGCCGTACCTGGTCATGGCCGATCCGTATACCGGCACCGCGACGGTGGCACGCCTGACCGGCAACTTCAACGAGCGTGACGTCACCACCGAAGAAGCCATCAACAAGAGCAACGTGGCCCAGTTCATCCTGGCGCGCGAGTCCTACGATTCGGGCCTGATCGGCCAGCGCAACTGGCGGACCACGCTGTCGATGGCCGGTTCGGCGGTGTCGCCGGCCTACATGGCCCTGCACGCCGAGACCAATCCGGAGCGGCCGTTCCGCCTGTATGGCGGCCAGCGGTCGGTCAACGTGCGCATCCTCAGCATCGTGCTGATCGGCGGCGGGGAAGGGCGCCGACCCACCGGTGCCACCGTGCGCTTCCAGCGCAGCGTCTACGACAAGGCCACCGGCCGCTCGCAGCCGCTGGACAGCAAGATCGCCACCATGGAGTTCACCTACGACAAGAACCTGCGGCTGGGCGATGAAGATCGCGTGCTCAATCCGCTCGGCTTCCGGGTGACCAATTACCGCGTGGACAACGATTTCGCGCAGACGCCCGCGCAGGCCGCTGCCTTCAGCGCGCCAGCCGCACCCGTGGCCGCGCCGGCGATCGACCCTGCCGCCGCACAGGCCGTGCCGGCCGGCTAC
>DJBL01000032.1 GCA_002435595.1 Stenotrophomonas maltophilia
CCCCGCGCCTGGCGCCGCCTGCCGCGCGCGGGTGGCCCATCCCGGCGATGCCGCCCCGGTCACGTACAATGGCGCTCCTGGCGCCTGCGCCGGACCGCTTGCCGTGCCCGTGGGCACCCCCCTTCCGCTGACCTGCGATACCGATCCTGTGAAATTCTTTGTTTCCTGCGCCAAGGGCCTGGAGTACCTGCTCGCCGACGAACTGCTGGCGCTCGGCCTGGACAAGGCCACCGCCACCATTGCCGGCGTCAACGCCGAGGGCGAGCTGCCGCAGGCGCTGCGGGTGGTGCTGTGGTCGCGCCTGGCCAGCCGGGTGCTGTGGCCGCTGGCCGAGTTTGACTGCCCCGACGAAGGCTCGCTGTACCAGGGCGTGTCGGGCATGGCGTGGGAGCAGCACATCAGCCCCGAGCTGACCCTGTCGGTGGACGCGCACGTGTCCGGCACCGAAATCACCCATGCGCGCTTTGCCGCGCAGCGGGTCAAGGACGGCGTGGTCGACAGCCTGCGCTCGCAGGGGCTGGAGCGGCCGTCGGTGAACACCGAGTTCCCGGACGTGCGCATCAACCTGTCGCTGCGTAAGGGCCGGGCCACGATCTCGATCGACCTGGGCGGTGGCCCGATGCACCGCCGTGGCTGGCGCATGGCGCAGAATGATGCCCCGCTGAAGGAAAACCTGGCCGCGGCCGTGCTGCTGCGCGCCAACTGGCCCAAGATCCACAGCGAAGGCGGTGGCCTGCTCGACCCGATGTGCGGCAGTGGCACGCTGCTGATCGAAGGCGCGCTGATGGCCGCCGACGTGGCCCCGGGCCTGCAGCGTCACGGCAGCATTCCGCCGAGCCGCTGGCTGGGCTTCGACCGCGACGCCTGGAACAGCCTGATGGAGGAAGCGCGCGCCCGCGAAACCGCCGGCCGCAGCGCGCTCAAGCAGGTCATCCACGGCAGCGACGTGGACCCGCATGCGATCCATGCGGCCAAGCAGAATGCCGAGACCGCCGGTGTGGGCCACGCGATCTGGTTTGGCGTGCGCGACATCGCCGATGTGCAGGTGCCGCCGCAGGAAACCGGCTGCGTGGTGTGCAATCCGCCCTACGATGAGCGCCTGGCCGCCGACGCGGTGCTGTACCGCCGCCTCGGCGATGCGCTCAAGCGCGCCGTGCCGCAGTGGCGTGCCAGCCTGCTGTGCGGCAGCGCCGACCTGGCCTTCGCCACCGGCCTGCGCGCCAACAAGAAGTACCAGTTGTTCAACGGCGCCATCGAGTGCGCGTTGATCGTCTGCGATCCCGTTGCCGTGCCGCAGCGCGAGAACGTGGGCCAACCGCGCGAGCTCAGCGAAGGCGCGCAGATGGTGGCCAACCGCCTGCGCAAGAACATCAAGAAATTCAAGAACTGGCGCGCTCGCGAGGCGATCACCTGCTACCGCGTCTACGACGCCGACCTGCCCGAGTACGCGGCGGCCATCGACGTCTACGAGGAAGATGGCGGCGCCCGCCGTACCTTCCTGCACGTGCAGGAGTACGCCGCGCCGGCGACCATTCCGGACGTGGATGTGCGCCGCCGCCGCAACGAGCTGCTGTCGGCCGCGCGCGAGGTGTTCCAGGTGCCGGCCGAGCAGGTCGCGCTGAAGTCGCGCGAGCGCGGCAAGGGCGGCAGCAAGTACGGTCGTTTCGAACAGCGCGGCGAGTTCGTGCTGGTGCGCGAGAACGATGCGCTGCTGCGCGTGAACCTGTTCGACTACCTGGACACCGGGCTGTTCCTGGACCATCGCCCGCTGCGCTGGCACATGGCCCAGGAGGCGATCGGCAAGCGCTTCCTCAACCTGTTCTGCTACACCGGCGTGGCCAGTGTGCAGGCAGCGGTGGCCGGTGCGGCATCGACCACCAGCGTGGACCTGTCCGGCACCTACCTGCAGTGGTGCGCCGACAACCTGGCCCTGAACGGCAAGGGCGGCAGCGCGCACCAGTTGATCCAGGCCGATGCACTGGCCTGGCTGGAGGCCGAGCGGCACCGCTTCGATGTGATCTTCTGCGATCCGCCGACCTTCTCCAACTCCGCCCGCGCCGAAGACTTCGACGTGCAGCGCGAGCACGTGCGCCTGCTGCGCGCGGCCGTGGCGCGGTTGAGCCCGGAGGGCGTGCTGTATTTCTCCAACAATTTCCGCCGCTTCAAGCTGGACGAGGAAGCGATCAAGGAGTTTGCCGAGTGCAGGGAGATCTCCGCCGACACCATCGGCGATGACTTCGAACGCAATCCGCGCATCCACCGCGCCTGGGAACTGCGCCGCTACGGCGCATGACCGGTAGCGACCGCATGGACGATCGCCACCTCCACGCCCACGGACTGCTGCTGCGTCCCTTCGAGGATAGCGATGCCGCCGCGTTCGCCACGGCGGTGCGCGAGTCGGCCGAGGGCATGCGGCGCTGGATGCCGTGGTCCTCGGTGGACTACAAGGACGAACAGGCGTTGCCGTGGTTCCAGGCCTGCCGCGAGGGCTGGGCGGCGGGCACGGCGTACGAGTACGGCGTGTTCGACCCGGGCACCGGTGCGTTCCTGGGCGGCGCCGGGTTGAACGCGATCCGGCACGATCACCGCTTCTGCAACCTGGGGTACTGGGTGCGGCAGGCAGGGCAGGGCCAAGGCGTCGCCACCCGCGTCGTGCAGGTGCTTGCGGCCCACGCATTCGGCCCGTTGCAGCTGCAGCGCGTGGAGATCGTGGTGGCGGTGGGCAACCTGGCCAGCGAGCGGGTGGCGGTCAAGTCCGGTGCGCTGCACGAGTGCGTGGCCCGCAACCGGCTGGTCATCGACGACGTGGCTGCCCCGGCGCACGTGTTCTCGCTGGTTCCCTGACGCTGCCGGTCCCGGTAGCGCCGACCGTTGGTCGGCTGCCGTTCGCTCGGGCATCGTGATAGCCGACCAACGGTCGGCTCCCCCCTGTTCGGCCGCCGGTCAACGCACGAACAACGCCACCGCCAGCCCGATCACCGGCAATGCCCACGCCAACGGCGCGATCCAGCGCGGTCGGAACGGGTACAGGCCGAAGGCGATCAGGATGCCGCTGATCGTCATCGCGCCCAGCCACAGCACCGGGCCGGCGGCCCAGCCGTGGTCCCACACGCACAGCGCGAAGGACAGCGTCAGCAACGCCCAGCCCAGCCAGCGCCACAGGCGCATCCGGGCGGGTGCGGCGGCGGCCTTGCCGTGCAGGTCCAGCTGGTGCTTGTCCATCGCCAGCGACAACGCGGTAAAGGCCGAGAAACTCACGGTGATGGCCAGCAGCATCATGCGCCCACCTCCGCGCCGGCATCCTGCTGGGCCTTGGCGGCCGCTGCGGCAGCGGCCTGCCGCTTCTTCTTCTCGGCGGCACTCAACGCCGGCTGCCAGCGCTGCATGCGCAGGCCGCAGTAGGCCAGCATCGCGCCGAAGGCGAGCATCATCAGGTCGAAGCCGGCCAGCACCCAGTCGCCATCGCGCAGGGTCACGCCGAGGTGGGCGTGGGTGGTGAAGGCGTTGACCACCGGAATCAGCGCGAACAGCGCCGCGCCCAGGTACAACTGCCAGGCCCACATCAGGCGCCTGGGCCAGATGAAGGCGGCCAGCAGCGCCGCGCCCCATGCGTAGAAGAACAGGTTGGCCTCGGCGTCGGCACGCTCGGCCATCTGCAGCGGCAGCAGCCGGTTGCCCCAGAAATAGGCGGCGAAGGCAATCGGCAGGCCGGCCACCGCGCCGATGTTGAGCGCATCGACCAGGCGCAGGCCGAAGCCGATCCTGCCGCTCTTGGCGTGCTTGGGGCGTTCCTTGACGGCCCACAGCACCACGCCGCTGGCCACCATCAGGCAGCCGATCAGGCCGGACAGGAAGAACAGCGCACGCAGGCCCCAATCGGCAAAACGCGCCAGGTGCAGGCCGTACATCACCCCGCGGGTCTGGGTGGCACCGCCCGAACGCGGGCTGGCCTCGATCAGCGCGCCGGTCACCGCGTTGTACCGCAGCGACGGCGTATCCACCGAGAGCCGCTTGCCATCGCGCTGCTGGATGTCGATCACCGCATTGGCCGCGCCCGGGTGGTACAGCGTGAACCCGGCGACCTGCGCCCCCTTCCACTCGGCACGCGCGGCATCCAGCAGCTGCTGGATCGGCAGTGCGGCAGCGGTGCCTTCGGCCGGGGTCTCGATGTCGGCCAGGCGCGCGAAGGCCTCGCTGAAGAACGCCTCCTCATCCTTGGGGTAGGCCACGTTCACGCCCCACGGCAGGTACATGAACATCAGGGTGACGATACCGGTGTAGGTGATCATCGCGTGGTAAGGCAGGGCCATCACCGCGCTGACGTTGTGGAAATCCAGCCACGAGCGCAGGCCCTTGTCCTTGCGGAAGGTGAAGAAGTCCTTGAAGATTTTCTTGTGGGTGATCACCCCGGTGATGATCGCCACCAGCATGAACATCGCGCAGAAGCCCACCAGGTAGCGCGCCCAGTACACGGGGATGTAATGCAGGTCGAAGTGCAGGCGGTAGAAGAAGTCGCCGCCGCGGGTCTGGCGTGCGGCCACTTCCTCGCCGGTGCCCGGGTCCACGGTGGCATCACCGAAGCGCCCACCGCCACGGCGACGGCGCTTCTCGCCCTCGGCCGGCGGCTTGACCATCGATTCGGGATTGCGCCAGAACATGCGCATGGCCGGGTTGCGCGGGTCGGGCAGGGTGACGTTCCAGCTTTCGGCCTGCGGGGCCTTGTGCTGCAGGAAGCTGATCGCGCGCTGCGCGGCGACCTCGCTGGAGACCGTGCTGCGCGGCAGCTCCGGGCGCATCCAGCGGCTGATTTCCTCGCGGTAGTAGCTGGCCGTGCCGGCCATGAAGATCAGCAGCAGCAGCCAGCCGACCAGCAGGCCGGTCCAGGTGTGCAGCCAGGCCATCGACTGGCGGAATCCGTTTTTCATGCGCCAGCCCTCAGCACGGCGGTACCCGCCCAGAACAGCGCGGTCGGCAGCAGGATGCCCACCCACGCGCGCAGCGCGGTGCGGGTGGCAAAGGCCCACAGGGCCGCGCACGCGCACAGCACGATGGCCACCAGCATCCCGGTCAACACCGCCTGGCCGCGCGCCATCGGCAGGGCGACGGCCAGGAACATCGCGCAGGTGGCCGCGAGCGCGTAGCCACCGACGATGGCGGCCAGCGAGCGTGACGCCACCCCCAGCCAGGGGCGGGCGAAGAAACTTCCGAAGCGGTCGAACCAGCTGGCGTCAGGCGTGCTGTCCACGGGGAACCTGCAGTGTCATGTCGATCAACGGACATCACCGGCCGCGGCCGGTGATGCATGGAATAGTGGCCATCCTTGGCCGTGTCGCTGCACCAGGCAACGTTCCCTTGGAGAGCGGTTACAGCTTCCAGCGCAGGTTCAACATCACGTTGCGCGGCTCGCCCCAGTACACGCCGTTGTAGAAACCGACGTTGCTGAAGTACTTCTTGTCGAGCAGGTTGTTGATGTTGAGCTGGGCCGAGAAATTGTCGTTGAAGCGGTAGCCGGCGAACACATTGACCAGGTAGAACGCGTCCTGGGTGATGCGTGCCGATTCGGTGCGGCCGCTGGTCAGGTAGTCGGCCCGCGGCTTGGTGCTGTTGCGGTAGATGCTGCTCTGCCAGTTCACCCCGCCGCCCAGCGACAGCCGGTTCCAGGCACCGCCGGGACGCCAGCTGGTGTTGAGACGGAAGGTGTCGATCGGGTTGGTGGTGTTCTGGAGCACGCCGGCCTGGTTGCGGATGGTGGTATGGGCAAAGCCGGCCGAGATGTTCCAGTTCTCGGTGATGCTGCCCTGGGTTTCCACTTCCCAGCCCCGCACCTTGTTGCCCTTGCCGCTGGAGCGGTAGGCATCGGTGCCATCGGGCAGGCTGCCCGGCGCCACCGAGTCGTCGAGCTCGGCCACGTTGTCCTTCAGGCCCTTGAACACCGCCGCGGAGGCATTGAGGCGGCCATCGAAGAACTCGCCCTTCAGGCCGGCTTCCCACATGTCCCCGACCACCGGCTCCAGGTAGTTGTTGTTGCGGTCACGATAGGACTGCGGCTGGAAGATGTCGGTATAGCTGGCGTAGGCGCTGAGCTGCCGGGTGAAATCGTAGATCAGGCCGAAATACGGGGTAAGCGAATCGTCCGGCTTGTAGCCGCCGCGGGTGGTCCCGCTGCGGTTGCCGGCCGCGTCATAGCGGTAGGTCCAGGTCCGCGTTTCCCAGCTGCCGTAGCGCGCGCCCAGCACCGCCAGCAACGGATCGGCCAGCTGCAGCCGGGCGGCCACGTAGGCGGCGCGCTGGCGCAGTTCGTTCTCCGAGGCGATGCGGCCCAGGCGCTGGATCGGCAGCGGTGCAACCTGGCCGGTCCAGTTGCGCCAGTCCGGTACCTGCGCATAGCTGGCCGGATAATCGGGGATGTCGATCCCGGGCACCTCGCTGTCGCGCACCGACTGCCCGATGCCGGCGACCAGCTCGTGTTCCTGCCCGAACAGGCGGAATGGCCCACCGACGTTGAGGTCGAACACGTTCATCTCGCTGCGTTCGGCGAAATGGCTGACATAGGCGGTGATGCCGGTGCCGTCGGCGCGCGGGTAGCCGGCCGCGCCGTACCAGACACTGCCGTCGGTATCGCGCTTGGCGCGGGTGGCGGCGGCCTTGATCGCCCAGCCATTGCCCAGCTGCTGCTCCAGGCGGGCGAAGGTGGTCTTCTCCACGATCGGCCAGCGGCTCCAGTCCGCCGACAGGTTGGTCGAGCGCGGCAGGTTGGCCGGCGTGCCATCGGCGCCCCAGTAAGGCACCACGCCCCAGGTGACGCCGGTGGTCTGCGGCGACTGGTAGTCGTAGCCCACTTCCAACAGCGTGCTGTCGCCGAGGTCGGCCTGCACGATGCCGTAGAACACGTCCTTGTCGAGCGTGTAGCCATCGCGGAACGAATCGCTCTGCTGCTTGGCGGCCACCACGCGCGCGCGCACGCGGCCGTCCAGGGCGACCGGCCCCCCGATGTCCGCCTCCAGCCGCTGGTTGCCCCAGCGGCCCACGGTGATCGCCGCGCTCATCGCCGTCGCATCGGTGGGGCGCTTGCGCACCATGTTGATGGTGCCGGACGGATCGCCGGCCCCGGTGGTCAGCCCGGTGGCGCCGCGCACCACTTCGATGCGGTCGTAGATCACGCTGTCGGTGTTGGTCTTGAGCGACCCCCCGAAGGTGTTGAGCATGCCGTCGATCTGGAAGTTGTTGATGGCATAGCCGCGCGAGATATAGCTGATGCGCTCGCTGTCGGTGACCGACACATGCACGCCGGTGACCTGGCCCATCACATCGGACAGCGCGAACAGGCCCATGTCATCCAGGCGCTGGCGGGTGAGCACGGTGACCGACTGCGGGGTGTGGCGCAGCGACAGGTCCAGCTTGGTGGCCGTGCGTGCCTGCTTGACCGTGTACGAGTTGGGGATGTCGCCGTCGGCGGTGACCTTGACCGTGTCCAGCGTGGTCGCCTCGGCCGGTGCGGCGTCGGCCCGGGCCAACGGCGCGTGGCCGGCGAGGGCAGCGAGCAGGGCGAGGGCGAGCAGCGAGGGTCGGGTCACGGGGCAGGCGGGTGCGGCGGTCATGGCAAAGGTTCCAGGTGGAAAGTGGCGGCATGCAATCCATTGCGGGCGCGCCCGGGGCGCGGCACCACATCGTTGCCGGGGCGGTGCAGGCACGCCTGCTGGCCGGTCGGCTTCTTTCCGTGCAGGGCATCGCCGCCATCGGCAACACGCAGGCACGGGATCGGATCTCGGGGGGATGTACACGGGGCGGGCCGGGGACGGGCGACAGCGGGGTCCGGAGGTCGAGCTGGGCGTACAGCCAATCCGTGAATGATAGTCATTATCATTTCGTTCGGCAAGTGGCATCAATGCGTCGTGCGCGGCCTGCACGCATCGTGCAGACGCGCCTGCTGGCATGCTGCCGGGCATACACACCAGGCGGATACGCAATGGGCACGCAATGACCGAAGCGCTGCAATGGCCGGCTCCCCCCCGGCACCCGCCGGCGCAGCTGGCCACCGACGAAACCTTCTGGGGCCAGGTGCGCGCGCTGTACGACCTCACCGACGAGGTGGTGATGCTCGACAACGGCTACTGGGGCGCGATGGCGCGCCCGGTGCTGCACGCCTACCAGCAGGCCACCGCGGCGGTGAACGCGGGCAACGCCTGGTTCGGGCGGCGGGCGTTCCCGCCCTTGCTTGAACAGGCGCGGGAGCAGTTGGCCCAGGCGCTGGGCGTGGACGTCGACGAGATCGCGCTGACCCGTGGCGCCACCGAGGCCATGCAGGTGCTGATCGGCGGCTACCACCGGCTGGCGCCGGGCGATGGCGTGCTGTATGCCGACATCGACTACGACAGCATGATCGCCGCGATGCGCTGGTTGCAGGCGCGGCGTGGGGTGGAGGTGCAGCGCATCGTGCTGCCCGAACCGTTCGACCATGACGGGGTGATCCAGGCCTATCGCCAGGCCCTGGCGCGCTACCCGCGCACGCGCCTGCTGCTGCTCACCCAGGTCAACCACCGCAACGGCATGCTGCTGCCGGTGGCCGAGATCACGGCGCTGGCCCGCGCTGCCGGGGTGGACGTGCTGCTGGACGCGGCCCACGGCATCGGCCAGGTCGACACGCCCCTGCGTACGCTGGGCGTGGATTTTGCCGGGATCAACCTGCACAAGTGGATCGGCGCGCCGGTCGGGGTCGGTGCGATCTACGTGCGTCGTGGCCGCGTGCGCGACCTGGATCCGTACATGGGCGAGGCCGACCACGACGACATCCGCACCCGCCTGCACACCGGCACGGTCAACTTCGCCGCGTTCATGGCCCTGCCGGTCGCGCTGCAATGGCACCAGCAGATCGGCGTGGCCAACAAGCGCGCCCGCCTGCTGTACCTGCGCAACCGCTGGCTGGCGGCGTTGGCCGACGCCCCCGGCGTGCAGCTGCTGGCCTCGCCGGACCCGCGCCTGTCCAGCGCGATCGCCGCCTTCCGTGTGGGCGGGCAGACCTCGCTGGCGGCCAACGAGGCGCTTGCCGAGCGCATGCTGCAGCAGTCCGGGGTGTTCGTGGTGCCGCGCGAGGGGCTGGCCTCCGGCGCGTGCCTGCGGGTGACGCCGGGGATCTTCAGCACGCCGGCGCAGATGGACGCGCTGGTGGCGGCGGTGCGCGCGGTCAGCGCGTCGTGCAGGCCTGCCTGATCTGGTCCTCGATGCGCGCCGGCGGCGCGCGGCCGAGCGCCTCGCTCAGTTCACGGCGGAAGCGCAGGTCCTCGCACTTTTCGGGATCAACGGCGCCGTCGATCACCGTGCCACGCACGCTGGGCTGGCCGCGCCCGGCATCGGCCTGCATGCGCCGCCGCGCGTCGTACAGCTCGCGCTGGGCGCGGCTGCGCTCTTCCCAGCTGAGGTTGGGGTCCTTGGTGATCGGCCGGGTCACCCCGGTGTCGTGTTCGGGCGGGCAGGGCACGGTCTGGTAGCTGGTCTGGCCGCCGGCCAGGCATTTGTAGACGCGCCCGGCGTGGGCGCTGGCCGCCAGCGCACACAGCGCCAGCGCAAGAATGATCCTTCGCACGATTCCCCCTGTGGGCCAGTCCAGCCCGGAATGCGCGGCAGAATACGCGAACCGATCCGCAAAAACACCCGGTCAAATCGTCAACCGGGCAGTGCCTGTTACCAGTGCATCCACACCGTCAGTGCATGCAGCAGCAGGCCGATCAGGCCGCCGACCAGGGTGCCGTTGAAACGGATGAACTGCAGGTCGCGGCCCACGCTCAGTTCCAGCTGCTCCACCAGGTGGCGCTCGTCCCAGCCCTTGACGGTCTGCGCGATGTGCTGGGTGACGCCCTCGCGCAGCCGGCTGGTGAGCCGTTCGGCACCGTCCATGAGGTGCTGGTTGAGCGCCTCGCGCAGCGACGGGTCGTCCTGCAGGGCCTGGCCGACCGAGGCCAGGCTGCGGCGCAGGTGCCCGGCCAGTGCCGAGTCCTCGCTGGAAAGGTCGGCGCGCAGGCTGGCATGGATGCGCTCCCACAGGCCCTGCACGTACTCCTGCACGGCGGGGTGGTCGATGATCTGCTGCTTGATCTGGTCGATCCGCTCGGCCAGCGCCGGGTCGCTGCGCAGGCGCTGGATATAGTCGGCCAGCCAGGTTTCGTAATCGCGGCGCAACGGGTGCTCGGGCTGGGCCAGGATCTGCTGCAGTTCGGCCAGCACCGCATGGGCCATGCGCTCGGCCAGGCTGTCGCCGATCTCGTCGATCGGCTTGACCCAGTTCACCGTGCTGGCCAGCTTGGGCCATTCGCGCTGGATGTAACGCACGATCAGCGCGGAGGCGCGCTGCTTGACCGCGGGGGTGTCCAGCCACTCGCTGACCCGGGTCAGGCCTTCGTCGAGTACGCGCTGGTGGCGGTTGTCGGCGGTAAGCAGGCCAAGCAGCTCGCCGGCGGTGGCGGCCGCGTTCCACTGCCGCAGCTGCTGGATCACAAAGCCCTGGATGCTGCGTCGGACCGCGGCCTCATCGAGGAAATCCAGCGCCTGCAACGCCCAGCCCCGGGCCATGTCGGCGAGCAGGCGCGACCGCGCCGGATCGGCCAGCCAGCTGCCGAGGCGACGGGCCGGGTCGAACACCTGCAGCCGCGCCAGCAGCGCCTGTGGCTCCAGGAACTGGTCGCGCACGAACACCGCCAGGCTGTCGGCGATGCGCTCCTTGCTGTGCGGAATGATCGCCGTATGCGGGATCGGCAGGCCGAGCGGGCGCCGGAACAGCGCCACCACCGCGAACCAGTCGGCCAGCGCGCCCACCGCGGCGGCCTCGCAGAAGGCCGAGACCCACGCCCAGACGCCGCGTTCGCCCTGCAGGTGGCTGACCACGAATCCGGCCAGCATCGCCAGCAGCATGGCCAGCGCGATCAGTTTGAGGCGGCGCAGTTGCGCGCGGCGCGGGTCGGGGGGAGCAATGGGCGTCATCCCCACAGTCTACCCACCCCCGGATGAGCACCCGGTCGTGCCGGCCGCAGGCCGGCAGCCAGGCAGGCCCTCAGCCTTCGGCCAACTGCCTGCGCAGCGCCGCCAGCTGCTGGCGCAGGGCGTCGTTTTCGATCGTCAGCGCGATCACCCGCTGGCGCAGCTCGGCCGGGCCTTCGCCCAGCGCGTTGAGCGCATCGGCGATCTCGGCCTCGCGGCTGGGGTCCACCTCGGCGTCGCCGTCGGCACTGTGCAGCACCTCCTGCACCGGCTTGCGTGGCTTGCGCCTGGCCTCGCGCACGCGCTTGGCCGCCTGCTTCAGTTCGTCCTTGCCGGCCACCGCGGCCGCGCGCTGTTCGTCCTCGGGCAGGTCGGCCACCGCGGCGGCGGCGCTGATCGAGATCACCCCGGTCTTGACCGCTTCCACCAGCTCCGGCGCGGCCTGCTTGTGGATGCGCTCGATCATCGTCACCTGGCTGCTGCTCAGGCGGGCCTCGCGCGCCATGTCGGCACGGCTGACCTTGGGCGCAGGCGCCCACGGCGGGCTGTCCTCATCGGCGCTGGTGGCCGCCTCGACGATCTCGCCATCGCTTTCCTTCTGCAGCTGGGCCTGCTCGGCGCGATGTCGCTCGGCGAGGATGTCGCGCTTGCGCAGGGCCAGCACGCCACGCTGGAAATCGGAGACGCTGCGCCGGCCCAGGTGCTGCTCGATCATCCACAGGTGCACATCGTCCATCGACTGGAAACGGGTGTTCTGCACGGTCTGGAACGGCAGCCCATGCTTCTGGCAGATGCCGAAACGGTTGTGCCCGTCCACCAGCACCTCGCCCCACAGCACCAGCGCATCGCGACAGCCTTCGGCCAGGATGCTGCGCTCCAGGGCGTCATGCTCGTCGGGGGTGAGGGGATCGATGTAGGCCTTGAGTTCTTCTTTGACGACGATATCCATGCAATCCGGTACGCGAGCGAACGTGACCGACCATTGTAATGGCGCGCGGCAGGCCCGTCCCGGTCGCCGGGTTCAGGCGCTGGGTCAGCCGGTGGCGTTGATCATGTCGCCCAGGATCTCCACGATGCGGTCGATCTGCGCCTTGTCGATGATCAGCGGCGGCGACAGCGCGATCACATCGCCGGTGCAGCGCACCAGCAGGCTGCCATCGCCGAAGCAGCGCTCGAACACCTCGTAGCCGCGCGCGCCCGGCGCATCCTTGCGTGGGGCCAGTTCGACCGCCCCGACCAGGCCGAAATTGCGGATGTCGACCACGTGCGGCAGGCCGCGCAGGCTGTGCAGCGCAGACTGCCAGTAGTCCCCCAGCTCGATGGCGCGTTCGAACAGGTGTTCCTCGGCGTAGGTGTCCAGCGCGGCCAACGCGGCCGCGCAGGCCAGCGGATGGGCCGAATAGGTATAGCCATGGAACAGCTCGATCGCCGCGGGTGGCCCCTGCATGTACGCCGCATGGATCGCATCGGAGACCAGCGTGGCGCCCATCGGCACCGCGCCGTTGGTGAGCCCCTTGGCCAGCGTCATCAGGTCCGGGGTGACCCCGAAGCGCTGCGCGGCAAAGGCCTTGCCAACCCGGCCGAACCCGGTGATGACCTCATCGAACACCAGCAGGATGCCGTGCTGGTCGCAGAGTTCACGCAGCCGCTGCAGGTAGCCCGGGGCCGGCAGAATCACCCCGGCCGAGCCGGCCACCGGTTCGACGAACACCGCGGCGATGGTGGAGGCATCGTGCAGCGCGATCAGTCGTTCCAGGTCGTCGGCGAGCTCGGCACCGTGGCGTGGCAGGCCGGGGCTGAAGGCATTGCGCTGCAGGTCCAGGGTGTGGCGCAGGAAGTCGCTGCCGGGCAGCAGCGCGCCGAACTGCTTGCGGTTGTTGGGCAGCCCGCCGATCGACATGCCGCCAAAGCCGACTCCGTGGTAGGCCTTCTCGCGGCCGATGAAGCGGGTGCGCTGGCCCTCGCCCCGCAGGCGGTGGTAGCCCAGCACGATCTTCATCGCCGTATCCACCGCCTCCGAGCCGGAGTTGCTGAAGAACACGTGGTTGAGCGAGGCCGGCGCCAGCGCGGCCAGGCGCTCGGCCAGCACGAACGGCAGTGGCGTGCCCATCTGGAACGGCGGGGCGAAATCCAGCGTGGCCGCCTGCTGCTGGATCGCCTGCACGATCCGCGGGCGGGCATGGCCGGCATTGCAGCACCACAGCCCGGCGGCAGCATCCAGCACCGGGCGGTCGTCCACGTCGTGGTAGTACATGCCCTCGGCCCGTACCAGCAGGCGCGGTGCGGCCTTGAACTGACGGTTGGCGCTGAACGGCATCCAGAACGCCTCCAGCGAGGCGGGGCGCTGCTGGGACAGGGACGACAACGGGCTTTCGGCACGGCGCATCGGCAACTCCGCAGGGAACCGGACGGTCACGACTCTATCGCAGATGCATCACGACGCCGAGTGGGGGCGCTGGGTATAAAGGGGACCAATATCCACCGCTGGAGCCCCCGATGACGGCAGTCCGGACCCGCGAAGAATGGCAGCGCCAGGCCGATGCGCTGGTGGTGCATGGCCAGGCCTTCATTGATGGCCGCTACGTCGATGCGGCACAGGGCGGGCGCTTTGCCTGCATCAGCCCGATCGATGGCCGGGTGCTGGCGCAGGTGGCCGACTGCACCGCAGCCGACGTGGAGCGCGCGGTTGCCGCCGCACGGCGGGCCTTCGACGCCGGCCACTGGTCGCGCGCCGCGCCGGGCCAGCGCAAGAAGGTGCTGCTGCGCCTGGCCGACCTGGTGGAGCAGCACGCCGACGAACTGGCCCTGCTGGAAAGCCTGGACATGGGCAAGCCGGTACGCGATGCCCGCCAGGGCGACCTGCCCGGCGCGGTGCGCTGCCTGCGCTGGACCGCCGAGGCGATCGACAAGGTCTACGGCGAGATCGCCCCGACCGCGCTGGACACATTGGGCCTGGTCAGCCGCGAGCCGGTCGGCGTGGTGGCGGCGATCGTGCCGTGGAACTTCCCGTTGCTGATGGCCTGCTGGAAGATCGCCCCGGCGCTGGCGGCCGGCAATTCGCTGATCCTCAAGCCATCCGAGCGCTCGCCGTTGAGCGCGATCCGGCTGGCCGCACTGGTCGCCGAGGCCGGTATGCCCGAGGGCGTGTTCAACGTGCTGCCCGGGGATGGCAGCCGCGCCGGCGAGCCGCTGGCGATGCACATGGACGTCGATGCGCTGGCCTTCACCGGCTCCACCGCCGTGGGCAAGCGCCTGCTGCAATGTGCCGGGCGCTCCAACCTCAAGCGCACCTGGCTGGAATGCGGCGGCAAGAGCCCCAACCTGGTGTTCGCCGATGCGCCCGACCTGGACAAGGCCGCCGAAGCGGCGGCCACCGGCATCTTCTACAACCAGGGCGAGGTCTGCACGGCCGCATCGCGGCTGCTGGTGCAGCGCTCGATCCAGGAGGAATTCGTGACCCGGGTGCTGGCGCACGCCCGGCGCATGCAGCCGGGCCATCCGCTGGATCCGGACGCGTCGATGGGCGCGCTGGTCGACCACCGCCATGCCGAACACGTGCTGGCGTACATCAACCGCGGCCAGGCCGACGGCGCGCGGCTGCTGCTCGGCGGCAAGCGCGTGGACGTGGTGGCAGGCGGCAGCTACGTGCAGCCCACCGTGTTCGACGAGGTCGACGCGGGCCACGCGATTGCACGTGAGGAGATCTTTGGCCCGGTGCTGGCGGTGCTCGGCTTCGACCACGAGGCCGACGCGCTGCGCCTGGCCAACGATTCCAGCTACGGGCTGGCCGCCGGGCTGTGGACCGGCAACCTGGGCCGCGCGCACCGGGTGGCGCGTCAGCTGCGCGCCGGCAGCGTCTGGGTGAACCAGTGGGACGGCGGCGACATGACCGCGCCCTTTGGCGGCTACAAGCAGTCCGGGATCGGCCGCGACAAATCCCTGCATGCCTTCGACAAGTACACCGAACTCAAGGCCACCTGGATCCACCTGGGCCAGTGAGCGCGCTCAGCAGTGCTGGCGCTGGCTGACCAGTGCCTCGCGCAGCAGGTCGCGGTCGCGCTCGTCCACCGCGTTCTGGAAGTAGTCCACCTGGGACGTGCTCAGCCGGCACGCATCGACGATGTAGCCGGGCGGCCACAGCTGCAACGCCTGGGCGATGCCCTGCACGATCTGCTCCGGGGTCATGCCGCGCTTCATGCGGAAGCGACGGGGCGGGGCGGCGAACGCGGGGTGCACCGCGCGCTGGCCGATGATCGGCGCGGTGAAGGTGCGCGCGTCCAGCCCATCGCCCGCGCCGGCGCCCGCTGCCACGCGCAGATCCAGCGGGGCGCTGTCGATCCAAGCCGAGGCCGGCACCGGGATGCGCGCCTGCGGCGTGGCCGGGGCGGCGGCGACAAGATCGGA
>DJBL01000070.1 GCA_002435595.1 Stenotrophomonas maltophilia
CCGTGGCACCTGCCGCGCGGGCCCAGCCGGCCCCGCGCGCCCAGCGCAGCGCCACCCCTGACGACGGCAACTGGCAAGAGTTCTGAGTCTTCGCGGCGGCCGCCCGGCCGCCGCTTCCCCACCCCCATCGAGTGCGCCCGTGTCCACGCCTTCCGCTCCTGCCGCCACCTCCCAGAACGGCCGCGAATTCGAGTTCGCCGACCGCGATTTCCGCCGGGTCTGCGACCTGATCTACCAACGCGTCGGCATCTCGCTGGCACCGGCCAAGCGCGACATGGTCTATGGCCGTCTCTCGCGCCGCCTGCGCGCGCTCGGCCTGCGCAGCTTCACCGAGTACCTGGACCAGCTCGAGAAGGACGGCGGCGAGGAGTGGCAGGCGTTCACCAACGCGCTGACCACCAACCTCACCGCGTTCTTCCGCGAACCGCACCACTTCGAAAAGCTCGACACCGAACTGCGCGCGCGCGGCGGCCACGGCACCCTGCAGCTGTGGTCGTGCGCGGCCTCCACCGGCGAAGAGCCCTACTCCATGGCGATCACCGCCTGCGAGGCGTTTGGCACGCTCAAGCCGCCGGTGCGCATCCTCGCCACCGACGTGGACACCCAGGTGCTGGCCACCGCCAGCCGCGGCGTGTATGCCATCGACCGCGTGTCCGGGCTGGACCCGGCCATCAAGAAGCGCTATTTCCAGCGCGGCAGCGGCCCCAACGAAGGCCATTGCCGGGTCCACCCGGCGCTGCGCGAGCTGATCGACTTCCGCCCGCTCAACCTGCTCAGCAGCCGCTACGACGTCGGCGGCCCGTTCGATGCCCTGTTCTGCCGCAACGTGATGATCTACTTCGACAAGCCCACCCAGCGCGGCATCCTCTCGCGCCTGATCCAGCACATGGGCGACGATGGCCTGCTCTACACCGGCCACTCGGAGAACTACCTGCACGCCGCCGACCTGATCCAGCCCTGCGGCCGCACCCTGTACAAGCGCGCGCCCGGAGCACCGGTATGAATGTAGCGGTGCGCAACGACGATGTGATGCGGTACTTCGACAGCCGCTTCAAGGTAACCGCGGCCAAGCTGCTGCCCACCCAGTACCTGGTGGTGGATGACGACACCGCACTGACCACCACGCTGGGCTCGTGCGTGGCCGCCTGCCTGCGCGACCCGGTGCTCAAGATCGGCGGCATGAACCATTTCCTGCTGCCGGAGGGCAATGTCGGCGACGGCGCGCCCGCGCGCTATGGCAGCTACGCCATGGAACTGCTGATCAACGACCTGCTCAAGCGCGGCGCCCACCGCAAGCGCCTGGAGGCCAAGGTGTTCGGCGGCGCCAACGTCCTCAAGGGCTTCACCAGCAACCCGGTCGGCACCCGCAATGCCGAGTTCGTGCGCCAGTACCTGCAGGCCGAACACATTCCGGTATTGGCCGAAGACCTGTGCGGCATCCATCCGCGCAAGGTGTGGTTCTTCGCCGATACCGGCCGGGTGGTCGTGCAGCGCCTGCCGCATGCGCACGAGGCCGAAGTGGCCGCCACCGAATCGGCCGTGCGTGCCCGCCTGTCCAAGGCCCCGGTCACCGGCGGCGTGGAGTTGTTCGAATGACCGGCAACGGCCCCTGCCGCGTGCTGATCGTCGACGACTCGGCCGTCGTGCGCCAGATGCTCAGCGAAATCCTCGCCAGCGACCGCGACATCGAAGTGGTCGGCACCGCCGCCGACCCGCTGCTCGCACGCGAGAAGATCAAGCGCCTGGCCCCGGACGTGATCACCCTGGACGTGGAAATGCCGCGCATGGACGGCCTGGCGTTCCTGGAAAACCTGATGCGCCTGCACCCGCTGCCGGTGGTGATGATCTCCTCGCTGACCGAGCGCGGCGCCGACACCACCCTGCAGGCGCTGGCGCTGGGCGCGGTGGATTTCGTGTCCAAGCCCAAATTCGACGTGGCCCGTGGCCTGCAGGCCTATGCCGAGGAGATCATCGGCAAGGTCAAGATGGCCGCGCGCTCGCGCGTGCGGACCCTCGCCCGCCCGATCACCCCGCGCGTCACCCTCGACGCGGTGGCACCGGCGGCGCCGGCGCGCAGCATCCAGTTCCGCACCACCGACCGCTTGATCGCCATCGGCGCCTCGGCCGGCGGCACCGAAGCGCTGCGCGTGGTGCTCGAAGGCATGCCCGCCGATGCCCCGGCCGTGGTGATGACCCAGCACCTGCCCGCCGCCTTCAGCACCCCGTTCGCCGAACGCCTGGACCGTCACTCGGCGATGTCCGTGCGTGAAGCCAGCGACGGCGAAGCCGTGCTGGCCGGCCACGCCTACCTGCCGCCGGGCGGCAAGCATCTGCGCATCATCCGCGACGGTGCGCGCTGGCGCTGCCGCGTCGATGACGGCCCGGCCGTCAACCGGCACAAGCCGGCGGTGGACGTGCTGTTCCGTTCGGTCGCCGAAAGTGCCGGCGGCAACGCCATCGGCGCCATCCTCACCGGCATGGGCGACGACGGCGCCCGCGGCCTGCTCGAACTGCGCAACGCCGGCGCCCCCACCCTGGTGCAGGACGAAGCCACCAGCGTGGTCTGGGGCATGCCGGGCGCCGCCTACAAGCTGGGCGCTGCCGAAGAAATGGTGCCCCTGGAGCGCATCGCCGACCGCCTGATGGCCCTGGCGCGCGCCTAGCCCCTGCCTGCCGGTAGTGCCACGCCATGCGTGGCACCCCCTCATCGCGCGCAATCCGCACCGCACGTCCCGGTACTGCCACGCCATGCGTGGCAACCCCCGCCGCACGCATGCACGCACGCACGCCACACCGTACACCCGGATTCTTCCAAGGAGCACCACCGTGAGAGCCTCACATCACACCCTCCGTCGCACGCTGCTGTGCGGCCTGCTGCTGGCCACGCCAGCCTTCGCCGCCGACCCGGTCACCGCCACTGCGGACCCCGCCACGCCCGCCCCGGCCCCTGACACGAACGCCGCACCACCCGCCGTCACCGACGCCAGCATCGATGCCACACTCGCCACCGCGCTGGCCGCCCCGGCCACCGCCGTCGACTGGCGCAAGCAGATCATCGTGCGCAGCCGGCCCGGCACCGGCACCCGCGACACGGAGAACGACAAAGGCACCCTGCGCCTGGTGGTCCGCAGCGACACCGCCAAGGTGACCGCGCTGAAGGTCGGCGAGTTCGCGCTGCGCGCGCTCGGCGGCTACGGCACCACCCGCACCTTCTCCAAGGACGACCTCAAGGGTGAGCTGATCCCCGATCTGCCCAGCCCCGCCCATGACGCCCTGCCGGGCCTGCTCGCCGAGCGGCTGGACCGCTATTTCAGCGCCCATCCCGGCGCCATCCCGGGCGAGAGCCACGTCCTGGAAGCGCGTACCACGCAATGGACGCTGGTGTATCAGGACCTGGCCCCCGGGGCCACCGCCTACGAGCTGCGTCACCAGCTGAACATCGGCTTCCCGATCGCCAGCGTGCTGCGCGGGCCGGCCGGTCGCAACGTGCAGTGCAACACCCCGCCGCAGGTGGCCACCCTGCAGGAATGGCAGGCCGACGACTATGCCAAGGTCCGCCAGGCCTCCCGCCAGGTCGCCGAAGCGTGCGCTGACGTGTTCGCCGCCCAGTTGCCCAACCTGTTGCAGGACGTGGCCAACGAAGAGGCCGTCGCGCTCAAGCTCGCCGCCGCCAGCAGCACGCCGAAGGAAGGCGACGCTGCCGCGGCCAAATCGCGCATCCGCATCTTCGGCGCCAATGGCCAGGGCATCACCATGCTCACCGATGCACCGTGCCGCGAGCAGTACAGTGGCAAGATCGAGGTAGCGCGTTCGGCGGGCCGGGCCATCGGCAGCGTGTTCGGCGGTGCGCCGGACAATGTCTCGCTGGGCATGCCCGAGACCGACACCGTGCGCAACATGAAGAGCGTCGCCTTCTCCAAGCCCAACTACCAGGAGTTCGAGGTGGCCGGCGGCCGTCCGCTGATCTTCGATGCCCGCATCGAGAACACCAACGACTACCGCTGCGCGGCCGACCTCTCGCTGCAGTTCATCCCCGAACCGGGCGCCGACTACGAGGTCTTCATGAAGATCGGTGGCGGCATGTGCCTGCTCTACAGCACCAAGGTGGCAAAGGACGGCACGCTGCAGAGCAACCCGGTCCTGCAGCCCCGCACCACCTGCCAGGCCACGGCCCAGCCCGCGCTGCGCGCACGCGTGGAGATGGCGGTGTTCCTGTTCGAGCCCGGCACGGTGCACTACCGCAGCCTGGGCCTGGGCAACGACGACGCCCTGAACACCCTGCCCGACAGCGCCGACAACGCCGCCCGCTTCGAGGAGGTGCTGCAGCAGACCGCTGCCCTGCCCGGCACGCGCGTCTGCGTGGTCGTGCCCGACCTGGACTACACCAGTACGCTGCATGGCCCGCTGGAGGCGATGGTGCTGGACAAGGGCCCGGCCCTGCCCGGCCTGTGGGAAACCGCCGCCACGGTCAACCTCAAGCGCGGCGCCGCCGCCGGTAGCGCCATCGACCTCGCGGCTGCCACCCGGCATTGCCAGAGCCTGCCACGGGCTGCGTTCGATCCGCGTTGATCGTTGCGCGTCACCCTCGGCACCTGCGCCCCTGCCGGTCACTGATCGGCAGGGATGCAGAGGCTGCTACCGGTCCCGCCCGGGAGCACTCCCGATCAAGCGGACGAAAGCCCAGCGCACTGGACATCGGAACCCGTGATCCCAACGGGCGCTCACGGGCCGAAGCCGACCGCCATCGCCACCACGTCCTTCTCTCGCAGATAACAGCAGTTGCCGGATCCAGCCTGATGAAAGATGCACGTCCGGCGTGTGCCGGCACGAGCCTGCACCTGCATCGTCAGTTCGTTCAATACGCCCCGGTGCAATTCCAATCCGGCGGACGGACGTCAGGCACGAGGGAGCACGTATTGGTACCCGGACCGTGATAATTGAAGGAGAGGCTGAATCTCTCCTCTGCGCTGGATGAGTAGTGGTACATCACACCAACCGAGTCGTAATCGAGATCAGCACCTTCATACCCGCCGCCAAGCTCTTGAAGGCTCCGCGGATATCGTCCAGCTGTTGAACGGAAAGCTTCCAGGGCACTGATGATTTCCGCGCCTTTCTCCATGCCATGCACCGCTTTACGGCCCTCGCCTGGCGGCTGGCAGGATGCCAGGAGGCAACAGATCCCCAAGAATGGCAGGCGGAGAGCGTGAATTCGTTTCATTGGCCACATCCACATTGCGTACGACCCGTCACACTGCTACGTAACGCCTCCCATGTTTCCGAAGAGAGCTGATCAACATCTGAATTCCCATACGCCTTCTCCACCATGTAAGCCTGAGCCTCGTACGTCCCTCTCGAAAACAGATCATTGAAGTACAATGAACGAGGGTATCCTCCTTCAGCCGGTTACCGGCGTTGTCCCGCGTATAGTGGATCGAGTTCCCCGCGCTGTCAGCAACATCGGTCAGGCGCTGTGCTGAATCATAACGATAGGTCACGCTTCCGCCGTCCGGCTCTGTGACCTGCTGAATCTGCCCGGTTGGCCAATGGCTGAAATGCGTGATGCGGTCGCCAGCACTCGGGGTGCCGTGCACGGTTGTGGAGATCAACCAGCCGCGTGGATGATAGGTCTTGTCGGTTATGACGCCGTTGGCGTCCTTCACCGATAGCGGCCTGCCGAAGGCATCATACGCCAGCACTTCCACGCTCTGCCCCAAGCCGTTGGCAAACCCCAGCGGACCAACGGTCGGCTCTACGTGGAAATCGGCGGGTAACGAAAAACCCCCGGCTTGCGCCGGGGGTTTTTGGTTTTCAGCCCATCGACCCAGGGTCGACGGCTACCGCATCAGGCAGCAACCGTCTTGGCCACGTCCTGGTAATCCTCGATCTGGTCGAAGTTCATGTAGCGGTAGATGTCCTTGCTGCTGGCATCGAGCACGCCGATGTCGGCCATGTACTCTTCCTTGGTCGGGATGCGGCCCAGACGCGAGCAGATCGCGGCCAGTTCGGCCGAGCCCAGGTACACGTTGGAGTTGCGGCCCAGACGGTTCGGGAAGTTGCGGGTCGAGGTCGAGAACACCGTCGCGCCCTCGCGCACCTGTGCCTGGTTGCCCATGCACAGCGAGCAGCCCGGCATCTCCATGCGCGCGCCGGCGGTGCCGAAGGTGCCGTAATGGCCTTCCTTGGTCAGCTCCGACGCATCCATCTTGGTCGGCGGTGCCACCCACAGCTTGGTCGGGATGTCACGCTTGCCTTCCAGCAGCTTGGCGGCCGCACGGAAGTGACCGATGTTGGTCATGCACGAACCGATGAACACTTCGTCGATGGCCGCACCGGCCACGTCCGACAGCGTCTTGACGTCGTCCGGATCGTTCGGGCAGGCCACGATCGGCTCGTGGATGTCGGCCAGGTCGATCTCGATGACGGCCGCGTACTCGGCATCGGCATCGCCTTCCAGCAGCTCGGGGTTGGCCAGCCAGGCTTCCATCTTCTCGATGCGGCGCGCCAGCGAACGGGCGTCCTGGTAACCCTCGGCGATCATCCACTTCAGCAGCGTGATGTTGCTGGTGAGGTACTCGATGATCGGCTCCTTGTTCAGGTGCACCGAGCAACCGGCGGCCGAACGTTCGGCCGAGGCATCGGACAGTTCGAACGCCTGCTCGACCTTCAGGTCCGGCAGGCCTTCGATTTCCAGGATGCGACCGGAGAAGATGTTCTTCTTGCCGGCCTTGGCCACGGTCAGCAGGCCGGACTTGATCGCGTACAGCGGGATCGCATTGACCAGGTCACGCAGGGTCACGCCCGGCTGCATCTTGCCCCTGAAGCGGACCAGCACCGATTCGGGCATGTCCAGCGGCATCACGCCGGTGGCCGCGGCGAAGGCGACCAGGCCCGAGCCGGCCGGGAACGAAATGCCCACCGGGAAACGGGTGTGCGAGTCGCCGCCGGTGCCGACGGTGTCGGGCAGCAGCATGCGGTTGAGCCAGCTGTGGATCACGCCATCGCCCGGGCGCAGCGAGATGCCGCCACGGGTGGAGATGAACTCCGGCAGCGTGTGGTGGGTCTTGACGTCCACCGGCTTCGGGTAGGCGGCGGTGTGGCAGAACGACTGCATCACCAGGTCGGCCGAGAAGCCCAGGCAGGCCAGGTCCTTGAGCTCGTCACGGGTCATCGGGCCGGTGGTGTCCTGCGAGCCCACCGAGGTCATCTTCGGTTCGCAGTAGGTGCCCGGGCGCATGCCCTGGCCTTCCGGCAGGCCACAGGCGCGGCCAACCATCTTCTGCGCCAGCGAGAAGCCCTTGCCGGTGTCCGGCGGGTCCATCGGCAGGCGGAACAGATCGGTCGGGGCCAGGCCCAGCGCATCACGCGCCTTGGCGGTCAGACCGCGACCGATGATCAGCGGAATGCGGCCACCGGCGCGCACTTCGTCGAACAGCACGTCGGACTTGACCTTGAACTCGGCGATCACCGCGCCGTCCTTCAGCGCCTTGCCGTCGTACGGGCGCAGCTCGATCACATCGCCCATGTTCATCTGCGACACGTCGAGTTCGATCGGCAGCGCGCCGGCGTCTTCCATCGTGTTGTAGAAGATCGGGGCGATCTTCGAGCCCAGGCACACGCCGCCGAAGCGCTTGTTCGGGATGAACGGAATATCTTCGCCGGTGAACCACAGCACCGAGTTGGTGGCCGACTTGCGGCTGGAGCCGGTGCCGACCACGTCGCCCACGTAGGCCACCAGGTGGCCCTTGTCCTTCAGCGATTCGATGAACTTGACCGGGCCACGCTTGCCGTCTTCTTCCGGTTCGATGCCATCACGCTTGTTCTTGAGCATCGCCAGGGCGTGCAGCGGGATGTCCGGGCGGGTGGTGGCATCCGGGGCCGGCGACAGGTCGTCGGTGTTGGTTTCGCCGGTCACCTTGAGCACGGTGATGGTCAGGCTCTCGGGCACCTGCGGGCGGCTGGTGAACCACTCCGCGTCGGCCCAGCTCTGCAGCACGCCCTGGGCGTTGGCATTGCCGGCCTTGGCCTTCTCCTGCACGTCATGGAACGCGTCGAACACCAGCAGGGTGTTCTTCAGCGCGTCGGCGGCGATCGCGCCGACGGCGCTGTCGTCCAGCAGCTGGACCAGCGGGGCGACGTTGTAACCACCGAGCATGGTGCCCAGCAGTTCGGTGGCGCGCTCGCGGCTGATCAGCGCATTGGTTTCGCTGCCGAAGGCGATCGCGGCCAGGTAGGAGGCCTTGACCTTGGCGGCGTCATCGACGCCGGCCGGCACGCGGTGGGTCAGCAGTTCCAGCAGGAACTCGGCCTCGCCGGCGGGCGGGTTCTTCAGCAGTTCGATGACGTCGGCCGTCTGCTGGGCGCTCAGCGGCAGCGGCGGGATGCCAAGCGCGGCGCGCTCGGCTACGTGGTGGCGGTAGGCTTCCAACATGACAACTCCCGGGTGATTCTTTGAAAGAATGCGGTTTAAAAGTATGGGCTCAGGCGTGCGGCACGATCAGCTTCAGGCCCTTGAAGTAGTCGCGGTAAAATTTGTCGTTCCAGGTGATCAGGCCGTCGCATTGCAGCAGGGCGTGCGAGCCGATCATGAAATCGTCGAGGCTGCGGCGGCCTTCGCCGCGCTGCCGGTGGCGGCGCTGCATCTCGCCGGCGCGCAGGGCCGACTTGGCTTCCAGCGCATTGAAATGGACGCCCATCTCTTCCAGTGCTTCGAGCACTTCGGCCCCGCCACGCAGCGCGGCGCAGAGTTCGGCCAGGGTCGCGCCACACACCACCACGCGCCCGCCCACCAGGTTCTGGCGCAGGCACGCCTCCACGGCGTCGGCCTGCGGGCCATTGCTCAGCAGCTCGATCAGCACCGGCGAATCGACGGCGATCATCGCGGGCTCAGCCTTCGTCACGGACGGCCTTCACGGCGGCGTCGGACGACTCGAAGCCATCCAGCGCGAACTTGCCGCGGGCGCGTGAGATCGCATCGTCCACGCTCTTGCGCAGGATGATCCGGCCGCCTTCCAGCTCGACGGTCAACTGGGTGCCCTTGGTCAGCCCCAGGGCATCACGCACCGCCTTGGGCAGGGTGATCTGGCCGCGCTCTGCAACGGTGGCTTCCATGGGTAGGCCCTCCAAAGTATGCACAAATTATACATACTTCCGGGGGCATACTTCCACCACCGCAGTGTCCAGGGCCCTTCCCGCCCTTGCCAGGCAAAGGTTACGCAGCCCCGATGACATCCGCGATACATATCTCTATGTAGTCTGAGACCCGATGCCGCAGGCGGTAGGCCGACTGAATCGTTCATACTGGAGACGATCACCGGGCCTACAAGCCACCGGCGAACGCAAGCAGGCCCGCCCCGTGCGGACCACTGCAAGCCATCCGCAAGAGGAGTCACCCCGCATGAGCGATTCGTTCTCCACCCGCAGCCAGCTGGACGTCGGCGGCAAGACCTACGACTACTTCAGCCTGCCCAAGCTCGGACAGCAGTTCGACATCTCCCACCTGCCCTACTCGATGAAGATCCTGCTGGAGAACCTGCTCCGGCACGAGGACGGCGGCGCCACCGTCGGCCGCGATCACGTCGAGGCGGTCGCCCGCTGGAACCCCAAGGCCGAGCCGGACATCGAGATCGCCTTCATGCCCGCCCGCGTGGTGCTGCAGGACTTCACCGGCGTGCCCTGCGTGGTCGACCTGGCCGCGATGCGTGATGCGGTGGTCAAGCTCGGCGGTCGCCCGGAGCAGATCAACCCGCAGATTCCCTCCGAACTGGTGATCGACCACTCGGTGCAGGTGGACGTGTTCGGCACCCCCGACGCGCTCGACCTCAACGGCAAGATCGAGTTCCAGCGCAACATGGAGCGCTACGGCTTCCTGCGCTGGGGCCAGAAGGCGTTCGACAACTTCAAGGTGGTGCCGCCCAATACCGGCATCGTCCACCAGGTGAACCTGGAGAACCTGGCCCGCGTGGTGATGACCGCCGACAAGGACGGCAAGGCGGTCGCCTACCCGGACACCGTGTTCGGCACCGACAGCCATACCACCATGATCAATGGCATCGGCGTGCTCGGCTGGGGCGTGGGCGGCATCGAGGCCGAGGCGGCCATGCTGGGCCAGCCGTCCTCGATGCTGATCCCGCAGGTGGTCGGCTTCAAGCTGGTCGGCAAGTTGCCCGAAGGCGCCACCGCCACCGACCTGGTGCTCACTGTCACCCAGATGCTGCGTTCGCACGGGGTGGTCGGCAAGTTCGTGGAGTTCTTCGGCGAAGGCCTGCAGCACCTGCCGCTGGCCGACCGCGCCACGATCGGCAACATGGCCCCCGAGTACGGCGCCACCTGCGGCATTTTCCCGATCGACAACGAATCGTTGAACTACCTGCGCCTGTCCGGCCGCAGCGAAGAACAGATCGCGCTGGTGGAGGCCTATGCCAAGGCCCAGGGGCTTTGGCACGACGCGCAGACCGCGCACGCCAGCTACAGCGCCACGCTTGAACTGGACATGGGCACGGTCAAGCCCTCGCTCGCCGGCCCCAAGCGCCCGCAGGACCGCGTGCTGCTCGAAGACGTCAAGCAGAACTACCGCGACAGCCTGGTTGGCCTCACCACCAACCGCGACAAGCGCACCGAGGATGTCTCCAACTTCGTCAACGAAGGCGGCGGCGCGGCGGTCGGCAACGAGCAGCTGGCCAAGGGCTACAGCGACGTCGAGCTGGACGGCCAGAAATTCCGTCTCAAGGACGGCGCCGTGGTGATCGCCGCGATCACCTCGTGCACCAACACCTCCAATCCGGCGGTGATGATCGGCGCCGGCCTGCTCGCCCGCAACGCGGCCGCCAGGGGCCTGGATCGCAAGCCCTGGGTGAAGACCTCGCTCGGCCCGGGTTCGCGGGTGGTCACCGATTACCTTGAAAAGGCCGGCGTGCTCACCGAGCTGGAGAAGATCGGCTTCTACGTGGTCGGCTACGGCTGCACCACCTGCATCGGCAACTCCGGCCCGCTGCCGGCCGAAGTCAGTGCCGGCATCGCCGCCGGCGACCTGGTGGTGACCTCGGTGTTGTCGGGCAACCGCAACTTCGAAGGCCGCGTGCACCCGGAAGTCAAAATGAACTACCTGGCCAGCCCGCCGCTGGTGGTGGCCTATGCGATCGCCGGCACCACCGACATCGACCTCACCACCGAACCGCTCGGCACCGGCAGCGATGGCCAGCCGGTGTACCTGCGCGACAT
This sequence comes from Stenotrophomonas maltophilia, assembly GCA_002435595.1. GTDB lineage: Bacteria > Pseudomonadota > Gammaproteobacteria > Xanthomonadales > Xanthomonadaceae > Stenotrophomonas > Stenotrophomonas maltophilia_AC. The sequence continues at coordinate 11,218 of DJBL01000070.1, forward strand.
CTGGCCGAGCAACAAGGAAATCGGCGATGTCATCGCCGCCACCATCGGCCCGGAGATGTTCAAGCAGAACTACGCCGACGTATTCAAGGGCGACACCCGCTGGAACACCATCAAGTCGCCCGATGGCGACCTGTACGAGTGGGACGGTGGCTCCACCTACATCAAGAACCCGCCGTACTTCGAGGGCATGACCATGCAGGTCGGCCACATCGAGGACGTGCACGGCGCGCGGGTGATGGGCCTGTTCGGCGACTCGATCACCACCGACCACATCTCCCCGGCCGGCAACATCAAGAAGGATTCGCCCGCCGGCCGCTTCCTGCAGGAACGCGGCGTGCAGCCGGCCGACTTCAACAGCTACGGCAGCCGCCGCGGCAACGATGATGTGATGGTGCGCGGCACCTTCGCCAACATCCGCATCAAGAACCTGATGTTCGGCGGCGAGGAAGGTGGCAACACGCTGTACTTCCCGGCCGATGGCGGGGAGCCGCAGAAGCTGGCCATCTACGACGCGGCGATGAAGTACAAGGCCGAGGGCGTGCCGCTGGTGGTGTTTGCCGGCAAGGAATACGGCACCGGCTCCTCGCGCGACTGGGCCGCCAAGGGCACCAACCTGCTGGGCGTCAAGGCCGTGATGGCCGAGAGCTTCGAGCGCATCCACCGCTCCAACCTGGTGGGCATGGGCGTGCTGCCGTTGCAGTTCAAGGCCGGCGAGAACGCACAGAGCCTGGGCCTGGACGGTTCGGAAACCATCGACATCAGCGGCCTGCGCGATGGCGCCAGCAAGACCGCCACGGTCACCGCGACCAAGGCCGATGGCACCACCAGGACCTTCGAGGCCCACGTGATGCTGCTCACGCCCAAGGAAGTGGAGTACTTCAAGCACGGCGGCCTGCTGCAGTACGTGCTGCGCCAGCTGGCGGCCAAGGGCTGAGCAGGACACCGGCAGCCCCGACCGCTGGTCGGGGCTGTCCCGGAGGCGCCACGACCGGCGGTCGTGGCCTGGCGGGTCCGGCGCGCCACGCGGCCGTCCCCCGTGGCGGCTCGCCACTCCTTCACGCCCCCTTCGCCTTTTCCATTCGGCCCGGTATGCTGCCCGGACGTGAACTGGCGGATACTCAGGGCCAGCACACACTCTCATCAACGATTCCTGGAGGGGGAATATGAGTCTGGATCGTCCCTGGCTGCAGAGCTATCCCAACGGCGTGCCTGCCGAGATCGACGTCAACGAGTTCCATTCGGTCTCGGCCGTATTCGACACCTCGGTGGCCAAGTACCGTGACCGCCCCGCCTACTCCAGCTTCGGCAAGACCATCACCTATGGTGAGACCGACGCCCTGGTCGAGCAGTTCGCCGCCTACCTGCTGGGCGAGCTGAAGCTCAAGAAGGGCGATCGCGTCGCCCTGATGATGCCCAACTGCCTGCAGTATCCGGTGGCCACCTTCGGCGTGCTGCGCGCCGGTCTCACCGTGGTCAACGTCAACCCGCTGTACACCGCGCGCGAGCTCAAGCACCAGCTGGTCGATTCCGGCGCCGCGGTACTGGTGGTGGTGGACAACTTCGGCGACACGGTCCAGCAGGTGCTGGCCGACACCCCGATCAAGCAGGTGATCACCACCGGCCTGGGCGACATGCTCGGTGCCAAGGGCGTGGTGGTGAACTTCGTGCTGAAGTACATCAAGAAGATGGTGCCCAATTACAGCATCCGCGGCGCGGTGCGCTTCAACCAAGCGCTGAAGCTGGGCAGCGGCCACACCCTGCCCAAGGTGGAGATCGACCACGACGACGTGGCGTTCCTGCAGTACACCGGCGGCACCACCGGCGTGGCCAAGGGCGCGATGCTGACCAACCGCAACCTGGTCGCCAACATGCAGCAGGCCTCGGCCTGGATCTCCGCGTCGGGGATCGAGATGGGCAAGGAGTGGATCATCACCGCCCTGCCGCTGTACCACATCTTCGCACTGACGGCCAACGGGCTGGTCTTCATGAAGTTCGGTGGCTGCAACCACCTGATCACCAATCCGCGCGACATGAAGGGCTTCGTCAAGGAGCTCAAGGCCACCCGCTTCACTGCCATCACCGGCGTCAACACGCTGTTCAACGGCCTGCTCAACACCCCCGGCTTCGACGAGATCGACTTCTCTTCGCTCAAGGTCACCCTGGGCGGCGGCATGGCCGTGCAGCGTGCGGTGGCCGAGCGCTGGAAGAAGGTCACCGGCGTGACCCTGGTCGAGGCGTACGGCCTGACCGAAACCTCGCCGGCTGCCTGCATCAACCCGCTCGACCTGGCCGAGTACAACGGCGCGATCGGCCTGCCGATCCCGTCCACCGATGCGTGCGTCAAGGATGACAACGGCAAGACCCTGACCCCGGGTGAAGTGGGCGAGCTGTGCATCAAGGGCCCGCAGGTGATGAAGGGCTACTGGCAGCGTCCGGAAGAAACCGCCAAGGCGGTCGATGCCGAGGGCTGGCTGCACACCGGCGACATGGCTCGGATGGACGAGCACGGCTTCTTCTACATCGTGGACCGCAAGAAGGACATGATCCTGGTGTCCGGCTTCAACGTGTACCCCAACGAGGTCGAAGACGTCATCGCGATGATGCCCGGCGTGCTGGAAGTGGCCGCGGTGGGCGTGCCCGACGAAAAGTCCGGCGAAGTGGTCAAGGTGGTCATCGTCAAGAAGGACCCCAACCTCACCGCCGAGATGGTCAAGGAGCATGCCCGGGCCAACCTGACCGGCTACAAGCACCCCAGAATCGTTGAATTCCGAAAGGAATTGCCGAAGACCAACGTCGGCAAGATCCTGCGCCGCGAACTGCGCGACAGCCCCGCCCCATAAGGGCCGAGCGACCCTCAGGGTGCCCCAGGGCCCCAGCCGGCAACGGCTGGGGCCCTTTGCATTGCGGCCCGGGCCGGCGGTGTAGGATCGCGGCGTGTGGACCCGTCAGGCCTGCCGCCCACCGCCTTCCCTCCAGGCCAACTCGCCGAGGAAATCACCATGCAATCCATCGAAAAAGTCCCGTTCCACAGCGGCTACTCCACCATCCGCACCCCCTCCACCGGCGACGACGCAGCCCAGTGGCTGTTCATGCACGCTGACGCAGCGACCGGCATCCGTCCGTGCTGCCGCAAGGACATGCTTGATGAGATGTGGGCGTTCATGAGCCAGATCACGCGCTCCCCGGCCGAACGCAACAGCGGCAAACTGCGGCACTTCGTGCTCGCCTCCGATGCCAATGCCTACAACCTGGGCGGCGACCTGGAGCTGTTTGCGCGGTTGATCCGCGAAGGCAACCGCGACCGCCTGCTGGCCTACGCGCAGCGCTGCGTGGAAGGGGTGCACCACCTGCATACCGGCTTTGGCGGCGATGTGCGCTCGATCGCCGTGATCCAGGGCGATGCCCTTGGCGGTGGCCTGGAAATGGCCCTGGCCTGCCACACCATCATCGCCGAGGAAGGCTGCGGCATGGGCCTGCCCGAGGTGTTGTTCGGTCTGTTCCCGGGCATGGGTGCCTATTCCTTCCTGTGCCGCCGGGTGGCACCGCAGGTGGCCGAAAAGATCATCCTGGAAGGTCGCGTGTACGCGTCCGAGGAGATGTTCGCGCTGGGCGTGGTCGACGTGCTGGTCCCCAAGGGCCAGGGCATCAAGGCCGCCGAGGATCTGATCCGCCAGCACCAGCGCACCCCGCGCACCTATCTGGCCATGAACGCGGCACGCAACCTGGCCCAGGCGGTGGGATACGACGAGCTGCTGGAGATCACCCGGATCTGGGTCGATTCGGCCCTGGCGCTGGATGAGAAGTCGCTGCGCACCATGGACCGCCTGATCAAGGCCCAGACCCGCCGCGCGCAGTCCGATGCCGCGTGAATGTGCCAGCACGCAGCGGATCAGGTGAAAGCCCGGTCAGCACCGGGCTTTTTTTCTGCGCCGATGCCGGCGCCAGCGCTCAGCCGATGTCGATGCCGCCGTCGTCGGCGGAGGCGCCCGCGCGCGCGCGTTCGACCAGCGCCTGGCGCCCTTCCTTGAGGGCCGTGCGGATCAGGGTGACGCGCTCGCTCCATTCGCTCTTGAGCTGCCAGTCGGCCATGTGCATGACCTCACCGGCGCGGTAAGCCACCCGCACCAGGCCCAGGTTGCTGGCCACGCCCTTGATCGCATGGGCCTGCTCGCGCAGGTGGACCCAGTCGGCGCGCTCGCCGGCCTCCAGCGCCAGGGTGACGCACTGGGTGGCATCGGCCAGGCACTGTCGGATGAACTCCCGCTCGAATCCCGCGCCCATGCCCAGCGACGCCAGTTCGTCCAGTACTCCGCTGTCGAGCACGCCGGCGGCCACCGGCGTGGGCTGCAACACCGGTGCGCGCGTCTTCAGGCCATCGTTGATGGCGATGTCGGCCAGGGTATCGAGCAACCGCACCGGCACCACCGGCTTGCCGAAGAAGGTATGCGCACCGGCCTGGGTGCACTGCTGGATCGCCTCGGGGGTGACATCGGCGCTGAGCACCAGCACCGGCGTGCGCGGTGCACCGCCGGCCTGCAGCACGCGCAGTTCCTTGAGCATGGCCAGCCCGCTCATGCCGGGCATGTGCAGGTCGACAATGGCCACGTCGTAGTCGCTCTCGGCCATCGCATCGAGCACCGCTTCGCCGCCGTTGACACACACCACCTTGTGCCCGGCCTTCTGCAACAGCCGTTGCAGCACCAGGCGGTTGGCCTGGTGGTCGTCGGCCACCAGGATCTTCATGCTGCGCACCCGCGCGCGATGGCGCAGGAACGGGTCGGCAAAGGCGATCACGTTGCCCACCCCGGCGTGCATGCCCTCCCCGGCCACCGCCGGGGTAAAGCTGCCCTGCACCACCGGCGGCAGCGCAAACGGCAGCTCGAACCAGAAGCAGCTGCCCTGGGGCGGGTTCTCCGAGAACCCGATCTGCCCGCCCATCGCCTCCACCAGGCCGCGCGCGATCGAGGTGCCCAGGCCACTGCCTTCGTGGCGCCGGCCCAGGCTCACGTCCGCCTGTTCGAAGGCCTGGAACAGCCGCCCGCGCATCTCCGGGCTGACCCCCATGCCGGTATCGAGGATGTCAAAGCGCAGCCGGACCTGGCCATGCGCTTCCTCGCCCAGCACCGACACGCGGATTTCGACCTTGCCGTACTCGGTGAACTTGACCGCGTTGCCGGCCAGGTTGAGCAGGATCTGGCGCAGGTGGCCCAGGTCGCCGCGCAGTTGCGCCGGCACCCCGTCGGCAACCTTCACCTGGTACTCCAGGCCTTTCAGCCGTGCCTGCGGCAACAGGATCAGCCCCAGCGACTGGATCACCTCCTCCAGGGCGAAATCCTCGGCCACCACGCGCAGCTTGCCCGCTTCGATGGCCGAGATGTCCAGCACCTCCTCCACCAGCGTCAGCAGGCTGCGCGAGGAGGCCTGGATGGTGTTCACGCACTCGCGCTGCTCATCGTCCAGCTGCGTGGTGGCCAGCACTTCGGTCATGCCCGACAGGCCGTTGAGCGGGGTGCGGAACTCGTGGCTCATGTTGGCCAGGAAGCGGCTCTTGGCCTCGCTGGCGCGGCGCGCCTCGTCCATCGCATGGGTCAACTGGCGCAGCAGGCTGGCGAAGTACAGCGGCACCGCGGCCAGCCCGAGCCACAGGCCAAAGCCCAGCCGCGCGTTGGCCTGCCAGTACCCGGTGGCCAGCACGGTCACCCCGAAGCTGACCAGCGCCATGCCGACGGCGGCGTACAGGTACTTGTTGCCGTAGCGCATGCCGTTGCCGACGGTGACCCACATCACCACGATGTAGACCCACGCCAGCGGCTCGCCCATCTGCACCATCCCGGCGGCGATCAGGCCGTAGTCGGCGAGCATGCCGGCCACCCGGCGCGGGTCCGAACGCGCCGGCCGCGCCAGCAGCCAGACAAACAGCATCACCGACAGGCACAGGCCGGTCAGCACGATCGCCAGCACCACCCGGTACTGGTCGCCGGGCAGGTCGTTGCGCACCCCCGGCATCAGTACGTAGGCCAGGATCAGCACGATCAGCACCATGCGCACGATGGCCTGGCCATGTTCGCTGTCCGTGCGCCGGGTCAGGCGGTCCTTCAGCAACATCCATCCGCGGTGCAGGCCGGTGGCTTCTTCCAGTGAGGGCCCGCCCTGCTCCGGCCCCGGCAGGCTGGCCGCCACGAAATACAACGGGATCACCGCCAGCCCCAGCAGCAGGCCCCAGGCCAGGAAGTCGTGCGCCTGCCAATAGGGCGAGAGCGACAGCGCCGCCAGGAAGGACAGGCAGGCCAGCGCGGTGGCCGCCTGCACGTAACGGGTGCCGTAGCGCATGCCATTGCCGATGGTCACCCACAGCAGCACCACGTACAGCGGTGCCGCCGGCTCGCCCTGGATCACCATGAGGGTGGCGATGCAGGTGTAATCGGTGAGCATGCCGAGGATGCGGCGGGCGTGGGAGACCCCGGGGCGGGCCAGCAATGCGGCCATCAGGCCCACCGCGACCAGCAGCTCGGCACCCAGGGTCATCCAGGTCAGCGGCAGGTACTGTTCACCGGTCTGCCAGCCGCGCCAGCCCAGGTAGCCGATGAACAGCGCGGTGATCGCCAGCCGCACCAGGATCTGCACGTGCTCGCTGTCGGGCCGGTCGGCCAGGCGCGCGCGCAGGCTGCGCCAGGCCCCGCCGACAGGGGCCACCGCCACCGTGGCCGGGATCGGCGACGCCAGCAGCTGGCGCAGGTGCACCGCGGCGAAGACCAGCACCAGCGCTCCCAGCCACCACTGCCCCGGCGCCAACCGATACAGCGCCAGCAGCGACACCAGTGCCACCAGCGCCAGGCGCAGCAGCGCCGGGCCGCGACCCGTGGCGAGCCGCTGCTTCAGAGTCTGAGCCAAGCCATGCATGTCACATCCCCGGTCGGGACGACGCAGTCGAGTGCTGCGCGCAGATGTCATCGAGCTGTTGGCGGCCGCGCAGCAGCGCATCCACGCAACGCGGATCGAACAGACGGCCACGCTGTGCATACAGGTAGGCCAGGGTAGCTTCCATCGTCCATGCTTCCTTGTACGGGCGCGGCGAAATCAGCGCGTCAAACACATCGGCCACCGCCACGATCCGCGCTTCCAGCGGGATCGCATCGCCGATCAGGCCATCGGGGTAACCGCTGCCGTCATAGCGTTCGTGATGGCGCAGCGCGATCAACGCGCCGACCTGGATGAACCGGTTCTGGCTGCCGCTGAGCAGCTCATAGCCGATCCGCGGGTGCCGGCGCATGATCGCCAGCTCCTCTTCGTTGAGCTTGCCCTGCTTGAGCAGCACCGCATCGGGAATGGCGATCTTGCCCATGTCATGCAGCGGGGCGGCCATCTCGATGAGCTTGCATTCTTCTTCGGGCAGGCCGAGCTGCTCGGCGATCAACCCGGCCACGTGGGCCATGCGCTCCAGATAGGCGCTGGTGCCGGCGTCGCGGAACTCGATCGCCCGCGCCAGCCGCGACAGTGTCTCGCGTTCACGCTCTTCCACTTCGTGCATGCTGGCCAGCAGCCGCTGCTCCAGCGACAGCGCGCGTTGTTTGACGTTCTCCGACTGCTGGCGCAGCTGCAGCAGGTTGTAGCAGCGCGCGCGCAGTTCGCGCGGGCGGATCGGCTTGACCAGGAAATCAATGACGCCCGCTTCCAGCGCGGCCTGGCGGATCGGCTCGTCGCCGACCACGGTGATCAGGATGACCGGGATGTCGCGGTGCTTGGGCAGGCGGCGGAAGCGGCGGGCGAATTCCAGCCCGTCCATCTCGGGCATGCGGTAGTCCAGCAGCAGCAGGTCCACCGCGTGCGACTCGCACCACGCCAGCGCGGTGAGCGGGTCGCCGAAGTCATGCACGCTCAGTTCCGGCGCGATGTCCTCGATGACATGACGCAGCATGGTGCGTGCGGACGTCTGGTCGTCAACGATGACAATATTCAAGGATGCTTCCGCCGTCTTCCTGGACCACACTGGAACATGCTGCGGAAAGGACTCTCCGCCACTTTGCACACTGGCACCTTGCATGGATCCGCCTCCCGTCGTGATCTCCCCGGTTCATGATCGTGCTCGCAGTGTGATGCCGATGTCATGCATCTCCTGCGCGATCCTGCCCTGGCCATCACCCGCCACTCCCGGGATGGCCACGCAGAAACCATACCCGCGCGGCCACGACAGCGGAACCCCGTCCGGCCTGCCCTGGCCGGGCAGGCGGACATACGTCTCAGTTTTCGGGACGCATATAAGGGAACAGCAGTACATCACGAATCGAGCTGCTGCCGGTGAGCAGCATGACCAGGCGGTCGATGCCGATGCCCAGGCCGCCGGTCGGGGCCATGCCGTACTCCAGCGCACGGATGTAATCGGCGTCGTAGTGCATGGCCTCGTCGTCGCCGCCCTCCTTGGCCGTGACCTGGGCCTGGAAGCGGGCTGCCTGGTCTTCCGGGTCGTTCAACTCGGAGAAGCCGTTGGCCAGCTCCTTGCCGTTGATGAACAGCTCGAAACGGTCGGTATAACCGGGCTGGTCATCGTTGGCGCGGGCCAGCGGGGACACTTCGACCGGGTGGTCGGTGATGAAGGTCGGCTGGATCAGGGTGTGTTCGACGGTGGCCTCGAAGATCTCCAGCAGCAGCTTGCCCCAGCCGTAGGACGGCTTGATGCGGATCTTCAGGCGCTCGCAATGGGCGGCCAGCGCGTCGCGGTCGGTGCAGTCGGCGGCGCTGATCTCCGGGTTGTGGTGGCGCACGGCCTCGTCCATGCGCCAGCGACGGAACGCCGGGGCCAGGTCGATGCTGGCGCCATCCCACTCCACCGTGGTGGTGCCCAGCACCTTGCTGGCCACGTCACGGATCACCCCTTCGGTCAGGTCCATCACCTCGGTGTACGTGGCATAGGCCTCGTACAGCTCCATCATGGTGAATTCCGGATTGTGCCGGGTGCTGACGCCTTCATTGCGGAAGTTGCGGTTGATTTCGTACACGCGCTCCAGGCCACCCACGACCAGGCGCTTGAGGTACAGCTCCGGGGCCACGCGCAGGTACAGGTCCAGGTCCAGCGCGTTGTGGTGGGTGGTGAACGGCTTGGCCGTGGCGCCGCCGGGGATGTAATGCATCATCGGCGTTTCCACTTCCAGGAAATCGCGGTTGTCCAGCCAGGCGCGCATGGCGCGGATGATCCGCGAGCGCTTGATGAACACCTCGCGCGACTCCGGGGTCACGATCAGGTCCACATAGCGCTGGCGGTAGCGCTGCTCCACGTCGGCCAGGCCGTGCCACTTGTCCGGCAGCGGGCGCAGCGACTTGGTCAGCAGGCGGATGCTGGTGGCCTTGACCGACAGCTCGCCGGTCTTGGTGCGGGTCAGCCCACCCTCGACGGCGATGATGTCGCCCACGTCCCAGCCCTTGAAGGCGGTGTAGGCATCGCCCAGGGTGCTGCCCTGCAGGAACAGCTGGATGCGGCCGGATTCGTCCTGGATCTGGGCGAAGCTGGCCTTGCCCATCACCCGCTTGGCCATCAGCCGGCCGGCCATCCTGACCTGGCGGTCGGTCGCCTCCAGGGCGTCGGCGGTCCACTGTTCGGCGTCGGCGAACTCGGCCTGAAGGGTGCCGGCGAAGTGCTCGCGGCGGAAATCGTTGGGGTAGGCGATGCCCTGCCCGCGCAGCGCGGTCAGTTTCGCGCGGCGCTCGGCGATGAGGCTGTTCTCGTCGACGGGAGGCTGCGGCGCGGGGGTCTGATCGTTCATGGCGTGGGTCTATGTATGGGGGGAGGTACGAACCCCGCCATCATGCCGATGGACGGGGCAGAGTGCGAAATCCCCGGGCGGACCCGGGGCGAGCGCATCGGGCCGCGCGCGGCGGCCCGACGGTCAGGCGTCGATGCGTTTGGAACCCACGGCCAGGCCGGACTTCAGGCTGGCTTCGACGAACTCGTCGAGGTCGCCATCGAGCACCTTCTGGGTATCGGAGCGCTCGATGCCGGTGCGCAGGTCCTTGATCCGGCTCTGGTCGAGCACGTAGTTGCGGATCTGGCTGCCCCAGCCGATGTCGGACTTGGTGGCTTCCACCGCATCACGCTCGGCGTTGCGCTTCTGGATCTCCAGCTCGTACAGCTTGGCGGCCAGCATCTTCATCGCGTTGTCGCGGTTCTGGTGCTGGCTGCGGCCGGTCTGGCAGGCCACGACGGTGTTGGTCGGGATGTGGGTGATGCGCACCGCCGACTCGGTCTTGTTGACGTGCTGGCCACCGGCACCGGAGGAGCGGTACACGTCGGTGCGCAGGTCGGCCGGATTGATGTCGATCTCGATGTTGTTGTCCACTTCCGGGGACACGAACACCGAGGTGAAGCTGGTGTGGCGGCGGTTGTCCGAATCGAACGGCGACTTGCGCACCAGGCGGTGCACGCCGGTTTCGGTCTTCAGCCAGCCATAGGCGTAATCGCCTTCCACGCGCAGGGTGGCCGACTTGATGCCGGCGACGTCGCCACCGGACACTTCCATCAGCTCGGTCTTCCAGCCACGCGATTCGCACCAGCGCAGGTACATGCGCAGCAGGATTTCGGCCCAGTCCTGGGCTTCGGTGCCGCCGGCACCGGCCTGGATGTCCACGAACGCCGGGGCGTTGTCCATCTGGCCGGAGAACATGCGCTGGAATTCCAGCTGTTCGACGTGCTTCTGGTACTTGTCCAGGTCGGCGACCACGGCCAGGGCGGTATCTTCGTCCTGTTCGCTCTCAGCCAGTTCGAGCAGTTCGCCCGATTCGGACAGCCCGTCGAGGATGGTGGCGATGCCGCCGACCGTCTTGTCCAGGGTGGCGCGTTCGCGGCCCAGGTTCTGGGCGTACTCGGCGTTGTTCCAGATGTCTGGATTTTCCAGTTCCCGGGTTACTTCTTCCAGACGCTCTTTCTTGGCGTCGTAGTCAAAGATACCCCCTGAGCGAGAGCACGCGATCGGTGAGATCGGTGATTCGCTGGCGCACGGGATTGAGCTCGATCATATCGGCGGTGTTGAAGGCTTGGGACAAGACCGGAATTGTAGCCTAGCCCGCCCGTTCATGCTGGCGCCGGGCCCGGGCCCGTGCCCTGCCCCAGCGCGGCGCGCAGGCCGGGCAGCTGGCGTCGGCTGCAGGGCAGCACGGTGCCGTCGGCCAGGTGGGCGCGTGCCTCGCCACTGTCCAGCGGCTCGATGGAGACCAGGAAGCCCAGGTTGAGCACGTAACTGCGGTGGATCCGCACGAAGCGGGCCGGGTCCAGCCGGGCCTCCAGCGCGGCCATCGTGCTGCGCAGGGGGTAGTCGTGGCCACGCACGTGCAGGTTCATGTAGTTGCCGGCGGCCTGGGCGTACTCCACATCGGCAGTGGCCACCAGGAAATCACGTCCCAGCTTGCGCACCAGGAAGCGCTCGGGCCGCTCCACCGGCTCCACCGGCGGCGCATCCTCGGGGGCGGCCAGCAGATGCGCCTCGCCCTGGCGGCGGCGGCCGAACCAGCTGAAGAAGTGTTCGATGGCCACGAAGCTGAAGAACGCGCGCACGTCCTTGAGATACTCGTACAGCAGCCGGCTGGTCCAACTGGAGCCATCCACATAGTGCTCGCCCAGCCCGGCATAGGCCAGGTGGCGCAGCAGCATCATGCCCACCACGTGGACCAGCGACCAGCCCACGCTGGCCAGCAGGTACACCGGCAACCGCCGCCGCCAGGTATCGGCATGCAGCGGCCAGCGCTGGCACCCCCACCACAGCAGCGGCAGGGTCAGCACGATCAGCACGGCGCTGCTGAGCTCCCAGATCATCGGCTGCCACACCGCCAATGCCTCGCCACGGCGCTGGGCATCCATCACTTCCACGCAGGCATTGGCCACGGCACTGGACAGCAGGATCGCCGTCCAGACCAGCAGGCGGGTGGCCGGGCGCCAGCGGGAATCAGTACTACGCGGGGTCATCGGAACGTCCATGCGGCGGGGCCGGAAGCATGCATCAAACGCCCATGGTAGCGGCCCCGCTTCGTCCCTGCGGGGCCGCCACCGGTCACTTCGCTGCCGCTAGCGCACGTCGAACTCGCCCACCAGCACGGTCTCGGCGCGGTCCTTCAAACGCATCGTGACCTGCTGGTCGCGCTGCTTGCCCGTGCCCCAGTGCGTGCTCAGGCGCAGGCTGAGGGTGGTGGCGCCGGTGACCAGCTGTTCACGGCTGCCAAAGAAGTTGGCCTCCACCTTGTACCGGCCCGGCTTGGCATCGCGCAGCGAGAACTGCTCGGGACCGTAGCCGCCGGTGAAATCCTGGGACATCTGCCCGCCCTGGTAGGTAAGCCGGTTGCCGTAGTAGGCGCGCTCACCGTTGGGATCGGTCACCCACAGGTCCATGTCACTGTTGTCACTGTCCCAGCTCAGCACCACGCGCAGGTCCAGCGGCATGGCCCGGCGCAGGCGTGGATCGACTGCGGCCGTGCTCACGCGCTGACGTGCGGCCAAAGTGTTGAGTTCATCCAGGGCAATCAGCGCGATGCCGTCAAAACGCCCGTCCCAGGGCCGCACCACCACGTCATTGAGCGCATCCACGGCCTGCTGGTACTGGCCGCTGGCTTCCAGCGCCAGACCGAGGTCGCGGAAGCTCTGCGGTTCTTCCTCGCCCAGCCGCAGCACGTGGCGGAACACGGGAACGGCCAGCTCCGGCGCGCCTGCCTGCATCAGCCGATAGCCGAGCACGCGCAGCACGTGGCGGTTTTCCAGCTGCATCTCGGCCAGGTTGGACAACACCCGCAGGGCCAGGTCGCGCTGCCCCTTGGCCAACAGCAGGTCGGCCACGTCCAGGTAGAACGCGCTGCTGTCGCGGTGTTGCTCACGCTCGGCCAGGTAGGTGGCATAGACCTGCGTCGGCGCTGCATCGCGCAGGCGGCGGGCGTAGGCCGAATCCGGCGCCCACGGCGCCAGGGTAATGGCGATGGCGCCGTGGTTGGCGGGCCCTCCCGCGGCCTTGGCACTGGTGAGCTCCACGACCTCCAGCTCGCCGCGGGCACGGTTGGCCCGCATCATCGGTGCAGGGGCGGCCATCGGCGCAGGCGGTGCCGGCGGGGTGACACGCTGCTCGGCCTCTGCCTGCACGTCGCGCGCCTCCTGCGCAGCGGCTGCGGCAACGGCCGCCACCGGCGCAGGCTTGCCCTGCCCGCTGCGCCCGGTCGGGCTGTCCTTGGGCCAGCGGGTGTTCCACCAGCGCTCGCGATCGGCGAACTGCCGGGCGATGCCTTCCAGCCGCTCGCGGCGCGCCTGCTGCTCATCGGCCAGGGCCAGCGCGTGCAGGCGGTCGTACTCGGCGCGCAACGGCTGCGGTGCGCGGATGCCGTAGCGCAGGTAGTCGTCCAGGGTCTCCAGCACCAGCAGCGAGGTATCGGCACCGACGATCCCGAACCGGCGCGACAGCGCAGTGGCCTGGACCGCATTGGCGGCCGGGTCGGCGGCCAGGCGCGCCAGCTGTGCATTGGCCCAGGCCTGGGCGACCAGTGCACCCGGCACGCCGCGGGCGTCGGCGACGGCGATGCGCTGGGTGTGCACGCGGCCATCGGGCAGGCGCACCTGCACCTCGATCCGGCCGTCACTGCGCTGCACATGCCCCGACACCCGCAGCCAGCCCAGTCCGGCCCGGCCCACGTCGGCCTCCAGCTGGTCCACGCCGGTGCCGCGCAACTGGACCAGCGTGGCCTGCTGCTGCAGCAGCAAGGGCAGCGCCGCCTCCACCTCGGCCAGGCTGGACACCACCACCACCTGACCGTGCTGGGCCGCGGTCCAGGCGCGCAGCCGCGCGGTGTCGGTGCGGGCACCGGCGCTGCTCACCGCATACAGGCGCTGCCCGGCACCCAGCCTGGGCAACGTCTGGGCGCCATAGTTGGACAGCCCGTCGCTGACCAGCAGGTACTCGCCAACGTCTGCCTGCGGGGTCCACGCGGCCAGCGCACTGGCGCCATCCAGCGGCAGGGCGTCCAGGTAGCTGCGCAGGTCCTGCCAGTCGCCGCCCCGGATACGGAAGCTGCGCACCGGCTCGGCGCGGTCGCGCAGCACGGAAAGCACGACCTCGCCTTCGCCGAGCGCGCCGAAGTAGCGATCCAGCACCGCCCGCTCGGCGGCGCGGTCGCGCTCGCGCGCCGAGCCGGAGGCATCCCACAGCAGGCCGATTTTCCGGGGCAGCACGCGCGGCGCCGAGGACACCGGCAGCGGCAGTTGCGCCAGCAGGTAACGCTCGCCGTCATGCTCCCCGCTCACCACGTCGGTCTGGCGTACCTGCGGCAACCGCCACTGCGCCTGGGTCGGCAACGCCTCGCCGGCCCCGCTCCACTGCGTCACGTAGGCACCCTCGCGGGCCGTGAACTGCCACGGCAGCGCGGCGCTGGGCACCGGCGCGCCGGTGCCGCTGGCGTCCAGCCGCAGGCTCACCTGCGCGGCACCGCGCGCGAACTGCAGCGGCAGCGTCCAGCGCAGCCCCTGTGCATCCACCGGCAGCGTTTCGCGCAGGGTCAAGGCGACCCGGCGGCTGCCGTGCGCCGGGATCGGGTACACACGCAGCCGGAACTGGTTGCCGGCGGTCTGTTCCAGCAGGCCAGGATCCACCCGGCGCCGTTCGATCGCTTCGAAGACCTGGCGCCCCTGTGCCTTGGGCACGGGCACTGCATCGCGCAGCGCACCGTCGATATCCAGCGCGAAACCGGCCACCTGCTGGCCATCGGCGAGTGGGAACTCCAGCTGGCCTTCCAGCACCCGCGCGTTGGGATTGTGGAACTCCATCTCGATGCGGGTCTCGCCCATCCCCGCCACGACGTGGGCGTCCAGGCGCACCTGGCGCAACTGCACCGGCACCTCGGCTCCGGCCACCTGCAGCACCGGTGCCTGCGCCGGCGCCACCGGCGTGGCGGCCAGGCGCGTCTGCGCCACGCCGACCTGCATTCCCAGCCACAGCATGCCCAGCATGCCGATCCCACGAAGTGCGCGTTCCATGTGACGCTCCCGATCCGATGACAGCAGGTTGAACGGATCATGCCGGCAAACGGGGTTGGGGCGATGCAGTGCTTGGCGTGGGCAGCGCGGTGGGCCAAGATGCCGCTCCCCCGGATGACGTTTACAAGGATGTACCGATGCGCCTGCCTGCCCTGTTGCCCCTGCTGTTGCTGGCGCCCACCCTGCCGCTGCAGGCCGCCCCGGCCACCGCCGGGGTGAGCTTCTCGCACAACGACTGGACCCTGGCCTGCGACAACACCCGCACCTGCCGTGCCGCCGGCTACCAGAACGATGCCGACGGCGACAACCCGCCGGTCTCGATCCTGCTCACCCGCGTGGCCGGGCCGGACCAACCGGTCACGGCCGAGCTGATGCTGGGCCAGTACGATGAAGTGACCCTGCCCAGTCAGTTGTCGCTGCAGATCAACGAGGCGAAGCTGGGCGCATTGAAGTACGACGCCGCCGCCGGCACCGCCCGGCTCTCCAGCGCGCAGGTCAGCGCCCTGCTCGCCTCGCTCACCCGCAGCAGCCATATCGTGCTGGTCGGCAACGACGGCAAGCGCTGGACCGTATCGGACAGTGGCGCCTCGGCGGTGCTGCTGAAGATGGACGAGTTCCAGGGCCGGCTGGGTACCCCCGGTGCGCTGGTGCGCAAGGGCAGGAACCCCGAATCGGCGGTGTTGCCGGCCGTGCCGATGCCGGTGGTCAAGCTGGCCAAGGTGGTCCCCACCCGTCCCGCCGACGAAGCCCTGGCCCACTCCGCCGCGCTGCGTGCCGCGCTCGCCGCGGTGACCTCGGCCGACGACTGCGAAGCCCTGCACCCCGGCGACAGCGTGATTGCCAACGAAGGACCGCAGGAGATCACCGTGCAGCGCCTGAGCGCGGACAAGCTGCTGGTGTCGCAGGCCTGCTGGCGCGCGGCCTACAACACCGGTGACGGCTACTGGGTGGTCAACGACCGCGCGCCCTACCAGCCCCGGCTGGTGACCACCTCGGGCGTGGGCGATGACGTGCGCACCATCGGCGAATCGCACAAGGGCCGCGGCCTGGGCGACTGTTTCTACAGCACCACCTGGGGCTGGACCGGCACCCAGTTCGTGAAAACCGACGTCTCCAGCACCGGGCTGTGCCGGCTGGTCTCGGCCGGCGGCGCCTGGGAAATGCCGACCCTGGTGAGCAAGGTGCAGGAGTAGACCGACCGGTAGACGTTGCAGTGAGGTGCCGTTTGCGCCCCTCACCGCCGACGGGATTCGTACAAATTTCATGGACCACTGGCGACGGTAGCGACGACGCTATCCAGCCCGCCATGGACATCGTCCGATGCGCCTCCGTCCCACGCGTCTTCCTCTCGCTGCCGCGCTGTCGCTGCTGGGCATTCTGCCGGGCCTGGCCTCGCCCCTGCCCGAGGGCATCGCGTTCGAGCATGGTGATTGGGTGCTGGCCTGCGACAACACCCGCACCTGCCGCGCGGCCGGCTACCAGGCCGACCAGAACGACCCGGATGGGGCGGTATCGCTTCTGCTCGCCCGCAAGGCCGGCCCCAACCAGCCGGTCCGTGCCGAACTGATGCTCGGCCAGTTGGGCACCCGCCCCTTCCCCAGGCAGCTCGCCCTGCAGATCAACGGCGACGCGCTGGGCGCGCCCCGCTACAACGCCGACGAGGGAACCGCCGTGTTCACACCGGCACAGGTTGCCGCGCTGCGCAGCTCGCTGGCTCGCGACAGCCGCATCGTGCTGCTGGGCAACGATGGCACGCACTGGACGGTCTCTGATCGAGGCGCCTCGGCGGTGTTGTTGAAGATGGACGAATTCCAGGGCCGCCTGGGCACCCCCGGCGCGTTGATCCGCAAGGGCAGGAAGGCCGAAGCCACCGTGCTACCGCCCGTACCGATGCCGGTGATCGTTCTGGGCAAGGTGGTCGCGGCGCGGCCTGCCGATCAAGCCCTGGCAAACGCCTCGGCGCTGCGCAGGGCGCTGGCCGCGGCCACCCCGGCCAACACCTGCGACGTGGGCTATCCGGACCAGAGCAGGATCGAGGACGACGGTCCCCAGGGAATCACCGTGCAGCGCCTCAGCGCGGACAAGTTGCTGGTATCCAGAGTGTGCTGGGACGGAAGTGTCTACCTCGGCATGGGCTACTGGGTGGTCAACGATCGCGCGCCCTACCAGCCCCGGCTGGTCACCGCTTCGGCGGTCGACGATAACCTTCGCACCATCGAGGAAATCCACAAGGGCCGTACCATCGCCGACTGCATGCGCTACACCACCTGGGGCTGGACGGGCGCCCGGTTCGTCAAGATCGCCGAGGCCGACACCGGCCTCTGCCGCAGCGTCGCCGCTGGCGGGGCGTGGCACATGCCGACCCTGGTGACCCGGGTCGTCAAGTAAGCCGCTCACGCGTTGGCGCAGTGCTCGATGATCAACTGGATCGCGCCGCCGCCGCGATAGTCGTCGCTGACCAGGCGGTAGGCGATATGTACCTGGTTGGCCGGGGCGGTGCCCTTCCAGCCACTGAAGTGGATGGCACTGATCGGTTCGGCGCGGCCGGGTACGCGCAGGCTCAGTTTCAGGTGCTTCTCTTTGAGCACCTGCCAGCGCGCCACCTGGAAGTGCCCATCGAACAGCGGCTCCGGGAAGCCCTGGCCCCACGGGCCGGCCAGGCGCAGCGCCTCGGCGTGGCGGTAATCCAGTTCGTCCGGGGCCAGTTCGCCATCGCTCAACAGCAACTGCTGCAGCGCGGCCGGGTCCATGCTGGATTCGACCACGGCCACAAACGCCCGCTGGAACTCCTCGAAACGCGCGTGCGGCAGGCTCAGGCCCGCGGCCATGGCGTGGCCACCGAACTTGTCGATCAGGCCCGGGTGCGCGGCGTTGACCAGCGCCAGTGCATCACGAATGTGGAAACCGGGGATCGAGCGCGCCGAGCCCCGCAGCGAATCGCTGCCCGGTTCGGAAGGCGCAAACGCGATCACCGGGCGGTGCAGGCGGTCCTTCATCCTGGAAGCAACCAGCCCGACCACGCCCGGATGCCACTCGGCATCGAACAGGCACGCGGCGATCGGGCGCTCGCCTTCGGCAGTGAGCATGGCGCGCGACACCGCCAGTTCGGCGTCGTCGGTCATCAGTTGCTGCACCGCACGGCGTTCGGCGTTGATCTGCTCCAGGGTCTGGGCGATCTCGCGGGCCTGGCCGGGGTCTTCGGTGAGCAGCAGCTCGATGCCCAGCGCCATGTCTTCCAGGCGCCCAGCGGCATTCAAGCGCGGGCCCAGCGCGAAGCCGATGTCGGTGGCGCTCAGCCGTGCCGGGTCGCGGCCACTGGCCTGGATCAACGCCTGCAGGCCGACGCAGCCCTGCCCTGCGCGCAGCCGGCGCAGCCCGGCAGCGACCAGCGCACGATTGTTGCCATCGAGCGCGACCAGGTCGGCCACGGTGCCGACTGCGACCAGGTCCAGCAGGGTCAGCAGGTCCGGCTCGCGCGTTGTGGCGAACGCCCCCTGTTCGCGCAGGTGGCGACGCAGCGCCATCAGCACGTAGAAGATCACGCCCACGCCGGCCAGCGCCTTGCTCGGGAAGGCATCGCCGCTGATGTTCGGGTCGACCAGCGCATCGGCCGGCGGCAACCGTTCGCCGGGCAGGTGGTGGTCGGTGACCAGCACTTTCCAGCCCAGCGCCTTGGCCGCGGCCACGCCGGCATGGCAGGCAATGCCGTGATCGACGGTGACCAGCAGGCCCGGCTGCAGGTGCGCCAGGTCGGCCACCAGCGACGGCGACAACCCATACCCGTGCAGGATACGGTTGGGTACCGCATGTACCACGTCTCGCGCACCGAGCATGCGCAGCCCACGCACGCCCACCGCGCACGCCGTGGCACCGTCGCAGTCGAAATCGCCCACCACCAGGATGCGTGCGTTGCCGGCAATCGCCTCGGCCAGCAGCGCCACCGCGGCCTGCATGCTGCCCATCAGCTCCGGCGCATGCAGCTGCGCCAGCTTCGGCTGCGCCTGCGCGGCGTCGGTGACCCCGCGCGCGGCGTACAGGCGCTGCAGCAGCGGCAGCATGTCCTCGGGCCAACCGGCCACGGGCACGGCATCGCGACGCTGCAGGGCAACGCCGTGGGCGTGGGTCGGGGAACCGGGGAGCAGCGCAGCGGCGGCGGTGGAAGACATCGGCATCGCCGGGTTGCAGAGAGTGTCGCCATGATACCGGCTGGCTCCGGCCGGTGCTGCGCCGGCGTCCCGCGGGACACCGGCGTTCCGATGCATGCGCAGATGACCGATACTCCCTGCCCGTCATCACCGCCGTTCCTGCATGCGCCTATCTGCTTTCCCGCTGCGCCTGGCCATGGCCCTGTCGTTGGCACCGGCCACCGCCGCGGCGGACTCGTCACTGGGTGCCTCGTTCTTCGAGCACGACTGGCTGCTGGCCTGCGACAACACCCGCACCTGTCGTGCTGCCGGGTTCACCGCCGAAGCACCGCTTGCCTTCAGCCTGCTGTTCGAACGTGCCGGTGGGGCGGACACGCCGGTCACCGCGATGCTGGGCTATGTGGACGGCGCCGAGTACGCCGACGCCGACGCCGGAGCGCAGGCGTCGGCGCCCAGGCCCAGCGGTGCGCTGCAGCTGCACGTGGACGGCCGCTCTCTCGGCACGGTGGTCCCAACCCGGCCCGAGGCACCGGCCACGCTCACCCGTACCCAGGTGGATGCGCTGCTGGTCGCGCTGCGGCGCGGTGCGCCCATCGCGATCGTGGATGCGTCCGGCGACGCGTGGCCCATCTCCCATCGCGGCGCCACGGCAACGCTGCTGAAGATGGACGCCATGCAGGACCGGCTCGACACGCCCGGCGCGCTGATCCAGCGCGGCACTCGCCCGGAGTCGAGCGTAGCGCCGGCCTTGCCCAGGCCGGTGCTGAAGGTTCCACCCCGGCTGGCGGAATCCCGCCCGCAGGACGCCTTGCTCGCCGAGCGCAAGGACCTGATGGACGCCCTGTTGGCCGGCCGCGACCCCCAGGCGGTATGCGCCTGGAACGACGATCCGATTGAATCGATGGAGCTGGAGGTGCATCGGTTGGACGCGGTGCACCTGCTCGCGTCGCTGGCCTGCGGGGTGCCGGGCCGCTCCGTGTCCGGCCCAAGCTGGGTGATCCGCGCGCAGCCGCCGTTCGAGCCGGCGCTGGTCACCACCGCGCACGTGTTCCTGAGGCCACCGGAGGCGGTGCTGTACCAGGAGCGCGACGAGCGGACCCTGGGCCGCTGCGGGTCCGGGCGCTATTGGGTATGGGACGGCGCGCGGTTCGTGGTGAGCCGCGAGTACGTGACCGGACTGTGCCGGGCCATGCCGGGCGGCTTCTGGCACCTGCCCACCTTCGAGACCGAACTGCGCTGACCCCG
Source organism: Stenotrophomonas maltophilia (assembly GCA_002435595.1). Taxonomy (GTDB): domain Bacteria; phylum Pseudomonadota; class Gammaproteobacteria; order Xanthomonadales; family Xanthomonadaceae; genus Stenotrophomonas; species Stenotrophomonas maltophilia_AC. The sequence continues at coordinate 31,594 of DJBL01000070.1, forward strand.
GTGCTGGCCCGATGCAGGAACGCCGACCTGCGGTCGGCGCTGCATTCAGGCGTCGTGGAGCTGGACCGGCTTCTTCCAGAACCGCCAACGCTGGCGCTTGTCGATCTCGAAACGGACTCCGTCCTCGAAATCCAGTACCAGTCGGCGCAGTTCGCCGCGCTGCAACGCCACCAGCAGCGGCCGGATCGCATCGTTGCCGAGCTGGTCGAGCGAGCGCAGCTGGCGCAGGTCGACCAGCGCATCCACCTGTTGTTCGTTGTCGGCCTGCAGCCCGGCGGCCTTGGCCAGGGCCTGCAACAGCGCTTCGCGGCTGCGCACCTGGGCATGCCGGGTATGCACGGCGCGGGGCAGTTCGCCGCCGCCCCAGAACCACAGCGAGTTGATCGCCCGCTTGCCGGCGGCAATGCGCTGCTGGTTCCAGTCATGGGTGTGCAGGACCACCTGCGCTTCGGTCAGCAGCGCACGCCAGCGGCGGCCTGCATCGCCTTCGGGCAGATGGGCGAACAGATCGTCGCCGAGCACTTCGTCGGGCGTGTCGAATACCGGCAGCGTGGTGCCCGGCGGCAGCCGCAGGTACCAGCGGCTGGGCACGGGCGCGTCCAGCACGAACCCAAACCCGGCAAACAGCGGCTGCAGCGCCGGCAGCAGCTGGGCCACATCCTCGGCGTCGGGCCGCAGCGTATCGCCGTGGCCCATCATCCGCGCGCCCTGCATGTCCGGTACCACGTTGGCCGGATCGGCACGCAGCCAGATCGCCTCGCCGGCATCGCCGACGTCCAGCTGGCGGGTCAGTGCGGCCGCCGGCCAGTGCGCCGGCTGCAGCTGGAAATGCCGCTGCAGCTGGGCACGTTCACCGCCCTCCACACTGCGGCGCTCGGCCCGCCCAAGCGCCCTGGCGACGTCTTCGGGCAAGGCGGAGGCCGGAAACCGGCTGCGCGCCGGCAGCAGCAGTGTGGCGGTGGCCATGTCAGTCCAGGTACTGGACGCTGACGATTTCGTACTCGCGCTGGCCGGCCGGTGCGTCGATGGTGACCGCATCGCCCTCCAGCTTGCCGATCAGGGCCCGCGCCAGCGGCGAGGAGATCGCGATCAGGCCCAGCTTGATGTCCGCTTCCAGGTCACCCACGATCTGGTAGCGCTTTTCTTCATCGCTTTCCACGTCGGCCAGTTCGACGGTGGCGCCGAACACGACCTTGCTGCCGGCGTTGAGCTTGGTGATGTCGATGATCTCGGCATGCGACAGCTCGCCCTCGAGCTGCTTGATGCGTCCTTCGATGAACCCCTGCTCTTCGCGCGCGGCGTGGTACTCGGCGTTCTCCTTGAGATCGCCATGCTCGCGCGCTTCGGCGATCGCCGCGATGACCTTGGGGCGCTTGACCGACTTGAGGTGGTCAAGCTCTTCGCGCAGACGCTGCGCGCCCTTCAGGGTGATCGGTGCTCTCATGCGTTCAACTCCTTGTGCAGTTCCTGCAGCGACCAGACCGGGCCGGTCCCGCGGAATTCCAGTGATTGCACCAGCGCCTTGGCGCCGGCAATGGTGGTCGAATAGGTGACGCGGTGCTGCAGCGCCTCGCGACGGATCGAGAACGAGTCGTTGATCGCCGCACGCCCTTCGGTAGTGTTGACGATATACACGATCTCGCCGTTCTTGATCGAATCGACGATGTGCGGACGACCTTCGACCACCTTGTTGACGATCTCGCAGTCCATGCCGTGCTGCTGCAGCCACGCACCGGTGCCACGGGTGGCCACCAGGGTGTAACCGCGTTCCAGCAGGGCCTGGGCCACCGGCAGCACGCGCTGCTTGTCCGGATCACGCACCGACACGAAGGCCTTGCCCAGCGGCGGCGCCTTGATGCCGCCGGCTTCCTGGGCCCGCGCGAAGGCGGCGCTGAAGCTGCGGCCCACGCCCATCACCTCACCGGTGGAGCGCATCTCCGGCCCGAGGATCGGATCGACGCCCTGGAACTTGGCGAACGGGAAGATCGCTTCCTTGACCGAGTAGTAATCCGGCACGATTTCCTTGGTGGCGCCCTGCTCGGCCAGGGTCTTGCCGGCCATGCAGCGCGCGGCGATCTTGGCCAGCGCCATGCCGGTGGCCTTGGACACGAACGGCACGGTGCGCGAGGCACGCGGGTTCACTTCCAGCAGGTAGACGATGTCTTCGCCGTTGTCGCCGGCCTGGATGGCGAACTGGGTGTTCATCAGGCCGACCACGTTCAGGGCCTTGGCCAGCTCGACCACCTGGCGGCGCAGCTCGGCCTGGGTCTGGGCGGACAGCGAGTACGGCGGCAGCGAGCAGGACGAATCGCCCGAATGCACGCCGGCCTCTTCGATGTGCTCCATCACGCCGCCGATCAGCACGTTGCCGTCCTTGTCGGCAATGATGTCCACGTCCACTTCCACCGCGTTGTCCAGGAAGCGGTCCAGCAGCACCGGCGAATCGTTGGAGACCTTCACCGCGTCGCGCACGTAGCGGGCCAGATCCGATTCACCGTAGACGATTTCCATCGCACGGCCGCCCAGCACGTAGCTCGGGCGCACCACCAGCGGGTAGCCGATCTCGCGCGCCAGCAGCAGCGCTTCCTGGTCGTTGCGGGCGATGCGGTTCGGCGGCTGCTTCAGGCCCAGCTTGTCCACCAGCTGCTGGAAGCGCTCGCGGTCTTCGGCCAGGTCGATGGAGTCCGGCGAGGTGCCGATCACCGGCACGCCGTTGGCTTCCAGCGCGCGCGCCAGCTTCAGCGGGGTCTGGCCGCCGTACTGCACGATCACGCCCTTGGGCTGTTCGAGTTCGACGATCTCCAGCACGTCTTCCAGCGTGAGCGGCTCGAAGTACAGGCGGTCGGAGGTGTCGTAGTCGGTGGAGACGGTTTCCGGGTTGCAGTTGACCATGATGGTCTCGTACCCGTCATCGCGCAGCGCCAGTGCCGCGTGCACGCAGCAGTAGTCGAACTCGATGCCCTGGCCGATACGGTTCGGGCCGCCGCCCAGGATCATGATCTTGTCGCGGTTGCTCGGCGCCGCTTCGCACTCGTCCTCGTAGGTGGAGTACAGGTAGGCGGTGCTGGTGGCGAACTCGGCGGCGCAGGAGTCCACGCGCTTGTACACCGGGCGCACCTTGTGCGCCCGGCGCAGCGCGCGCACGGCCGCTTCGTTGGTGCCGGTCAGTTCGGCCAGGCGGGCGTCGGAGAAACCGGCGCGCTTGAGCTTGCGCAGGCGCGCGGCATCCAGGGCATCAATGCCCTCGGCGGCGACCTGGGCCTCGGCCTGGATGATCTCTTCGATCTGGTCCAGGAACCACGGATCGATGTGCGACAGCGCGAACACCTCTTCCACGCTGAAGCCGGCGCGGAAGGCATCACCGACGAAGAACAGGCGCTCCGGGCCCGGGGCCTTGAGTTCGCGCTTGAGGGTGGTGATGTCGTCTTCGTTGGCCAGGTCCAGACCGGTCGGGTCCAGGCCGATCTTGCCGGTTTCCAGGCCACGCAGGGCCTTCTGCAGCGATTCCTGGAAGGTGCGGCCCATCGCCATCACCTCGCCCACCGACTTCATCTGGGTGGTCAGGCGGGCATCGGCGGCCGGGAACTTCTCGAAGGCAAAACGCGGAATCTTGGTGACCACGTAGTCGATCGACGGCTCGAACGAGGCCGGAGTCAGCCCGCCGGTGATTTCGTTCTTCAACTCGTCCAGGGTGTAACCCACGGCCAGCTTGGCGGCGACCTTGGCGATCGGGAAACCGGTGGCCTTGGACGCCAGCGCCGAGGAACGCGACACGCGCGGGTTCATTTCGATCACGACCACGCGGCCGGTGGTCGGGCTGATGCCGAACTGCACGTTCGAGCCGCCGGTATCCACGCCGATCTTGCGCAGCACGGCGATGGAGGCATCGCGCAGGCGCTGGTATTCCTTGTCGGTCAGGGTCTGGGCCGGGGCCACGGTGATCGAGTCACCGGTGTGCACGCCCATCGGGTCCAGGTTCTCGATCGAGCAGACGATGATGCAGTTGTCGGCGGTGTCGCGCACCACCTCCATCTCGAATTCCTTCCAGCCCAGCACCGATTCTTCCACCAGCACTTCGGTGGTCGGCGACAGTTCCAGGCCGCGGGTGACGATGTCCACCAGCTCTTCGCGGTTGTAGGCGATGCCGCCGCCGCTGCCGCCCAGGGTGAAGCTGGGGCGGATGATGGTCGGGTAGCCGACGCGGGTCTGGATATCCAGCGCTTCTTCCAGGGTGTGCGCCACGGCCGCCTTGGGGCATTCCAGGCCGATCTCGCCCATCGCCACGCGGAACAGCTCGCGGTCTTCGGCCATGCGGATCGCATCGCGCTTGGCGCCGATCAGCTCGACGTTGTACTTCTCCAGCACGCCGTGGTCAGCCAGGTCCAGCGCGCAGTTCAGTGCGGTCTGACCGCCCATGGTCGGCAGCAGGGCGTCCGGCTTTTCCTTGGCGATGATCTTCTCGACCGTCTGCCAGTTGATCGGCTCGATGTAGACCGCGTCGGCCATCTCCGGGTCGGTCATGATGGTGGCCGGATTGCTGTTGACCAGCACCACGCGGTACCCCTCGTCGCGCAGCGCCTTGCAGGCCTGCGCGCCAGAGTAGTCGAACTCACAGGCCTGGCCGATGACGATCGGGCCCGCGCCGATGATGAGGATGGTTTTAAGGTCAGTGCGCTTTGGCATTGTCTTCTCTAAGTCAGTACAGCGTGTCTGGGGGTGATCGCACGCTGTCGATCAGGAAATTTCGTCGGGTTTCAGCGCGATCCGGCACTGGTCCTGCAATCCTTGGCTCAGCCGCACCGCCATGTGGTCCGGCGCAGGCATTGCATCGAAACCGTCGTTCAGGCGCTTGAAGGACGTACTGCCCAGAAAGGCCTCGAACCCGGCGGTGTAGGCCGCGTTGTTGACGTCGATCGACGCGTCCGCGGCCGACTCCGGCAGTGCGCCGGCGAGGATCAGGTAGCCCTTTCCGGACGGCGTGGCCAGGAAGCGCGACCAGTCGGCAACGACCGCATCACCGTCCTGGCCAAGACTGCTGATCAACGACTGGCGCACATGCGCGTAGAAAAACGACTGGATCGAGCTGCGCGCGCACTGCCGATCGCTGTCGCCCAGCGCGTTGAGCGTGGGCAACTCCTCGAGCATCATCGCCGCCGACGACGCGCCGAGCGACCCCTTGTTCAACGTCTGCAGCAGCGCGTCCACCTCGGCGGCAGCGGCCGGTGCGGCCTGAGCCGCGCCAGTGGCGCAGCACAGCAACAGCAGCAGCGCGGCGCGCTGGATCACGCCTTGGCCTCGGCCATCAGGGTCACGAAACGATCGAACAGCGGCGCCACGTCGTGCGGGCCCGGCGAGGCTTCCGGATGGCCCTGGAAGGAGAACGCCGGCACGTCGGTGCGCGCGATGCCCTGGTTGGTGCCATCGAACAGCGAGCGGTGGGTGACCCGCAGGGTCGCCGGCAGCGTGGCTTCATCCACCGCGAACCCGTGGTTCTGCGAGGTGATCATCACCCGGCCATCGTCCAGGTCCTGCACCGGGTGGTTGGCACCATGGTGGCCGTGGCCCATCTTGACCGTCTTGGCGCCGGAGGCCAGCGCCAGCAACTGGTGGCCCAGGCAGATGCCGAACACCGGCAGCTTCTTGTCCAGGAACACCTTGATTGCCTCGATCGCGTAGTCGCACGGTTCCGGATCGCCCGGGCCGTTGGACAGGAACACGCCGTCCGGATTCATCGCCAGCACCTCGGCCGCCGGGGTCTGCGCCGGTACCACGGTGATCTCGCAGCCGCGCTCGGCAAGCATGCGCAGGATGTTGAGCTTGGCGCCGAAATCGTAGGCCACCACCTTGTAGGCCGGCGCGGCGCTGACGAACTCGTTGCTGTCCAGGTCCAGCTGGCCCTCGGTCCACGGGTAGGCCTTGTCGGTGCTCACCACCTTGGCCAGGTCCATTCCCTTCAGGCCGGGGAACTTGCGCGCCGCTTCCAGCGCCGTTTCCACGTTCAGGCCCTCACCGGCCATCAGCGCACCGTTCTGGGCGCCGCGCTCGCGCAGGATGCGGGTGAGCTTGCGGGTATCGATGCCGGAGATGGCCACCACGCCACGCTGCAGCAGCCAGTCCTGCAGCGAGACCTGGCTGCGCCAGTTGCTGGGGCGGCGCGGAACGTCGCGTACGATCAGGCCGGCCGACCAGACCTTGTGGGCCTCGTCGTCCTGGTCGGTCATGCCGGTGTTGCCGATATGCGGGTAGGTCAGCGTGACCATCTGCCGGGCGTAGGAAGGATCAGTCAGCACTTCCTGATAACCGGTCAGCGCGGTGTTGAACACCACCTCACCGACGGACAGGCCGGGCGCGCCTACGGATTCGCCCTCGAATACGGTGCCGTCTTCGAGGACGAGGATTGCGGCTTGGGTCACGGAATTCTCACTTTGGCTACCGATGGGGTCACCGAAGTCACGCCTGCGCTCCACGAAAAAGCGGCTGCAAAAAAGCGCGGACGGCGGTGCGGGACCGGTCCGGCTGTCGTGATTCGGCGAGCGGGAATTGTAAAGGCAAGGGGGCCGCGACGCCAGCATTTACATGCATCGGCCGACGTACGGGCGCAGCGGGCCCGCCTGTTGTTCAGGCTGGCCCGTGCCTGTTCAGGTTCAGCCGACCGTGGACGGTGCCGGGCCCGCCAGCAGGTCGCGGACCCGGTAGCTGCCGGGCGCGCGCCCGTTCAGCTGGCGCGCGGCAAACAGGGCCCCGCGCGCGAAGATGTCACGGTTGGTGGCCCGGTGGGTCAGTTCGATGCGCTCGCCCAGGCCGCTGAACTGGACCAGGTGTTCGCCGACGATGTCGCCGGCACGCAGGCTGGCGTAGTGCGGCTGCGCCCCGCCCTTCTGCGCGGCGGCGCCCAGGGTGAGCGCGGTGCCCGAAGGCGCATCCTGCTTGTGCACGTGGTGCGATTCGACGATGTCACAGTCCCAGCCGGCCAGTGCCGCGGCCGCACGCTCGACCAGCTCGTCGAGCACGGCCACGCCCAGGCTGAAGTTGGAGGCCCACACCAGCGGGATGCCCGCGGCGGCCTGGATCAGCGCCTGGCGCTGGGCTTCGCTGATGCCGGTGGTGCCCGACACCAGCCCTGCCCTGCGTTCCACGCACAGGGCCAGGATCGGATCGAAGCCCTCCGGCAGGCTGAAATCGATCGCCACGTCGAACGGCGGCGCACCGGCCAGTTCGCTGGCGGCAAAATGCGGCACGCCGTCGATCACGCGCTGCACCGGCGCGCGCCGGGTCACCGCGGCGACGATCTGCAGGTCGGGATGGTCGGCGGCCAGCCGCAGCAGGGCCTGGCCCATGCGTCCGGACGCACCGTGGATGAGCAGGCGAAGAGGTGTATTGGTCATGCGCGCAGGCTAGCCGGTGGCGGCAGGCCTGCCAAGGGGAAAAAACGCCGCCGGCGCGCACGCCGGCAACAGCGTCGGCAGCAACGTCGCTTGCTACCCTGTGCGCCCTCTCGTTCCGACTTGCCCGCCATGCAGCTTTCGCAGCAACTCGTCCTTGTCACCGGCGGCGCCCGCGGCCTTGGCCAGCACCTGGTGCGCGCCTTCGCCCGCGAGGGCGCACAGGTGGTGGTCAACTACCTGCACAGTGCCGAGGCCGCCCACGCACTGGTCGCCGAGCTGGGGCCCTCCACGCTGGCCGTGCGCGCCGATGTCACCGATGCCACCCAGGTGCAGGCAATGGTCGCGCAGGCAGGGGCGCACTTCGGCCGCGCGCTCGGCTGCGTGGTCAACAACGCGCTGGCCGCGTTCTCGTTCAACGGCGATGCCCGCGCCAAGGCCGATGCCATCGGCTGGCAGGCGTTCAACGCCCAGTTCGAGGGCAGCGTGCGCGGCGCACTCAACACCGTGCAGGCGGCCGTGCCGGGCATGCGTGCGCAGCGCTTCGGCCGGATCATCAACATCGGCACCAACCTGTTCCAGAACCCGGTCGTGCCTTACCACGACTACACTGCCGCCAAAGCCGCCCTGCTCTCGCTGACCCGCACCCTGGCCGGCGACCTCGGACCGGACGGAATCACCGTCAACATGCTGTCCGGCGGCTTGCTGCGCAGCACCGACGCCAGCGCGGCCACGCCCGAGGCGGTGTTTGACTACATCGCCGCCGCGACGCCGCTGCGCAGCGTGACCACGCCGGCCGAGTTCGCCGATGCCGCGCTGTTCTTCGCCTCGCCCTGGTCGCGCGCGGTCACCGGGCAGAACCTGGTGGTGGACGGCGGCCTGGTGCGCGACTGAGATGCGCATTTCCGAGGTGGCCCGGCGCAGCGGCGCCAGCCAGAAGGCAATCCGCCTGTACGAGGCGCGCGGCCTGCTGGCCAGCGTGGCGCGGATCAACCGCTACCGCGACTACAGCGAGCAGGACCTCAACCTGGTGCTGCTGATCCGCCAGGCGCAGGCGCTGGGCTTCCGGCTGGCCGAGGTGGCCGCACTGCGACGCGACGACGGCGGCATCGACTGGCTGCGCGTGCAGGCGCTGCTGGCGCAGCGGCAGCAGGCCGTGCGCGCGGACCTGCGCCGGTTGCAGCAGCTGGATGCGGCACTGACCCAGCTTCGCACCGAGGTGGTGGAGCTGATCGGGCACGGTGAAAGCGGCCCGCTGGATGCGTGCCTGGCCCGCGGCGACTGCCAGGCGGCTTGACTCTGCCCCTTGGGGCAGACCGTAGGCTGCGCGCTCCCTCTGCGAGTGCCCCCATGTCCCGATCCATCGTCATCCTGCTGGGCCACCCCGACCGCAACAGCCTGTGCGGCGCACTGGCCGAGCACTACCAGCACGCCGCGCAGGCCGCCGGCCACCGCGTGCAGCTGTTTGCCCTGGGCGAGATCGACTTCGATCCCGTCCTGCGCCATGGCTATCGCCAGATCCAGCCCTTGGAGCCAGGCCTGCAGCAGGTCAACCAGGCCATCGCCGACTGCCAGCACCTGGTGCTGGTCTACCCCACCTGGTGGGGCGGCATGCCGGCCCTGCTGAAAGGATTCTTCGATCGCGCCTTCCTGCCCGGCGTGGCGTTCCGCTACCGCAAGGATTCGGTGTGGTGGGACCGGCTGCTGGCCGGCCGCAGCGCGCGGGTCATCACCACCCTGGACACCCCGCCCTGGTACTACCGCTGGGTGTACCGGATGCCCGGGCATCAGCAGGTGCGGCGCACCATTCTTGAGTTCTGCGGGATCAAGCCGGTGCGGATCACCGGGTTCGGGCCGGTCCGCAGCAGCAGCCCGGCCCAGCGTGATGCCTGGCTGCTGCGTGTCGCGCGCCTGGGCAGGCACGCCCGCTGAGGGCCGCGCGCGCCTTGTACGCCGTTCAGTGCTGCTTGGGCGTGCTCGGCCCGCAACTGTCGCAGCCACCACACGCGCTGCCGCCCGCGCTGGCCGGGGGCGCGATCTTCCGCCCCAGGGCCTGCTGCCACGCGGCCCGCTGCGGCTTCACCAGCGCCAGCGCCAGCGCGCCGCGCAGCCTGCGCACCACGCCGGGGAACTGCTTCTTCAGCACCACCCACGCGCTGGCCAGCACGATCAGCGCGACCACGACGTACTGCAGCAGCAGGCCGGCATCCATCAGCCGCCGCCCAGCGCCACGGTCACCTGGTAGGTGACCAGCGCGGCGATGTAGGCGGCCGCGAACAGGTAGACGGTGGCAAAGCCCACCTGCTTCCAGGAGTTGGTCTCGCGCTTGATCGTGGCCAGCGTGGAGATGCACATCGGCGCATAGATGAACCACACCAGCAGCGACAGCCCGGTGGCCAGCGACCAGCCGTGCGCCACCACCGGGGTCAGCGCCTGGATCGCGGCGTCATCGTCGGCGGCGGACAGCGCATAGATCGTGGCCAGCGAGGACACCGCCACTTCGCGCGCGCCCATGCCCGGAATCAGCGCGATGCAGATCTGCCAGTTGAAGCCCAGCGGTGCAAAGATCGCGGTCATCGCATGGCCAAGCTGGCCGGCATAGCTGTAATCGATGGCCGGCATCGTCGCGTTGGCCGGTGCGGCCGGGAACTGCAGCAGCACCCAAAGCAGGATGGTCAGCGACAGGATGATGCCGCCCACGCGCTTGAGGAAGATCATGCCGCGCTCGTACAGGCCCACGGCCAGGTCGCGCGGATGCGGGATGCGGTAGGACGGCAGTTCCAGCATCAGCGGATGCTCGCTCTTGTCGCGGCGCCACTTCTTCATCACCCAGGACATCGCCAGGGCGCTGAGGATGCCGGCCACATACAGGCCAAACAGCACCAGGCCCTGCTGGCTGACGAAGCCCCACAGGGTTTTGGGCGGAATGAACGCACCGATCAGCAGCGCGTACACCGGAAGCCGCGCCGAGCAGGTCATCAACGGCGCCACCAGGATGGTGGCCAGGCGATCGCGCGGGTCCTGGATGCTGCGGGTGGCCATGATGCCGGGCACCGCGCAGGCGAAGCTGGACAGCAGCGGGATGAACGAGCGCCCGGACAGGCCGGCCGAGGCCATCATCCGATCCAGCAGGAACGCCGCGCGCGGCAGGTAGCCCGATTCCTCCAGCGCCAGGATGAAGGCGAACAGGATCAGGATCTGCGGCAGGAACACCACCACTCCGCCTACGCCGGCAATGATGCCGTCGGTGAGCAGGCTGGTCAGCGGGCCGGCGGGCAGCAACGCGCCGACGGTTTCGCCGAGCCAGCCGAAACCGGCCTCGATCCCGTCCATCAGCGGCGTGGCCCAGGCAAACACCGCCTGGAAGATCAGGAACATCACCACCACCAGGGTGACCAGGCCGTAGACCGGGTGCAGCAGCCAGCGGTCCAGCGCGTCATCGATCTTCGCGGTGCGGGTGGGCATGCTCACCGATGCGGCCAGGATGGCGCGCACGTGGGCGTGGTAATCCGCCTCGGCAGCGGGCACCGCCACCGGTGCCTGCAGGTGCGGCACCATCGCATCGAGCCGCTCCACCAGCGCCTGGGCGCCGTTGCGGCGCACCGCCACGGTTTCCACCACCGGCACGCCCAGCGCCTGCTCCAGCGCCTTCACATCGATCCTGATGCCGCGGCGCTCGGCTGCATCGACCATGTTCAGCGCCACGATCATCGGCTTGCCCAGCTCACGCAGCTCCAGCGCGAAGCGCAGGTGCAGGCGCAGGTTGGTCGCATCGATCACGCACAACAGCACGTCCGGCGCGGCCTCGCCCGGGTAGAAACCCCGGCACAGGTCACGGGTGATCGCCTCGTCCAGGCTGGCCGGCTGCAGGCTGTAGGCCCCGGGCAGGTCCAGCACGGCGAACTCGCGTCCGGACGGTGCACGCAGGCGCCCTTCCTTGCGCTCCACGGTGACGCCGGTGTAATTGGCCACCTTCTGGCGGCTGCCGGTCAGCTGGTTGAACAGCGCGGTCTTGCCGCTGTTCGGATTGCCGACCAGGGCGACCCGCAGGGCGGCGGCGCTCATGCCGACGCTCCGGCCGGCACCTGGCTGATCAGCACGCGACGGGCTTCACTGCGACGCAGGGCAAAACGGGTGAAGCCGACCTGGAACAGCAACGGCTCGCCGCCAACCGGACCACGGGCTACCAGACGCACATCTTCGCCTTTGACGAAGCCCAGCTCCCTGAGCCGGCGGGCGATCGCATCGTTTGCGTGTAGTTCCTGCACGGACTCCACCAGGGCGGAATCATGCAGCGCTAGATCGGACAGCGTCACGGAGCGCCTTCTCGATGATAGGAATGGTTATCAATTCTACCATCGCCGCGCCGCGTCATTGCCGGTGCTCCCCGGCCCGCTATGATCCGTACATGTATGGACTGACCGCAGACCCCCATGAGTGATGCATTAAGGATAGAACGCAGCGCCTCGGTGCTGACCCTGTGGCTGAACCGCCCCACCCTGCACAACGCCTTCGACGCCGGCCTGATCGCCCAGCTGACCGCCGCGCTGGAGGCGGCCGGGCGTGACGAGCAGGTGCGCGCGGTGGTCCTGGCCGGCCAGGGCGCGTCGTTTTCGGCCGGTGCGGACATGCAGTGGATGCGCGGGATGGCCGCGGCCAGCGAGGAGGCCAACCGTCAGGATTCGCTGGCGCTGGCGCAGTTGATGCGCACCCTGGACGAGCTGCCCAAGCCGACCATCGCACGCGTGCATGGCGCCGCTTTCGGCGGCGGGGTCGGCCTGGTGGCCTGCTGCGACATCGCCATCGCCAGTACCAGCGCCCGTTTCGGCCTTACCGAGAGCCGCCTGGGGTTGCTGCCGGCGGTGATCTCCCCTTACGTCATCGACGCCATCGGCCCGCGCCAGGCACGCCGCTGGTTTGCCACCGGCGAACACTTCGACGCCGAGACCGCCCTGCGGATCGGGCTGGTCCACCAGCTGATCGAACCTGAACGCATCGACGAAGCCGTGCAGCGCCAGCTCGGCCTGCTGGACAAGGCCGGCCCGATCGCCTCGGCCTCGGCCAAGGAACTGGTGCGCCGGGTCAGCGTGGGCCGCGACCGCGACGCGCTGGACCGCGACAATGCCGCGCTGATCGCCCGGCTGCGGGTCTCGGCCGAGGGCCAGGAGGGCCTGGGCGCCTTCCTGGACAAGCGCGCCCCGCATTGGGTTACCCAGGACTGAGGACACGCACATGCTCGACCATATCGGGATCCGCTGCGCCGACTTCGCGCGCAGCCTGGCCTTCTTCCAGCAGGCTTTGGCCCCGCTGGGCATCGGCGTGGTGATGCAGGTCAGCGCCGAGCAGACCGGCGCGCACGACCATGCCGGCTTCGGCCGCACCGGCAAGCCGGACTTCTGGATCGGCAATGCCCCCGGCGCCCACGGTGGAGTGCACGTGGCCTTCAGTGCCACCAGCCGCGCCGAGGTGGATGCCTTCCACGCGGCGGCATTGGCCGCCGGCGGCCGCGACAACGGTGGCCCGGGCCTGCGCGAGCACTACCACCCCGACTACTACGGCGCGTTCGTGCTCGATCCGGACGGCAACAACATCGAAGCGGTCTGCCACCGCCCGGGCTGAGCCCGGGCGGTGGCCCCGGGCCGCGCTCCGCACCGCGCTGGCCGCTTTGGCGCCCATCCCGCGTATCCCCCTTTCGTGGCCCGCCGGGGAAGGTGGGCCACCCTCCTTTTGCCAGGTACCCCTGTGATCCCATTCCTGCCCCTCACGCAGTCCGCTGTGCGCCGCCCCGTCCGCCGGGAGGCCTGCCATGGCGGATGATTTCGTCCGCATCGTCGAGGTCGGGCCGCGCGACGGCCTGCAGAACGAAGCCCGGCCGGTGGCCACCGCCGACAAGATCGAGCTGATCCGGCAACTGTCGATGACCGGTCTGCGCACCATCGAGGCGACCAGCTTCGTCAGCCCGCGCTGGGTGCCGCAACTGGCCGACGCCGCCGAGGTCTACGCCGGGATCGAGCGTCGGCCCGGCATCGCCTACCCGGTGCTGGTGCCCAACGAGCAGGGTTACGAGCGCGCCCGCGCAGTCGGCGTCCAGGAAGTGGCGGTGTTCACCGCCGCGTCGGAAACCTTCAACCGCACCAACACCAACGCCGGCATCGACGAATCGCTGGCCCGCTTCGCGCCGATCCTCGAGCGCGCCAGGGCCGATGGGGTCCAGGTACGCGGCTACGTCTCCACCGTGCTCGGCTGCCCCTACCAGGGCGAAGTGGCGGTGAGCGAGGTGGTGCGGGTGGCGCGGGCGCTGCACGACATGGGCTGTTACGAAATCTCGCTGGGCGACACCATCGGCGTGGGCACCCCGCGCAAGGCGCGCGCGATGCTGCATGCGGTGGCTGCCGAGCTGCCGATGGCCGCGCTGGCCGTGCACTTCCACGACACCTACGGGCAGGCGCTGGCCAACATCGATGCATGCCTGGAAGAAGGCGTGCGCGTGGTCGATTCGGCCGTGTCCGGCGCCGGCGGCTGCCCGTATGCCAAGGGCGCCAGCGGCAACGTGGCCAGCGAGGACGTGGTGTACCTGCTGCACGGCATCGGCATGCGCACCGGCATCGACCTGCCCGCACTGGCCAGCACCGGCCGCTGGCTGGCCGCGCGGCTGGGCCGGGAAACCGGCAGCAAGGCCGGCAAGGCACTGGCGGCCACATGAGTCGCCGCGGCCCGCGCCGGAACGCTGCGGTCGGTGACCACCTCACCGCCCACGTCCACGCGCTGGCCGCCATGGATCAGGCGCTCGCACGGACCCCCGGCGAGGCCGACCTGCGCACCCTGCTGCGCGATGTGCAGCAAGCGCTGCAGGAGGCCATGGACGAGCGCCAACTGGCCCTGCGCCGCTACGCCGCGCTGTTTGACGCGGTGCCCGACCCGGTCAGCATCCTCAGCGAATCGGGCGTGGTCCTGGACCTCAACAAGGCCGGCGTGCGCGCCTATGGCCGCCCGCGCGAGGACATCGTCGGCCAGCCGATCGAACTGCTCAACCCGGACCTGCCCAGCGATCACCTGGATCCGGTCTGGGAAGCACTGCGACGCGGCGAAACCTACGTCATCGAAGTCACCAACATGCGCGGCGACGGCAGCCGCTTCCCGGTGGAGGTGCACTCGGCCGGGTTCCAGCACCAGGGCGAGCACTGCATCGTGGCCGTGGCGCGCGACCTGAGCAGCCGCTGGCAGGCCGAATCGCGCTACCGGCTGCTGATGGAGTCCATCGACAAGGGCGTGATCCTGTTCGATACCCACCTGCGCGTGGTCTCGGCCAACCCGGCCGCGCACCGCATCCTCGGCACCGCCGGCAACGGCGGCAGCCTGCAGGCGATGCTGGCCCCGGATGACTGGATCTGCGTGGACGAACATGGCCACCCGCTCACCCGCGAGCAGTGGCCGGCCGCGGTGTCGCTGCGCACCGGGCGCATCATCCGCAGCACCATCGTCGGGCTCTACCACCGCCCGCGCGGGCGCATGATCTGGATCTCCACCACCAACGTGCCGGTGTTCGGCACCGGTCGCGACTGCCCCGATCATGTGTTCGGGATGTTCAGCGACATCACCGAGCTCAAGCGCACCAACGCCCTGTTCGATCGCGCCCAGTCGCTGGCGCACATCGGCGGCTGGGAATGGGACCGTGGCCTGCAGCGCCTGTACCTCACCGACGAGGCCAGCCGCATCCTCGGCCAGGAACTGCCGCTGCACGACATGGCCCACCTGCTGGAGTGCCTGCGCGTGGACGACCGCTCGCAACTGCAGCAGGCGCTGCTGGACGTGATCGACAAGCAGGTCCCGTTCGAGCTGGAACTGCAGGGCCAGCGCAGCGACGGGCATTCGTTCTGGGTGCGCATGATCGGCGAAGCCGAGGCCGGCGACGTGGACGCCGCGCGCATCGCCGGCACCGTGCAGGACATCACCGCACGCAAGCAGGCCGAGGAGACCCTGCGCATCCAGGCCCGTACCGACCCGCTCACCGGCATCATGAACCGCGACGCGGTGCTCAACGACCTGGCCACGCGCATGGCCAACCCCACCCATTGCCGGGTGGCGGTGCTGTACATCGACCTGGACCGCTTCAAGACCGTCAACGACCTGCTCGGCCACAACGCCGGCGACGAACTGCTGATCGACGCCACCCGGCGCATTGCCACCGCGATCGGCACCGAGGGCCTGCTGGCCCGTTTCGGCGGGGACGAGTTCCTGGTGGTGTGCGACACCCGCGACCAGGCCGACCAGCCCGAGCGCCTGGCCGAGGCGATTACCCGGGGTTTCAGCACCCCGTTCCGGTTCGGCAGCGATGAGTTCGCGGTGACCACCAGCATCGGCATCGCGCGCGCGCCGCAGGATGGGCTGCGCCCGCAGCAGCTGATCCAGAACGCGGACATCGCCATGTACGACTGCAAGCGGCGCACCCGCAACGGCTGGCAGGTGTTCTCCCCGGAACTGGCCCAGCGCCAGCACGACCGCCTGCAGATCGAAAGCCGGCTGCACCGCGCACTGGACGATGATGAGTTCCACCTGGTCTACCAGCCCCAGGTGAACCTGCACGACGGCCGCATGGTCGCCGCCGAGGCGCTGATCCGCTGGCGCAATTCGCAGCTGGGCGAGCTGCGCCCGGACATTTTCATCGGCCATGCGGAAAGCACCGGGGACATCGTGCGGATCGGCCTGTGGGTGCTGCGCGAGGCCTGCCGCCAGATCCGCGCCTGGCAGGACGCCGGGCTGGGCATCGTGCGGGTGGCGGTGAACGTGTCCTACCGCCAGTTCGTCGGCGAGGACCTGGCCCGCAACGTGCGCCAGGTGCTGGACGAATTCGGCCTGCCCGGCAGTGCGCTGGAGCTGGAGTTCACCGAGCGGGTGCTGATCGAGGACGCCCCGGACACGCTGCAGACCTTCGCCCGCCTGCGCGAGATGGGGGTGTTGCTGACCATCGACGACTTCGGCGAAGGCTACAGCGCACTCAACTACCTGCGCCGACTACCGATCCACGGGCTCAAGCTCAGCCAGCTGTTTGTCGAGGGCGTGCCCGGCAACCGCTCCGACGAGGCGGTGTGCGAGGCGGTCTGCGGGATCGCGCGCAGCCTCGGCCTGGGCCTGGTCGCCGAGGGCATTGAATCCGAGCCGCAGCGGCGCTTCCTGCAGGCGCTGGGGGTGTCGGTCGGCCAGGGCTTCCTGTTCGCCCCGGGGCTGCCGGCCGACGAGTTCGCCCGGCGGCTGGCCCGTCGGCACTGAGCGCGGCGCGCACTGCACAACGGCGACCGCGCCGGCTTCCGCTAGAATCGGCGGTTCTTGAACCAGCGGGGCCATGCAATGCAGCTGTCTTCTGTCCGTGCCGTCATCACCGGAGGCGTGTCCGGCCTCGGCCTGTCCGTGGCCCAGTACCTGGTCGCCCACGGCGCCAAGGTCGCCCTGTTCGACCTCAACGACGACAAGGGCGCGGCCGCGGTCGCCGGACTCGGCGCGGGCAATGCCCGCTATTTCACCACCAACGTCAGCGATGAAGCGACGGTGGCCGCGCAGATCGATGCCGCGTACGACTTCCTCGGCGGCCTGAATGTCGCCATCAGCTGCGCGGGCATCCTCGGCGCCGGCCGCGTGCTGGGCAAGGAAGCACCGATGCCGCTGGCCAGCTTCCAGACCACGGTGATGGTCAACCTGGTGGGCAGCTTCAACGTGGCCAAGGCCGCGGCCAACCGCATGCAGCACAACACCCCGGGCGAGGACGGCGAGCGCGGGGTCATCATCAACACCGCCAGCGTGGCCGCCTACGAGGGCCAGATCGGCCAGGCCGCCTACGCGGCCTCCAAGGGCGGCGTGGTCAGCATGACCCTGCCCATGGCCCGCGAGCTGTCGCGCTTCGGCATCCGGGTGATGACCATTGCCCCGGGCATTTTCTGGACTCCGATGGTCGACGGCATGCCGCCGGCCGTGCAGGAATCGCTGGCGGCCTCCATCCCGTTCCCGCCGCGCCTGGGCAAGCCGGAGGATTTCGCCGGCCTGGTCGGCCACATCCTGGGCAACACCTACCTCAACGGCGAGACCATCCGCCTGGACGGTGGCGTGCGCCTGGCGCCGAAGTAATCCCGATCCCGATCCCGCCGGGCGCCCGGTCTGGCGCCCTGACCTCCCACGAACCGACCTTCAGTCCATGAAAGCCAACGACATCAAGAAAGGCAACGTCGTCGAATACAACAACGGCGTCTACCAGATCCGCGACATCGAACGCAGCTCGCCGCAGGGCCGCGGCGGCAATGTCCGCTTCCGCTTCATCATGTACAGCGTGCCGGGCGGCAACAAGCTCGACGCCAGCTTCGATGCCGACGACAACCTGCCGGAAGTCGAACTGCTGCGCCGCCAGTCCACCTACTCCTACAAGGACGGCGACGCGTTCGTGTTCCTGGATGACGAGGACTACACCCCGTACATGGTCGATGCCGAGGTGCTCGGCGAGGACGCCGGTTACATCACCGACGGCCTGACCGGCATCTACGTGCAGGTGATCGACGAAACCCCGGTGGGCGTGCAGCTGCCGACCAGCGTGGTGCTGGAAGTGGTGGAAACCCCGCCGGAAATGAAGGGCGGCACCGCCACCAAGCGCCCCAAGCCGGCCAAGCTCAGCACCGGTATCGAAATCATGGTGCCCGAGTACATCGCCAACGGCGAACGCGTGCTGGTCAACACCACCACCGGCGAATTTGCTGGCCGTGCCGACTAAGCGCATCACCCTGCTCGGCTGCCTGGCCCTGCTCGCGGCGTGTTCGCCGCGGGCAGCGGACAGCGCTGCCGATACCGCGGCACCGGTCGCACCGGTGGCCAGCGCGGCGGCGGCCATCGCCCCTGCCGTGCCGGCAAGCCCGGCACCGGCCGACGCGCCCGCCAGCCAGGCCGACGAAGGCGATGAGGGCGACCAGGCATCGGGCATGCCCGACCTGGACCAATTGAATGCGGCCCGCGCCGCGGCCGGTTGCGAGGTCCCCAACGACGTCGGTGAACTGCGCGACATCCGCATCTACTGCACCATGCCGGCCGACGTCCGCGCCTTCATCGTGCGCGAAAACACCTGCCAGCACTTCGCCGGTGAGGACGCCTACGACGAGGCACGCCGGGTCGAGCTGGAGCAGGCCTCGGCCGAGTTCTGCGACGGTCGCGAGGCCCGCTTCGAAGCGCTGTACACGCAGTACTTCGACGATTGCGCCACGCGCGAGGGGTTGATCGCGCTGGGCCGGCGCTACGACCTGTTCACCGATACCGCGCCGGACCACTGCCGCCCCCAGGACGCGGGCTGACGCCCGGCGTTTACGGCCTGGCGGCCAGCGCCGGGGCCCCGGCGAAATCACCACAGCCATGGTACTGGCGCGCCCCCACGGTCAACATCGCGGTGGCACCAAAGGCCTGCCCGCTCATGTCGTCCTGGCACACGGTGCGCTGGAAGGTCAGCTTGACCGGCGTGCCGTCCGCGGCCGTGCCCGACCAGCCGTCCTTGCCCTGGGTGGGGCTGGCGATCTCGAACGTGCGTTGGCCGTAATCGGTCTCCACCCGCAGCTGCGGCGTGGCACCTGCGGCCACTTCGGCCAGCCAACCCGGCTCGTTGCCGGTGGCGCGGAATCCTGCACCGGCGGTGCCCGCCGCGGTCGGCGCCGACGACGCCGCGCCCTGCTCGCCCGATCCGCTGCAGTGGCGGTCCGGCTCGCCCTTGAGGGTGAGCGTGCCCTCGGTGGTGCCCTTGGTCCAGAAGACATTGCCCTGCTCGTCGGCATATTTGGCCCCCGACGCAGCCACGTCCGAGGACATCGCAAAGGTACGGTCGCCCACCACCACGGTGGCCGAATCCTGGCCACGGTAGGTCGCATGCACGTTCAGATCGCCGCACTGGAACACATAGCTGCGCTCGTCGGCGGTGGCGGCATCCATCGGTGGGGGCGCTTCGCTGCCGTCGGCGACGGGGCTGCTCTCAGTGGCCGGTTGGCAGGCGGCGAGTGCGCCGGTGATGGCCAGGCTCAGCAGCCATGGAAATGCGCGCATGAGGAACTCCTTGCGATAACGTCGACAACACTTGATCGTACCTGCCGCACCGTGCGCGCAGGTGAAGCGACGCTGACCCCGGCGGCAGGCCTGAACACGCGTTCAGTGCGCGGCGCCGCAGAACTTCGCGCTGCCGTGCATGACGGGGCGCGCACGGTCTGTCATCGAACTGCCGCGTCAGCAGCGGATTCCTCGCGCGCCAGCGTCCGCATGCGCGCGCCCAGGCGGTCCAGGTTGCTCTCGATCGTGACCAGCTCCTGCTGCTGCGCCGCCGGCAGCCGCGCGCGCAACTGTTGCTGCAGCTGCTGCCAGGCCGGCACGCCGCGGGCGCTGATGGCTGCGGTGGATGCCGCGGCGGCCGCCCGCTCGCTGCCCAGCGGCAACCCGTAACCGCCGGCCGGCAGCAACCCCGCCGGGCTGACCAGCTGGCCGGTGTCGTGCAGCAGCGCCATCAAGGTGTCGCGCGCCGGGTCGGTGCCGTGTGCGGGGCTGCCCAGGGTGCGCTTGAGCTGGTCCCGCGCGCGCAGTTCCTCACGTTGGCGCGCCGCCTGTTCCAGCAGCAGCAACGCGGCCGTGGCGCGCAGCCCGCCCTGATCCAGCCACCGCGCCCGCTGTGCTGCCGGACGTTGCAGCCATGCGGTCACCTCGGGGATGCCGAGCGGCAGTTCACGCCGGGCCACCTCGAACAGCTGCTGGTAGTGATCCTGCGCCGAGGCGAAGTAGTAGCCCTGGCGGGTCGCCTCGGCCCGGTCCTGCAGCACCGTCGGATCGGCCCGTCCCTCCCGCGTCAGGCGCGTAAGCAGGCCGCGCGGGGTGATCCGGTTCAGCCCGGACGTGGCCCAGGCCGGCACGCCTTCCTGCAGCAGCTTGCCGGTTTCCACCGCGCAGTTGTTGCTCACGAACAGGTACTTGCCGTCATAGCTCCAGTGCACCTGGGCCACGCGCTCGAGCAGGCTGCCAATCTCGTCCGGCTGCAGGCGCAGCGGCACCGACGACAACCCGCGCAGTTCCAGCTGGGTGTACTCGTTGATTACCTGGTTCAGTGGCAGCACGAACAGTCGCGACGGGTATGCGCCGGTGAGCCCGCGCCAACTGGAAATCTGCACATCGCCGACAAATGCGCGGAACGACACCACCCGGTGGTAGGACAGGTCCATCCTGCAGGCCGGCCCCGGTGCGCGGCCCGGCGCGCAGATCACCAGCCGCAGCATGCTGTGGCCCCAGCGGCTCATCAGCTGGTCGTTGCCCTCGGCCAGCAGGTAGTCGACCGCGTAGACGCGGGCCGGGTCCACCTGCAGCAGCGATGCGGCGCCGGAGGTGTCATCGGCCTGCACCAGCGGCAGGCGTGCGTCGCAGTCCGGCGCATGCCCGCTGGCACCGATCTGCGCGGTGAACCAGGCGTTCAATGCCGGGCGACGGCAGGCATAGGCCGGGTCAAGCAGGAAGTGTTCGGCGTTGACCGCCAGGAACTCCGCCGGGCTGGCCCGCTCGTAATCGTCGGGGCTGCGCGTGCTGAAGTGATTGGCGGTGCGGCCCAGCCGCCAGGGCCGCTGCTGCCAGCCACTGAGGTCGCGCCATCGCGCGGTCTGCGACCAGCCCCCGCCTGCGGCGCGGTCCAGCACATGGGTGAGTTCATGGATCAGCGCGGCCTGCAGCGCGCGTGGTAGCGGTTCGCCCGCGTGTACGTCATCCAGCAGGTCACGGCGCAGGGTGATCGCGCCACGGCGGGTGCGCCCATGCACGTGGTCGGGAAGCGTGGACGACCAGCGCACGCGTACCGGCCGATCAACGCGCGCCTGCCAGGTGGCAGGCACTACGTGCTGCATCTCCTGCAGTGCACGTTCGGCGGCCAGGATCTGCCGCCCATCAAGTCCGTCCGGCTCCAGCTCGAACTGCAGCTCGGCCTGCGCGAAGGGACTGGCCAACAGCGCCGCCAGGGCCGCCCAACGCCAGCGGCGGGCCCGGCGACGCGCCTGCATCAGCGTGCCAGCAGGGTCCGGGCCAGCGCCAGGTCGCTGGCCTCCCGCTGCGCGGCATCGTGTTCGCGCAGGTGCAGCAGGGCCGCTTCCAGGCGGGCGCCGCGGATGGCACCGTCGCTGGCGACGAACGCCGCGGCGTCTTCGCGCGCATCGAGCACGATCTTGTCATCGTCCGAGCTGGACGAACCGGCCGAGGAGGCACCGGAGGCGGAGCCAGCGGACGAGCCGGCAAAACTGGAGGCCAGCGCCGGCAACGGCAGGGCAAGCACGGCGAGAAGCAGGATCGGACGCATCGTCATGGTGTCGTTCGAAGTGGGAAAGCGCAGAGCGTATAGCCTGCGTGAAGACCTGTCGCGCCTTACAGGTCGAACAGCTTGCCGGGATTCAGCAGCCCTTGGGGATCAAACGCACGTTTGACCGCCTTCATCAAGGCGATTTCCGGTGCGCTGCGGGTGCTGTCCAGGTAGCCCTTCTTGACCAGCCCGATGCCGTGTTCGGCCGAGATGCTGCCGTCGAAACGGGCCAGCACCTGCGCCAGCAGCGTGGTGACGTGCTCGCACTGGGTGAGGAATTCCGCATCCGGCGTAGCGTCGGGCTTGAGCACGTTGATGTGCAGGTTGCCGTCGCCGATATGGCCGAACCAGACCACGTCGAAGTGCGGATACGCCTGGCCGATCAGCGCCTGGGTTTCGGCCATGAAGGCCGGCATCGCCGAGATCCGCACCGACACATCGTTCTTGTACGGCTTGTAGCGCGCCACCGCTTCGGTGATCCCCTCGCGCAGACGCCACAGCTGCGCGGCCTGCGCATCGCTGGCGCTGACCACGCCATCGCTGACCCAGCCCTGCTCCATGCAGGCCTCGAACGCCGCCATCGCGGCCGCTTCCTGGGCCTCATCGCCCGCTGCGAATTCGGTGACCACGTAGAACGGGTGCACCTGCTCGAACGGCGCCTGCGCGCCATGCGCGAGCACGTGTTCCAGCGCGCGGTCGGTGAAGAACTCGAAGGCCTGCAGCTGCATCCGCTCCCGGAACGCGGCAAACACCTGCATCAGCACTTCGAAGCTGGGCAGTGCCAGCAGCATCACGTTGCTGGCCGGCGGCGGATCGGTGAGCCGCAGCGTCGCCTCGACGATCACCCCGAGCGTGCCTTCGGAGGCGATCAACAACTGGCGGAAGTCGTAGCCGCTGGAATTCTTGATCAGGCCCTTGTTGAGCTCCAGCAGCTCGCCGCTGGCGGTGACCACCTTCAACCCGGCAATCCACTCGCGGGTGTTGCCGTAGCGGATCACGCGGATGCCGCCGGCGTTGGTGGCGATGTTGCCGCCGATCGAGCAGGAGCCGCGCGCGGCGAAATCCACCGGATAGATCAGCCCGTGCTCCAGCGCCGCGTTGTGCACCGCCTCCAGCGCCATACCGGCCTGTACGGTCAGGGTGCGATCCACCGGGTCGAACGCCAGCGGCTTGTTCATCCGCTCCAGGCTGAGCACCAGCTCGCCGTGGGCGGCCACCGCGCCACCGGACAGGCCGGTGCGGCCGCCGGAGGGCACCACCGCCACCTGCTGTGCGCTGGCCCAGCGCAGGATCGCCTGCACCTCCTCCACGCTGCCCGGCAAGGCGATCGCCAGCGGGGCCGGGGTCCAGCGCCGGGTCCAGTCGCGCCCGTAATGTTCCAGGTCGGCCGGCTCGGTCTTGAGCCGCAGCCCGGGGCAGTCCTGCAACAGCGAAGAAAGGCGCGGATCGGTCATGGCGGCGAGGCGGGACGAGGGAATTTCCAAGCGTAGCAGACCACCGTCGGCGATCTGCGCGTCGGCGTCCTGCGCGGCCTGTCAACGGATGCATCTGAAACCATCGCGACGGTGATTGGCGCACTGCACAATCCCCTGCCCGTTCTGGCATAGTTGGGCGCTCCCGCCCTACACGCTGCGCCCCGCCCATGTCGCCGAAGAAGACCTCGTTCCCGAAGCAGGATATCCGCGTACTGTTGCTGGAGGGGGTGAGCCAGACCGCGATCGACGTGTTCACCGCCGCCGGCTATTCGCAGATCGAGCTGCACAGCAAGGCGCTGCCCGAGGACGAGCTGAAGGCGCGCATTGCCGAGGCGCACATCGTCGGCATCCGCTCGCGCACCCAGCTGAGCGCGGAGGTGCTGGCCCACGCCAAGCGGCTGATGGCGGTGGGCTGCTTCTGCATCGGCACCAACCAGGTCGACCTGGATGCGGCCGAGCTGGCCGGCATCCCGGTGTTCAACGCGCCCTACTCCAATACCCGCAGCGTGGCCGAGCTGGTCATCGCCGAAGCCATCATGCTCACCCGCGGCATCCCGCAGAAGAATGCCGAATGCCATCGCGGCGGCTGGTCCAAATCCGCCGCCGGCAGCCACGAGGTCCGCGGCAAGACGCTGGGCATCATCGGTTATGGCCACATCGGCACCCAGGTGGGCGTGATGGCCGAGGCGATGGGCATGCAGGTGATCTTCCACGACGTGGAAACCAAGCTGTCGCTGGGCAATGCCCGTGCGGCGATCAGCCTGGACGACCTGCTGTCGCGCGCCGACATCGTGACCGTGCACGTGCCGGAAACCCCGGCCACGCAGTGGATGATCGGCGCTGCCGAGCTGGCGCGGATGCGTCCGGGCGCGCACCTGATCAACGCCGCGCGCGGCAGCGTGGTCGATATCGACGCCCTGGATGCGGCGCTGCGCTCGGGCCACATCGGCGGCGCGGCGCTGGATGTGTTCCCGGTGGAGCCCAAGGGCAACGGCGATGCATTCGTGTCGCCGCTGACCGCGCATGACAACGTGATCCTGACCCCGCACGTGGGCGGCAGCACCCTGGAGGCGCAGGACAACATCGGCGTGGAAGTGGCCGCCAAGCTGGTCCGCTACAGCGACAACGGCAGCACCCTGTCGGCGGTCAATTTCCCGGAAGTGACCTTGCCCGAACACGAGGACAGCCTGCGCCTGCTGCACATCCACCAGAACGTGCCGGGCGTGCTGTCCAAGGTCAACGAGATCTTCTCGCGCCACAACGTCAACATCGACGGCCAGTTCCTGCGCACCGATCCGAAGGTGGGCTACGTGGTGATCGACATCACCGCCAGCGAGGAACAGGCCGGCGCGGTACGCGACGAGCTGGCAGCCATCCCGGGCACGCTGCGGACCCGCGTGCTGTATTGATGCGACGCGCCGTCTGATGGCAGATGGCGGTTGGCGGCATGCATCCACGCGTGGCGTGGATTTACGGTGGGTGTGATTGCGGCGGTGGGCGGCGTGCATCCACGCGTGGCGTGGATCTACGGTGGGTCTGATTGCGGCGGTTGGGGGCCTGCATCCACGCGTGGCGTGGATCTACGGTGGGTCTGATTGCGGCGGTTGGGGGCGTGCATCCGCGCGTGGCGTGGGTATGCGTGCGCCTGATTGCGGCGGTGGGCGGCGTGCATCCGCGCGTGGCGTGGATATGCGTGCGCCTGTTTGTGGCGGTTGGCGGCATGCATCCACGCATGGCGTGGATATGCGTGCGCCTGTTTGTGGCGGTTGGCGGCATGCATCCACGCATGGCGTGGATGCGTTTGGCGGTCAGCGCGCCAACCACCTCTTGGCCATGCGCGGCAGCGAATCATCGCCGTCCGGGGTCGCGATCGCCGCATTGGCCACGTCGGTGATCTCCCGCCACGCCAGCGCCAGCGACTCCTCGCTGATCGCGAACTGCTCACTGCCGACCGCGCGGACCACGTAGCGGGCGTCGTAATGCCAGTGGCCGGGAACCTCCTTGCGCTCGGGGATCCAGTGCTTGTCGATGTCGAACAACTCGCCATCCTCGAGCACCAGCGCGGTCAGCCCGGATTCCTCCTCGGCTTCCTTCAGCGCCACCTGGGCCAGGTCGCGCTCGCCATCGGCGTGGCCGCCCAGCTGCAGCCAGCGGTCCAGCTTGCGGTGGTGGGTGAGCAGCACGCGCTGCCCGTCGGCGCTGACCAGCCAGGCGCTGCCGGTGAAATGCCCGGCCAGGCGCTCGCGCCGGAACGGATTCTCCGGATCGTCCAACAGTGTGCTGAATTCGGCAGCCAGGGCGGCGTGGGCGGGCTGTCGGCGGGCGTAGGCGGCCAGCTGGGCGCGCAGTTCTGCGTCAAGTACGGCAACGGATTCAGGGTTCAGCGACATGGTGAAGGGGGGGCCGGGCGGGATTTGGTCATTATCGCCGGCCCATGCTGCATTTGTGCTTGTGCGCAGGCTTCAGCTTTGGCTAAGGTACAGCGGGCCCCGCTCCGTTGGGGCGCCCAGTTGCCATCAGGGTGCGCGGCAACGTACCGCGCGCCTCACCTTTGTCCATTTAGGGAAGCACTGCATGCTGAAGTCTCTGTTGAGGGTCAAACCGGTCGAACCGGCCGGGCACGTCGATGCCGGCGAGCCCATCGAAGGCAGCCTGGACGGCGAAGCCACGTTGAAACGGACTCTCACGGCCAAACACCTCATCATGCTGGGCATCGGTGCGGTGATCGGCGCAGGTATCTTCGTGCTCACCGGCCAGGCCGCGGCCAACCATGCCGGCCCCGCAGTCATGCTCTCGTTCGTGTTCGCCGGCATTGCCTGTGCACTGGCGGGCCTGTGCTACGCCGAGTTCGCGGCGATGATGCCGGTCTCCGGCAGCGCCTACTCCTACTCCTACGCCACGCTCGGCGAAGGCATGGCCTGGTTCATCGGCTGGTGCCTGGTGCTGGAGTACCTGTTCGCCTCGGCCTCGGTCGCGGTGGGCTGGTCGGCGTACCTGATCAGTTTCATCACCACCACGCTGCACATGCCCTTCCCGGATGCGCTCAGTGCCGCCCCGATCGCCTGGAACGGGCACGAGTTTTCCGCCTCCGGCAAGCTGTTCAACCTGCCGGCGATGTTGATCGTGGCCGCGGTGACCGGCCTGCTCTATGTGGGCGTGACCCAGTCCGCCTTCGTCAATGCGATCATCGTTGCGATCAAGGTCTTCGTGATCTGCCTGTTCGTGGGTATCGGCGCGGCACACGTGGATCCGAGCAACTGGCATCCGTTCATTCCGGAGAACACCGGCGTGTCCGGCGAGTTTGGCTGGAGCGGTGTGTTCCGCGCGGCGACGATCGTGTTCTTCGCCTACATCGGCTTCGATGCGGTCTCCACCGCCGCCGGTGAAACCAAGGACCCGCAGCGCAACATGCCGATCGGCCTGCTCGGCTCGCTGGCGGTCTGCACCATCGTCTACATCATCGTCTGCGCGGTGCTGACCGGCATGCTGCCGTACCACCTGCTGGGCACCGACAAGCCGGTGGCCACCGCCCTGGAGGCCTACCCCAGCCTGTCCTGGCTGAAGACCGCCGTGGAGATCGGCGCGATTGCCGGCCTGTCCTCGGTGGTGCTGGTGATGATGATGGGCCAGACCCGCATCGCCTACACGATCTCGCGCGACGGCCTGCTGCCGAAGGTGTTCGGCAAGGTCCACAAGCGCTTCCGCACCCCGTACTGGGCCACGATCGTGGTCGGCGTGATCGCCGCGGCGCTGGCCGGCATGGTGCCGCTGAACGTGCTGGGTGAACTGGTCTCGATGGGCACCCTGCTGGCCTTCGCCACGGTCTGCGTGGGCGTGCTGATCCTGCGCTACACCCGCCCGGAGCTTCCGCGTCCGTTCCGCGTGCCGCTGGTGTGGGTGATCTGCCCGCTGGGCGCGCTGTCGTGCCTGTTCCTGTTCTGGCAGGCGTTCGTGGTGCATTGGCACCTGTTCGTGGGCTGGACCGTGCTGGGCCTGCTGATCTACTTCGGCTACGGCATCCGCCACAGCAAGCTCAACAAGCCTTCTGCCTGATGTACCCGACGGGCCGGCCAGCAGCCGGCCCGTTCCACGTAAGCACTCTCTACAAGAAACCACACCATGTTCAAGCAACTGTGGGCCACCAAGCACCCGCACGCCGCCCATGAAGACGCCAACGGCCTGAGCCTGCGCCGCACGCTGGGCCCGTGGGGGCTGACCGCGCTGGGCATCGGCGCGGTGATCGGCGGCGGCATCTTCGTGATCACCGGCCAGGCCGCGGCCAACCATGCCGGCCCGGCGATCATGCTGTCCTTCGTGCTGGCCGCGATCTGCTGCGCGTTCTGCGCGATGGCCTATGCCGAGTTCGCGGCGATGGTGCCGGTCTCCGGCAGCGCCTACACCTATACCTACGCGACCTTCGGCGAGCTGTCGGCCTGGTTCATCGGCTGGATGCTGGTGCTCGAGTACGGGGTCTCGGCCTCGGCGGTGGCGGTCAGCTGGACCGGCTATTTCCTGAGCCTGCTCAGTCATTTCGACATCCACCTGCCAGCGGCACTGGTCAGCGCGCCCCTGGATGCGCAACTGCGCCCGACCGGGGCGATCGCCAACATTCCGGCCGCCATCCTGGTGCTGCTGCTGACCTGGCTGTGCTACGTCGGCATCAGCAAATCCTCGGCGATGAACATGGCCATGGTCATCCTCAAGACCGGTCTGATCGTGCTGGTGATCGTGGCCGGCTGGAAGTACGTGGACCCCACCCACTGGACCCCGTTCATCCCCGACAACGCAGGCCCGGGCAAGTACGGTTTCGAGGGCGTACTGCGCGGTGCGGCGATGGTGTTCTTTGCCTACATCGGCTTCGAGGCGGTGTCGGTGGCCGCGCAGGAATCACACAAGCCGCAGCGTGACATGCCGATCGGCATGCTGCTGTCGCTGGTGATCTGCACGGTGCTCTACATCGCCATGGCCGCGGTGATGACCGGGCTGGTGCCGTACACGCTGCTGGGCACCGACGAACCGGTGGTTACCGCAGTGGCCGCGCACCCGCAGTTGGCGTGGCTGCGCATCGTGGTGGAGATCGGCGCGCTGATCGGCTTGTCGTCGGTGGTGCTGGTGATGATCATCGGGCAGCCGCGCATTTTCATGATCATGGGCCGCGACGGGCTGCTGCCGCCGGTGTTCACCAAGATCCACCCGAAGTACCGGACGCCGCACATCAACACGGTGATCACCGGGATCGGGATCGCGCTGCTGGCGGCGCTGTTCCCGCTGGACATCCTGGGTGAGCTGACGTCGATGGGCACGCTGATCGCGTTCGCCGCGGTGTGCGCAGGGGTGCTGATCCTGCGCCGCACGCAGCCGGACCTGCCGCGCCCGTTCCGGATGCCGATGGCATGGCTGATCTGTAGCCTGGGGGTGCTCAGCTGCATCGCGCTGCTGACGGCGATGACCGCACACAACTGGATGCTGATGGGGATCTGGACGGCCGTGGGCTTTGCGATCTACTTCGGGTACGGGTATCGGAACAGCCGGCTTGCCGGAAAGTAAGGGCTGGGGTTTTGCCGGGCCTGCGGCCCGGCGGCCCGCTTTTACTGCAAGTGCCAAGTGCCCCAAGTGCCAATGCAACGGCAACGGCGGTTCTGGGGTGCCGTGGGGTGGCGGGGGTGGTGAGGCCGCGGGGGACGCGGTGAATACGTCCTTGTAGGCTGGGTGGCAGCATCCATGGACGCATTCACGGCGTCCCCCACAAACCCCACCCCACCCCGCCCAGCCAGGAAACGGCTCTCGCAGTACCTGCTTTCAAGCATTTACAATGCCAGCCATGAACACCTTCCCCTACGACACCGCCCGCCTGAGCGACCTGGCCCAGGTGCTGATCGACAACGTGCGTGAGCTGGCCCAGGCCGGCTGGACCCCGGCGACCAGCAGCAACTTCTCCCACCGCCTGGACGAGCACCACGCGGCGATCACCGTGTCCGGCAAGGACAAGGGCCGGCTGGTCGAGGACGACATCATGGTGGTGGATTTCGACGGCAAGGCCGTCGGCCGTCCGCTGCGTCCATCCGCCGAGACCCTGCTGCACACCCAGCTGTATCGCCGTTTCCCGGAGATCGGCTGCGTGCTGCACACCCACTCGCCGGTGCAGACCGTCGCCTCGCGCCTGTACGCGCCGCAGGGGCACATCCGCCTGGAAGGCTACGAGCTGCTCAAGGCCTTCCACGGCAACAGCACCCACGAGATGGCCATCGACGTGCCGGTGTTCGCCAACACCCAGGACATGGACGTGCTCTCGGCCCAGGTCGATGCCCTGCTCGACCAGCAGTGCCTGTGGGGCTATCTGATCGACGGCCACGGCCTGTACGCCTGGGGCCGCGACATGGCCGAGGCGCGCCGCCACCTGGAAGCCTTCGAGTTCCTGTTCCACTGCGAGCTGGAACTGCGCAAGCTGCGCGGCTGAACGCTACCGCCGCCCGGCTTCACGCAATCTCCGGACACGACGGTAACGCTGGCGGCTCAACGCCCCCTCCGGAGCCGGTAGTGCCGGCCGTTGGCCGGCTCCTCCGGATCGTCCAACGTCCATGGGAGCCGGCCAGCGGCCGGCACTACCGGGCGCGCGGTTGCCACGGGTCCATGCAGATTCCTGAAGGGAATCTGTATTCCGCCCTTCACCATCAGCCTGCGGCCCCTTCCCCGGGGCTGCGCTGGTACCCTTTCCTTCCCCCCTTCCTCCGCCTCGCTGCCGCCGCCATGAGCCGACTCCGCATTTTTGACGACACCGCCCCGGACGCCCCGCTGTTCGACAGCCGCGATGGCGCGGCGATCGCTGCCGAACTCAAGCAGATCGGCGTCACCTTCGAGCGCTGGCGGGCCACCCAGGAGGTCGCGCCCGGCGCGAGCCAGGAGGAGGTGTTTGCCGCCTACAGGGCCGACATCGACCGGCTGGTGGCCGAGCATGGCTTCAAGAGCGTGGACGTGGCCTCGATTGCGCCGGACAACCCCAACCGTGCCGAGCTGCGCAGGAAGTTCCTCGACGAACACTTCCACAAGGAAGACGAAGTGCGCTTCTTCGTGGCCGGCTCCGGCCTGTTCACCCTGCACCTGGACGGCAAGGTCTACGAGATCGAGTGCGTCAAGGACGACCTGATCGCCGTGCCCGACGGCATCACCCACTGGTTCGACATGGGCGAAGAGCCCAGCTTCGTGGCGATCCGCTTCTTCACCGAAGCCGACGGCTGGGTGGGTCATTTCACCGGCAGCGACATCGCCCAGCAGTTCCCGCGTTACCACCCCGCACAGCACCAGGCCGACTGATCCATGCCGCATCCCACCGTCATCCTTACCGACATCGAAGGCACCACCAGCAGCATTTCGTTCGTCAAGAACGTGCTGTTCCCGTATGCGCGCAAGGCGCTGCCGGCGTTCGTGGCCGCGCACGGCCAACAGCCGGAGGTGCGCCGCTGGCTGGACGCGGTCGCCGTGGAGGTGGGCGGCGCGTGCCAGGACAGCCTGATCGTGGAAACCCTGCAGGGCTGGATCGACCAGGACCGCAAGCACACCGCGCTCAAGGCGCTGCAGGGCATGATCTGGGAAAGCGGCTACCGCAACGGCGATTACAAGGCGCACTTCTACCCGGACGTGGCGGCCGTGCTGAAGGGCTGGCATGCCGAGGGCAAGCCGCTGTACGTGTACTCCTCCGGCTCGGTGCCGGCGCAGAAGCAGTTCTTCGGCTTCAGCGAGGCCGGTGACCTGACCGGACTGGTGTCGGGGTGGTTCGATACCGAAGTGGGCGGCAAGCGCGACGCCGACAGCTACCGCCACATCGTGCAGGCCATCGGTGTGCCGGCCAGCCAGATCGTGTTCCTCTCCGACGTGGTGGAAGAACTGGACGCCGCGCGCGACGCCGGCCTGCAGACGCGCCTGCTCGACCGCCTGGACGACTACCCCCTGCCGCGCAGCGGCGAAGCCACCCACGGCCACGACCGCGTCGAGAATTTCCAGCAGATCACGCTGTAATCGCGGCAGCCCAGCCACGCATGGCGTGGCTCTACGCCCGTCCAGCACCCTCGTAGATCCACGCCATGCGTGGATGCTCTTCGCCCGGCCCAGCCACGCGTGGCGTGGCTCTACGGTGATCCTGCCCCCTCGTAAATCCACGCCATGCGTGGATGCGCTTCGCCCGGCCCAGCCACGCATGGCGTGGCTCTACGGTGATCCTGCCCCCTCGTAAATCCACGCCATGCGTGGATGCTCTTCGCCGCCCGGCCCAGCCACGCATGGCGTGGCGCTACGCCCGTCCAGCATCCCCGTAGATCCACGCCATGCGTGGATGCTCTTCGCGCGGCCCAGCCACGCATGGCGTGGCTCTACGCCCGTCCTGCATCCTCGTAGATCCACGCCATGCGTGGATGCGCTTCGCCCGGCCCAGCCACGCATGGCGTGGCGCTGCGTGTGCGGGCTGGGGCTATCGGGTGTCGGTCAGCGAGGTGAGGCGCAGGGTGCGGCGCAGGGTGGCGAGGTCGGCATCGCTGCGCAGGTGGAGGGTTACGCTTTCCCCCGGTAGCAGGTCCAGGGCGTTGTCATCCAGCGTGACATCGTGCCCTTCGAACGCGATCCACAACGCGCGGACCCACTGCGGCGCGCGCAACTGCAGTACGTATCCTTCGCCATCGGCGCGCAGGTCGCTGTCGATCTTCACCGGTGCCAGCGCGAGATCCTTGGCCGCCACGAAGTACACCGCCTGCCGCGACAGCACCCGCGTGCCTTCCAGCAGCTCCACCACGGCCACCGTGCGGGTCGGGTCGGCGCCCTTCAGCAGCGCCGCGTCGTCGAACCGCCCCACCTCCAGCGCGGCCAGCGGCGGTACGTCCACCGTGTCTCGCCGGGTGTGGCGAATTGTGCCGTCGATGTCCATCACCCGCAGCCGCCAGGTCGCCCGCAGGCCCTGCTGGCGGTCGTTGAGCAGGCTGACACGGGTCACGCCGGCGTCGCGCAGCGCTGCCACGGCCTGGTCGGCGAAGAAGCGACGGGCGTGGAAATGCAGCGCCTTCCAGCGCCCGGCATGATCGATGCTCGACCAGGACGCGCCCGGCCACACATCATTGAGCTGCCAGTACAGCGAACCCATCGTGTACGGCCGCGACGCGCGGTGGTGCAGCGCCGCCAGCTGGATCCCATCGGCCTGCATCACCTGGCTGAGGTAGACGAAGGCGGGGAAATCGCGAGGCGTGCCGTATTCCTCCTCGATGTACTTGAGCAGGCGCTGGTTGCCCTGCCCGGCCATGAACTTCTGGTGCGCGCGCACGGTGGCGCTGTCCACCTGCTGCTCGGCGGCGGGAATGATCCCCTCCAGCGTACGCAGCACCGGCCAGGCCTGCAGCCCGTATTCGGACATGAAGCGCGGGGTCTCGCGCAGGTAGGCGGTCACCGGCAGCGCCGGGTTGCCCCACACCTGCCAGTAATGCTTGTCGCCACGAGTGGAGTCGTTGGCCTTCTCGTCCAGGTCGTTGCCCGGCGAGCTGGACCAGTACGGCACGCCCAGCCCCTCCTCGGCCACCACCTGGCGCAGGTCGTTGCCGAACAGGTCCACGTAGCCCTGCCACACCTTCGCCGCGAACGCCGGATCGGCGGCGGTCAGGTCGCGGCCATGGCCCCAGTCCTTCCACGCCGTTTCTTCTTCGTTGTTGCCACACCACAGCACCACGCTGGGGTGGTGGCGCAGCCGGCGCACGTTGTCGCGCGCCTCGGCGACCACGTTGGCGCGAAATGCCGGATCGTAGCCGGGCTGCATGCCACCGCCGAACATGAAGTCCTGCCAGACCAGCAGGCCCAGCTCGTCGGCGATATCGAAGAACACATCCTCCTCGTAGTAGCCACCGCCCCAGTTACGCAGCATGTTCATGTTGGCATCGCGTGCGGCGGTGAGTTCGCGCCGGATGCGCGCGGCGTCCACGCGCGCGGGAAACATGTCGAACGGAATCACGTTGGCGCCCTTGGCGAAGATCGGCACGCCGTTGACCACGAACGCGAAGCCCTGCCCGCCCTGGCGGTCCACCTCGCGGCGCAGCTCCACCGTGCGCAGTCCGATGCGCTGTTCGATGCGCGTGCTGTCGGCGCTGTCAGCGGCCAGCGTGGCGCGCACTGTGTAGCGTGCCTGCTCGCCCTGCCCCGCCGGCCACCAGCGGCGCGGCTGTTCCAGCGTGACCGGCACGGTAACGGCGTTGTCGCCGGCCTGCAGCGGGGCATCGCGGTCGATGCGGGCCACCGCCACACCGTCGGGATCCAGCACCTCCACGCGCACCGTGGCCGCGCCGCGCGCGGCGCTGTCCACCTGCACCGTGATCGCCAGGTCGGCATGCGTGGCGTCCAGCGCGCGGGTCAGCACGGCCACGCCGGTGAGCCGCTGCGCGTTCCAGCTTTCCAGGCTGACCGGGCGCCAGATGCCGGCTGTCACGTAACGCGGGCCCCAGTCCCAGCCGAAGTGGTAGCCGGGCTTGCGCACGAAGTTGCCGACCATCGCATCGGCCGGCTCGTCGCCATACGGCGAGGGATAGTTGCCGGCGATCTTGTGCGGCATCGCCTTCACGCCGGGCAACAACGTGGTGATCGGCGAACGCAGCACGATGCGCAGCTCATTGCCGGTGGCACGCAGCCGGCCGTCCACCCGCGCCCGCCAGGTGCGATGGCTGTTGTTGGCCTGTAGCAGCGGCTGGCCGTTCAAACTCACCGTGGCAAAGGTGTCCAGCCCTTCAAACGCCAGCTCGGCGTGCGCACGGGCCAGCGTGGCCGCGTCCACGTCGAAGCGCGCGCGATACTCCCAGCTGGCCAGTCCGATCCATTGCAGGCCCGCCTCCGGCGCGCCCACGTAGGGATCGGGGATCAACCCGTGCGCCAGCAGGTCGGTGTGCACCGCGCCGGGCACCTGCGCCGGGCGCCATTGCTGCAGGCCGGGGTGCGCGGCACCGCGCGCGTCACCGGGCAACAGACGGAATGACCACTCCGCCGCCAACGGGGCGGCGCCCGCGGGCAGCGTCCACGCTGCCAGCAGGACCAGCAACAGCCAGCAGGCCGGTGCAACGACATGGAGACGGCGGTGCGCGCGCATGAGGACCTGCCTGGCTGCGGGAGCAGCCGACCAACGGTCGGCTCTACCGGGTTCTTGGGGTAGCCGACCAACGGTCGGCTCTACCGGGGATCTGGCGCAGCCGACCAATGTCGGCTCTACCGGATTCAACGCACGACGTTGAGCACTTCGTAGCAGGCGCCCATGGTGTGGTAATCGGTCTTGCCCGCCGGGCTCTTCTCGTCGCTGTAGGTGCGGTTGTCCGCGTCGAGGATGCGGTACCAGGCGCCGTAGCGATGGTCGATCATGTGCTGCCAGGCGTAGCCCCACAGCGCGTCGTACCAGTCCCAGTAGACCGGGTCGCCGGTGCGCTTGGCCAGCAGGGCGGCGGTGGCCAGCGATTCGGCCTGCACCCAGAAGTACTTGTCGTCATCGCAGACGCTGCCATCCGGGGCGAAGCCGTAATACAGGCCGCCGCGCTCGGCGTCCCAGCTGCGCTCCACCGCCACGTCGAACAGATGCCGCGCGGTCGGCACGAGCCAGTCGGCCTGAACATGGCGGTCCAGGATCAGCAGCAGCTTGGCCCACTCGGTCTGATGCCCCGGCTGGAAACCCCACGGGCGGAACAGGTGCTTGGGGTTGTCGCGGTTGTAGTCCCAGTCGATCCGCCATTGCCGGTCGTAGTGTTCCCACACCAGCCCGTCGCCCTGGGCCGCCTGGCGGCGGGTCATGTGGTCGGCCAGCAACAGCGCCCGTTCCAGGTAGCGCTGTTCGCCACTGGCCTCGAACGCGGCCAGCATCGCCTCGCACATATGCATGTTGGCGTTCTGGCCACGGTAATCGCTGAAATTCCAGTCGGCGTCGGCCTCGTCCTTGTACAGGCCCGGCGCCGGGTCCCAGAAACGCTGTTCCAGCAGCTGCCAGGTCTCGTCCATCCACGCGCGCGCCTCACCGATCCCGGCCTTGAGCGCGCAGCTGTAGGCCAGCAGCACGAAGGCCACGCCATAGCAGTGGTTGGTGGCATCTTCGACCACGCCGTCGCGCAGGGTCCAGGCGTAGCCGCCGGTGGCCGGGTTGCGATGCACCTCGCGCAGGTAGCGCACGCCGTGCTGCACCGCGGCCAGGTCGTCGGGCTTGCCGAACTCCCGATAGGCCATGGCGTGGTTGAACACGAACCGGGTACTGCTCACCAGGTGGCGATGGCTGGTGTCGTAGACGCTGCCATCGTCCCGGTAATAGTGGAAGAAGCCGCCCCGGGGGTCGATCTCGTGCGGCTGGTAAAACGCCATGGTCTGGGCGATGTGGGCGCGCAGGAACGCAGGCGAGCGGAAATCGGGGGTCGGCGGAACCGGCGTGGTCATGCGGCGTCTTCCTGTTGTTGCTGCAGCAGCTGTTGGACTTCTTCGAGGCTGGGCATGGCGGCGAACGCGCCCTTGCGGGTGACGGCGAGCGCACCGACCGCCGCGCCGAACCGGATTGCGCCGGTGAGCGCGGCCGGATCCTGGCAGAAGGTGGCGAAGGCGCTGCCGTCACCGCCGCGCTCGCCGATCCCGAACAGCAGGCCGCCGACGAAGGCATCGCCGGCAGCGGTGGAATCCACCGTCTGCACGCGGAAGCCGGTGAGCACGCCCTGCGCGTGGCGGGTATGCCAGCGGATCGGGGCGGCGCCATCGGTGATCACCACCGCCTGCGCCTGGGCGGCCAGCAGGCGGGCGACCACCGCCTCAGCACCGCCTGGCTGGGCCACGGCCAGGTAGTCCAGTTCCTCGCGCGAGAGTTTGACCAGCTCGGCCAGCGACAGCGCCTGCCACAGCCGTGGCAGCGG
Source organism: Stenotrophomonas maltophilia (assembly GCA_002435595.1). GTDB lineage: Bacteria > Pseudomonadota > Gammaproteobacteria > Xanthomonadales > Xanthomonadaceae > Stenotrophomonas > Stenotrophomonas maltophilia_AC. Next base: position 67,664 of record DJBL01000070.1, read on the forward strand.
ATCCACGTCGGCTGGCCACAGCGCGGGGCGCAGGTTGAGGTCCAGGCTCACCAGGGCACCGGCGGCGCGCGCCCGGCGCATGCCGTCAAGCGTGGCCTCGGCGATCTCCGCTTCGGTCAGGCTGTTGGAGCACACGTGGAAGCTGCGCGTACCGTCAAAGCAGTTGGCATGGAAGTGTGCGCTGCGGAACAGCAGGTCCGCCGCGGGCGGCCGGTAAAAGCTGAAGCTGCGTTCGCCATGCGCGTCCAGTGCCACGAACGCCAGTGCGGTCTTGGCCGCGTCGGTGCGCACGATGCAGTCGGTGGCCACCCCGGCCTGGGCCAGGCTGTCGGCGAGGAAGTCGCCGAACATGTCCTGGCCGAGCATGCCGGCGAAATGCGTATCGGCACCCAGCCGCGCCGCGGCTACCGCGACATTGGCCGGCGCACCGCCGGCGTACTGCAGGAATGCGCGCGGGGTATCGGCGGTAGCCGGTGGCTGGGCGAGTAGATCGATCAAAATCTCGCCGAAACAGACAATCTTGCTCATTCGGGCCTCAGGCTCCCTGGCGGAATGCGGCGCTGGGGCGCGAACCCGACAGCCCGTAGAAAATGATGTAGCCGTAGCAGACCAGCGGCAGGATGAAGGACGGCTGCAGCCCGATGTGGTCGGCCAGCACGCCCTGCAGGTACGGCACCACCGCGCCGCCGACGATGGCCATGATCAGCAGGCTGGACGCCTTGTTGGTCAGCGGACCCAGGCGTTCGATGCTCAGCGCGAAGATGGTCGGGAACATGATCGAATTGAACAGGCCTACCGCCACCACCGAGTACAGCGACACCTGGCCGCTGCCGAGCATGGTCAGCGCAAGCAGCGCCACGTTGACCGCGGCAAACAGGGTGAGCAGCACGCGCGGGGAGAACCGGGTCATGATCGCCGAGCCGGCGAAACGGCCGATCATCGCCAGCGTCCAGTACGCCGACACGTAGTGGGTGGCCTGCTGTTCGGTGAAGCCGCCGATCGCCGGCATCGACAGGTAGTTGACCAGGAAGCTGCCGATGGACACCTCGGCGCCCACGTAGAAGAAGATCGCCAGCACGCCGAACAGCACGTGCTTGTGGCGCAGCGCGTCGAGCAGGGTATGCGTGCCGCTGTCGGCCTGTTCAGTGGTTTCGGTCAACGCCGGCAGGCGGAACAGGTAGACGAAGATGGCCAGCAGTGCCAGTGCGATCGCCAGGCCCACGTAGGGGCCCTGCACCGACTGCGCTTCCTGCACGCGGTAGGCGATCTGCTCGGCCGCCGGCAGCGCGGCCAGTTCGTCGGCGCTCTTGACCGTGTTGCCCAGGATCAGCAGCCCGCCAAAGATCGGCGCGATCGCCGTGCCCAGCGAGTTGAGGGCCTGGGCCAGGGTCAGCCGGCTCGAGGCGGTCTGCTCCGGGCCCAGCAGTGCGACATACGGATTGGCCGCCACCTGCAGCACGGTGATGCCGGTGGCCAGCACGAACAGCGCGCCGAGGAAGGCCTCATACACGCGCAGCTCGGCGGCCGGCCAGAAGCCCAGCGCGCCCACCGCGGCGATCGCCAGGCCGGCCACGATGCCCTTCTTGTAACCCAGGTGCGCCACCAGCCGACCGGCCGGCAGCGACATCAGGAAGTAGGTACCGAAGAAGGTGAACTGCACCAGCATCGCCTTGGCGTAGTTCAGCTCGAACACCGCCTTCAGGTGTGGGATCAGGATGTCGTTGAGGCAGGTCAAAAAGCCCCACATGAAGAAGATCGTGGTCGCCACGGCCAGGGCCATGCGCGTGTTGACCACGGGCGCGGACGCGGATGAGGACGGCAGTCGGGGCGTTGGGGAGATGGGCATTCAGGTACGCGCCTCATTGCGCGAGCAGGTGGAAGGGAGCGCCATCACGCGGCCACCGGGCCGCTGCTGGCGCGGATGCGCAGTTGGACCGGCGCCACGGTACGTTGCGGCGCCGCTTCAGGATGGTCGAGCCGTTGCAGCAGCAGTTCGGCCGCCTGCCGGCCGCGCTCGCGCGGATTGACCGTGAGCGTGGTCAGCGGCGGCAGTGCCACCGCTGCCTCGGAAATGTCATCGAACCCGGTGACCGCAAAATCCTGCCCCGGGCGTACCCCGCGCGAGGCCAGGCCCAGCATCAGACCCAGCGCGACGCTGTCGTTGTAGCAGACCGCAGCAGTGGGTAGCGGATCGCGCGCGAACAGTTCTTCGGTGCGCGCAGCCGCCTCGAGCCGGTTCGGCGCCGACTCGATCAGCCAGTCCGGGTGTACCTCCCTGCCCGCTTCGGCCAGCGCCTGCGCGTAGCCGAGGCGACGCTGGTGGCAGGAACTGGAGTCGGCGTGGCCACCGAAGAACGCGATGCGCTCATGGCCGCGTTCGATCAGGTGGCGGGTGGCCAGGTAGGCGCCCTGCTGGTTGTCCAGGGTGAGGAAGTCCCAATCGGCCCCCGGCGGTTCGCGGTTGAACAGCAGCACGTTGGCGTTGAACCCCAGCACCTGGCGCAGCTCGGCGGCGTCGCTGCCTTCGGCCGGCGACAGAATCAGCCCGGCCGGGGTGTGTTCCATCAGGGTGCTCAACACCGCCTGCTGCCGCTGCGGCGACTCGCCGGTGCTGCCGAGCAGGGTCACAAAGCCCTTGGCGCCCAGGGCCTCGTCTACGCCGGAGGCGAATTCGGCGAAGAACGGATTGGACAGGTCGTTGATCACCAGCGCCACGCTGGAGGAGGTGCGCCGGCGCAGGTTGGCCGCGCCCCGGTTGTACACATAACGCTGGCGGCGCAGTTCGGCCTCGACCCGGGCACGGGTGTCGACATTGACCAGCGGACTGCCGCGCAGCACCAGCGACACGGTCGCCCGCGACACGCCGATGGCCTCGGCGATGTCGGTCACGGTGACCGCGCGCGATCCCTTGCCTGCGGAGGTAGCCTTGTCTTTCATGCCGTCTGCCCGGTCCTTGTCATGCCGCAAGCCTAAACGATCGCATCGGCAAGCGGACCGCGCCCGTGCCGACGGTCGGCTGCAGCCGGCGGTACCGGCACCGGGTCATTCCAGCACCGCGCCCGGGGTGGCGCAGAACGAGCGCGGCAACGCCTCGGCACGGGTGCCCCAGCCGGTGGTGGGGGCCTGCTCGCCCAGCGCGAACTCGATCCGCCCGCCCTGCTGCAGGCGGGTCCAGTCCAGCCACACCGGGGCGTGCTGCTGGCCATCCACGCGCACGTCCTGCACGTACTGCAGGCGGCGCCCGTCGGCACCGTCGGCGGCCAGGGTCAGGGTGCGGCCGGTGCCCAGGTCGACCTCGACCTTGGCAAAGCGCGGGGTGTGCAGCAGGAACTGGCCGCTGCCCGGCACCGCCGGATACAGGCCGATCGCGCTGAACAGGTACCACGCCGACATCGTGCCGAGGTCGTCATTGCCGGTCACCCCGTTGGGTGCGTTGGTGAACAGCTGCTGCGCGGCGCGCACCACGGTGGCGGTCTTCCACGGCTGGCCAATCAGCGTGTACATCCAGGGCGCGTGCAGGTCCGGCTCGTTGTTGGGGTTGTAGCGGTACTGGTTGTAGTAGCTGTACGGGCCAACCACCCACTCCTTGCGCGCGGCGGTCAGCGGCGCCTTCACCAGCGCGTCGTAGGCAAAGAAGGCATCCAGGCGCTTGCCGGCCTGTTCGCGGCCGTGCATGGCCTGCACCAGCCCGGGCATGTCCTGCTGGGCCAGCCACTGGTACTGCCAGGCCGTGCCTTCATGGAAGCCATGGTGCGAACGCGGGCTGTAGTGGCCATCGGAGGGCACGTACCACTTGCCATCGTCCATGCGCGGTCGCGGGAACCCGCTCATGCCGGTTTCCTCGTCGCGCACCTGCGGGTCCCACACCTTGTGCCAGTTGCCGCCGCGGGCGCGCAGCGTGCCTGCGTCGTCGGCATGGCCCAGGCCATCGGCCATCTGCGCCAGCGCGCAGTCGGCCAGGGCGTATTCAAGCGTGGCCGAACCACCGTGGTGCGGGTCCACGTCCATGCCCTTGGAAGGGAAGGCGCGGTCGTAGGCAACGTAGCCGTTGTCCACGTAACCGGGGTTGCCGGAGCGACCGGCATGCCGCGAGTTGAGCGGTGGCTGCTCGAAGGCGTTGCGGCGCAACGCGGTGTAGGCCTCGTCCTCGCGCCCGGCCAGCGCGCCGAAGCGCCACAGGTCGACCAGGAACGGGGTAACCGGGTCGCCGGTCATGATGTTGGTTTCGAAATTGGCATAGCCCCAGCGCGGCAGCCAGCCTCCCTGCTGGTTGATCGCCAGCAGGCTGCGGCCGATGTCGCGCGCCACCTGCGGCCGGGTCAGCGCCAGCCACTGGTTCTGCGCACGGTAGGTGTCCCACAGCGAGAAGTACTCGTAATAGGTCCAGCCGTCGGCGCGATGGATCGCATCGTCGTAGCCACGGTAGCGGCCATCGGCATCACTGCCGGTCAACGGCTGCAGCAGCGCGTGGTACAGCGCCGAATAGAACACGGTGCGGTCGTCACGGGTGCCGCCCTGCACGCGCGTCGTGGCCAGCTCGCGGCGCCACTGCTGCTGCGACTGGCTGCGCATCTGCTCGAAGCCGAGCAGCTTGCCGCCCTGCATGCCCTCGCTGCGCAGGTTGTTGCGCGCGCCTTCTGCGTCCACGTGCGAGACGGCGCTGATCGCGGTAACCGCGCGGTTCTTGCCGGTATCGAAACTCAACCAGGCGCCGCTGGGCTTCTGTTCGCCCTCCATGCGATGCCGCGCGCCGGCCAGGCCGCCTTCTTCGCCCCAGGTGCCGAACGCCTTGAACGGGCGGTCGAACTCGAGGCGGAACCAGGTGGTGTACTGGTGGCCTCCGCAGAAACTCTTGGTCACCAGCTTGCCTTCGACCACGCGATCGCCCACCACGTCGATCACACTGCCGATCACCGAATGGCGCTCGTTGGCCTGGCCCACGTTGACCAGCACATGGCCGGTGCCGGCGTCGACCGGGAAGGTGTAGCGCTCGGCGGCGGCACGGGTGCGCGCGGTGGCCTCGGCATCGATGCCGCCGTAGCCGGTCAGGCGCACCTTGTAGTAGCCGGCCTGGCCGATCTCGCCATCGTGGGTGTACGGGGACGCGTAGCGCTTGTGGTCGAAGCTCTTGGCATCGTCGGTGTTGAAGTCGCCGCCCTTGCCGATGCTGCCGGTGACCGGCAGCACCGATACCTGGCCACCCTGCTCCCAGCACCCGGCGCCGGACAGGAACGAATGGCCGAACCCGCGGATCCTGGGGTCGTCATAGCGCCAGCCGGCGTAGTGCTCGCCGATCGGGCTGACCTGGATCAGGCCGAACGGGGCCGAGGCACCGGGGAAGGTGTTGCCGTCATCCTTGCTGCCGATGAAGGTGTTGACCTCGCGTTCCAGCGCGACCGGCGCGGCGGCCTGCAGGGCCGGCATGAAGGCCAGCGCGAGCAGGGAGGTGGCGGCAAGGGCGGACGGCATTCGGCGCATGCGGGGATCCTGTGGGTCGATGTCGGTGCGGACGATGAGGCGGCGCCGACCGAGGCCGGCGGACCGGCGGAAGCCCCGCCATTGCTGGCTGGCCATCCCCCGTTGGCGCGTGTCCAGATCCACGCGGGGGTGGATTTAGATCGATTCAAGTAAAGCACGGGGATTTCGGCGGATGCATTCTGCGGCGCAACATGGACGCCCGGGGAACGTCGTCGTGGCCCTGGCCCTGCGCTGGCCCTGCGCTGGCCGTGCGCCTGTCGAAGCGCTGGGCGGGGTCAGTTCCGCGCCTGGCCTGGGCGTCCACCGCGTGCGGGCGATGCCCTGCCCGATCATTGCAGCAGGCGGCGTCGCGCAAGAAAACGTTTTCAGGATGACGCGCCCCGCCGCCCCCGCCCAAGCCACGCGAGCCATATTGCGTAGCAGCATGCTTCGCCGCGCGGGCCGTGCTAAAAATTCCCCGCCAATCGTTTAGATCGATCCAACTTCAAACGGTCACGATTGCCGGAAAGGTGGGTGGGGGACCCACCTGACGCTGCATGCGGGACGCACGGTAATTGGCCGCCCCTGGTGGCCTGAAAAATTAGATCGATTCAATCACGTATCGCCACCGTTTCAATCCAGGAGAGGGAGAGAGTGGAATGAACAAGATGTCCCGCATGCGCAACCGCGACACGCTGTCGGCAGCGATCACCGCCGCGCTGTTCGCCGCCGCGCTGGTCCCGGCCAGCGCCTTCGCACAACAGGCCAGTCCGGCCTCCTCGCCGGAAGCGACCACGCTCGACAGCGTCACCGTCACCGGCTACCGCTACGCCATCGAAAAGAGCCTGCAGCAGAAGCGCGATGCCAATGCCGTGGTCGAAGTGATCACCGCCGAGGACGTGGGCAAGTTCCCCGACAAGAACGTGGCCGACGCGCTGCAGCGCGTGCCCGGCGTGGTGATCGAGCGCAGCGGCGGCGAAGGCAAGACCGTCAGCGTGCGCGGCCTCGCCCCGGACCTGACCCTGACCCAGTTGAACGGCAACTACGTGGCCACCTCGGAAACCAACAACGAGGCCACCCGTTCGTTCAACTACACCCTGCTGCCGTCGAACATGCTGTCCAGCGCCGAGCTGTTCAAATCGCCCGAAGCGCGCATCGACGAAGGCGGCATTGGCGGCACGGTGATCCTGCATACCCGTCGCCCGCTGGAGATGGAATCCAACTCCGGCTACGTCAACCTGGAAGGCACCTCCTCCGATACCAGCCACGACGTCGACCCGCAGGCATCGGCGCTGTATTCCTGGCACAGCCAGGACGAGCGCTTCGGCGTGCTGGTGGGCGTGACCAAGCAGAACCGCACCAGTCGCACGATGCAGGCCAGCACCGAGGACTACCAGTGGTATGGCAACGGCACCGATGCCCGCGATGCCAACGGCAACGTGCAGACGCAGGATGGCATCCACTACTGGTGGGGCCAATCCGGCTTCAATGACCAGAGTGGGCGCAACTACAGCGAATTCTTCATGCCGACCTCGGTGAACTTCGCGGTCAAGGAAGAAAAGCGCGAACGCACCGGCGGCCAGTTCACCTTCCAGTTCAAGCCGCTGGACAACCTCACCCTGACCGCCAACTACTTCCGCTTCGAGCTGCAGGGTGACTACACCCAGAACATGCTGAAGATCCCGGAGTGGAACCTGGCCCGCTACAACGGCGACGGCAACTGGGACGGCGGCCGCCTGCTCAACGGCCTGAGCTTCGATCCCAGCGGCAGCATCGTCACCGGCGCCCAGTACGAGAAGCTGGCCGGCAAGACCTATTACTGCAGCGAAGAACAGGCCGCGGCCGCCGGCCTGGCCCCGGGCGGCTGGGGCCCGGACGACTGCACCATCCCCACCCCGCAGCTGACCGGCACCTACAGCAAGGAAAAGGCGCTCTCGCAGACCGCCGACCTGACCGTGGACTGGGACATCAGCCCGCTGTGGAAGGCCTCCTTCACCGGTGGCCGCACCTGGTCCGAAGGCGGTCCGTCGATGAACTTCGGCATGTCGGCCAAGCCGCGCCGCCAGGTCGACGGTGTCTGGCAGTCGGGCAACACGTACAGCGCCTGGGACCTGACCGGCACCCCCACCGCCACGTTCTCGCCGAACCTGCAGGACCAGTTGATGGCCGGCATCGCCGAGATCGACACCGGCTCGACCGGTTCGTCGTGGATGCAGACCAGCGTCAAGCAGAACTACTTCCAGGCCGACGTCACCAAGATGTTCGAAAGCGGCTGGCTGGATTCGATCCAGTTCGGCGCCAAGTACCGTGATGGCGAGGTCCACCGCAATACCGGCAACACCTACTGGGTGTGCCAGGGCAAGGACCCGGCCGACTACGACAGCAACCGCTACCAGGCCGGCTGCGACGCCACCGCGGGCCTGGCCCAACCCGGGTTCTTCCTCTCCAACCCGATCAGCAACATCGCCGGTGGCTTCAACGCCAACGTGTTCCCGGGCATCAACTACCCGGCCTACATCGACTTCCTCAACCAGAAGTACGGCGGTTCCTACAGCCGCAAGGAAGAGGACTTCGTCTACAACGTCAACGAGAAGATCTACTCGGGCTACTTCCAGGCCAACTTCCGCACCGAGCGCGTGCGCGGCAACGTCGGCGTGCGCGTGGTGCGCACCCGGCAGTTCGCCGAGTCCAGCGATTCGGTGGAGAAGTTCAACGATTACTTCCAGGACAACGCGGCCGGTGCACCGATGGGCTGCAACGACCCGGCTGCCGCACCGCTGATCGCCTCCAACACCGGCTATGTGTGCCAGAGCGGTTTCGTGCGCCTGCCCGATACCCTGGCGCGCGAGAAGACCTACGAGTTCGCCTCGCTCGAGCGCACCTACACCGACTTCCTGCCGAGCTTCAACATCGCCTGGGACATCACCGACAACCTGGTGCTGCGCGGTGCCGCCTCCAAGGTCATCGCCCGTCCCGGCTATACCAGCATCGCCGCCCCGGGCAGCCTGAGCTATGTGAGCGAGGAGTACAGCAACGACCGCCGCGTGGCCGGTGGTACCGATACCCCCGGCTGGTATGGGCACGGCAGCAACAAGAACCTGGAACCGTTCGAGGCCACCCAGTTCGACATCGGCCTGGAGTGGTACTTCAAGCCCGGCGCGGTGGCCGGTGCGGCCCTGTTCCGCAAGAACGTGGACAACTTCACCGTGCCGGTGGTGCGCGACCAGCAGATGACCGTGGGTGGGCAGACGGTGACGGTGCAGAAGTATGAAACCGAAGCCAACGGCCGCGATGGCGTCTCCCAGGGCGTGGAGCTGTACGGGCAGTACACCTTCGACATGGGCGTTGGCGTGCAGGCCAACTACACCTACAACGACACCAACCTGGCCTCGATCGTGCTGGACGGCCAGAACATCGGTTCCTCGCCGTTGGTGGGCAGCGCCAAGAACCAGGCCAATGTGACCCTGTTCTACGAGAACGAAAAGTTCCTGGCACGTGCCTCCTACAACCGCCGTGGCGAAGTGGTGGGCGGACTGGTCAATGGCCTGACCCAGTACTCCGAGCCGTACGATCAGCTGGACCTCAACGTGGCCTACAACTTCACCGAGGCGCTCACCTTCACCGCGTCGGTGCTCAATGCCACCAAGTCCGAACAGCGCATCTACCTCGGCAGCGACAGCAAGGCACGCCTGATCTCCAACACCTACACCGGCCGCCAGCTGTACTTCGGCGTGAACTGGAAGTTCTAAGCGTCACCCGCCCCCGCCTCCCGGCGGGGCGACGGTCCTCCACGGCAGCCGCGCTGGTACAGGTGGCTGCCGTTTTTTTGTGGCGCTACGCGTCGAGGGCGGCGCGCAGGGCGGCGACTTCGGCGACGCAGGTGCCGGTCCAGTCCGGTGACAGGCCCACCAATGCCGGGTTGCGATGGCGCATGCCCGAGTGCTGCGCGGATTTGGCCGACGCGTGCAGCTCCAGGCAGCCGGTGCGGGCTGCGACGGCGGCAATATTGCCCGGGGTGAGGCCGGCGCCGGCCATCACGCCGAGGCGCGGGCCGGCCTGGGCGACCAATCCGGCCAGCACCTCGGCACCGGCCTCGGCCGTGGCGTGGCCGCCGGAACTCAATACCCGCTGGCAGCCCAGTTCGATCACCTGTTCCAGCGCCTGCGGCAGATCGCGGGCAGCATCGAAGGCGCGATGGAAGGTGACACGCATCGGGCCGGCTGTGGCGATGAGTTCACGGCACAGCGCCGTGTCCACGTTGCCGTCGGCATCCAGCGCGCCGATCACCACCCCATCGCAGCCCAGCTGCCGGCACTGGGCGATGTCGCGCAGCATGATCTCCGCCTCCAGCGGGCCGTAGTGGAAATCACCCGGCCGCGCGCGGATCAGCACGAACAACGGAATGTGCAGCCGCTCCCGGGCCACGGCGATGCTGCCGTGCGATGGCGTAGTGCCGCCTTCGGCGAGGTTGTCGAACAGTTCGATGCGGTCGGCGCCACCGGCCTGGGCGGCCAACGCGGAGGCGACCGAATTGGAGGCGATTTCCAGCAGCCGGCGCCTCATGCTCAGGTCTGCTCGCTGCTGTAGACCGAGGCCGAATCGCGCAGGTCGTCCTGGCGGTCCGTGTCGCACACCGCGTAAACGAAGCCGCGGTGCAGCGCATACGCGCCGACCTGCCCATGCTTGTCCAGCGCAAGGAAGCACACCTGCAGGGTCTTGCTGGCCTCCGGGCGCTTGCGCACCAGGCGGGCGATCGCCTCGCGGCAGGCCTCGGCGGGCGAGCGGCCCTGGCGCATCAGCTCCACCACCAGGAACGAGGCGGCGTTGCGCATCATCTCTTCGCCGACCCCCGACGCCGTCGCCCCGCCTACCTCGTTGTCCACGTAGAGGCCGGCGCCGATGATCGGGCTGTCGCCGACCCGGCCGTGCAGTTTCCAGGCCATGCCGCTGGTGGTGCAGGCGCCGGCCAGGCGGCCATTGGCGTCGATGGCCAACATGCCCAGGGTGTCATGGTTGCTGCTGTCGCCGGGACGCCCGCGGCGCTCGACGTTGATCTCCGGGGTGTACTGCGCGGTCTTCAGCCACTCTCGCCACGCCTTTTCGGCCGCCGGCGTGAGCAGCTTCTGGCGCTCGAAGCCCTGTTCCACCGCGAACTGCTGCGCGCCCTGCCCGACCAGCATCACGTGCGGGGTGTTCTCCATCACTTTGCGTGCCACCGAAACCGGATGCAGGATGTCGGTCAGCGCCGCCACCGAACCACAGCGGCCATCGCCGTCCATGATGCTGGCATCCAGGCTGAGCACGCCGTCGCGATCGGGATTGCCACAGCGACCCACGGTGGGATTGCACAATTCGCTTTCGGCCCAGCGCGCCCCGGCTTCCACCGCGTCCAGCGCGCTGCCGCCGGCGGACAGGACCTGCCACGCGGCCTGGTTGGCTCCCACGCCGAAATCCCAGGTGGATACCACGCGTGCGCCACCCACTGCCCGCGCACCCGCGCGCGGCAAGGCCAGCGCGCCGGCGGCCAGGACACCGGCCTGGAGGAACTGCCTGCGATCGGTCATCCCACCCACTCCCTGCAAGATCGGTCATCGAGCCGCCCGCTGCCGGGCGGAAGCGTCATGCCACGGCGCGTTCGTGGCGCGCCGCGTGCCATACCGCTGCACCCAGCATGCCCAGTTCGCCATGTTCCACCCGCCACACCGGCACCTGGGCCAGCACCCGGGCCATCACGCCCTTGGCCAGGAACCGCGCCTGGAACCCGCCGGCATGCAGGAAGTGGGCGATGCGCGGCGGAATCCCGCCGACCAGGTACACCGAGCGCGCGCCGAAGGTGACCGCCAGGTCGCCGGCCAGGCTGCCGAGCCAGGCGCTGAACACCTCCAGCGTTTCCACCGCCAGCGCATCTTCGCCGGCGTGGGCGGCGGCGATCACCTCCTCGGTGGAGCGCCAGCGCGGGGCGCGTCCACGGATCTCGCACAGGCAGGGATAGAGGTTCATCAGCCCGCTGCCGGACAGGATCCGTTCCTGGTCCACGTGGGCCCAGCGCTGCTGCATGCGCGCCAGGATCTCCAGCTCCAGTGCGTTGCCGGCGGTCAGCGCGGCGTGCCCGGCTTCGCTGGCCAGCACCGGCTGTTCGCCGCCCTGGAAGCGCAGCGCCGCGCCCAGACCGGTGCCCGGTCCCAGTACCAGCGCCGGCCACGGCGAGGCGGCGGCGTCGGGGTGGCCGTTGAGCGCCACCAGGGTGTCGGCCTGCACGTGCGGAATGGCGTAGGCCACTGCTTCGAAATCATTGATCAGGGTCAGCGAACGCAGCCCCGCCGCGGCCTGGGTCGCCTGCACCGAGACCGGCCACGGCAGGTTGGTATTGACCAGGTCATCGCCTTCCAGCAGCCCGGCGATGGCCACCACCGCCGTATCCAGCGGCTGTCCGGCGGCACCGATGAAGTCGGCCAGGATCGCCGCCAGGCTCGGGTAGGCGGCGCATTGGTAACGGCGCAGCCCGCTCAACCGCGGCGGCTGGCCGGGCTGTAGTTCGGCCAGCGCCACGCGCGCGAAGGTGCCGCCGACGTCGGCGACGACAAGCGGGGCAACCCGCGATGCCAGGCCCGGGGTCACCGCGGCAGGCGCGCCGGAAGGGGCCGGAATGTGTTCCGGAAACGGTACCGCAACGCTCACTCGCAGGCCTTGGCAGGAATTGAATCACTCGCTGCGATTTTCGGCGATCGACCCGGGTTTGCAAAGCAGGCCGTGCCATACAGGGGCGTATGCAGCATCAGGGCTTGGCCACCTGCAGGCGGTAACTGGTGCTGGCCGTGGCCGTGGGGCCGTCTGCGTGCACCGCGCGAACGTCCACCTTGTGCGCGCCGGCGGCCAGGTTGGTGGGCAACGCGCCGCGCCACAGGTGCGGCGACGGCGTGGCTTCGGGCGAGCGGTCAAACCCGCGCAGGCGCTCGGCCTGGTCATCGGCGACGTTCTCCAGCAGCAGGCGCGGGTCGGGTTGCTCCACGCGCTTCATGGGCTGCCAGGGGCCGGTGTCCACGCGGAACTCCACCCGGGTATCGGCCTGGCCCATGAACACATTGGCGTACACGCCCCAGGCCGGATAGGCATCCTTGCGCAGCACCTTGGGCGCATGCAGCGCGATCTGGTAGTCGTCCGGTGCACGCGCCACGTAATAGCGCAGGCTGTAATCGCCGCCGGGCTTGACCGACAGCAGCGCATAACCGTTGGGCGTGCCATCACTCATGGTCGCATCGGGGATGCCATTGCTGTCCTTCACCCCGGACCAGAATGCACCGCAGGCCGCGCCCACGTTGTATTCGTGCAGCGGCTTGCTGCCCTGCCAACCCTCGGCGGCGCCGTGGTAATAGTGCTGCTGGGTGTGGCTGTGGCCGCTGAGCACCAGCACGTTGGGGAAGTCCTTGAGCAGCGCGAACAGGCGCGCGCGGTCGGCGTGGCGGAAGGTCTCGCGGCCGGGCGCGGCATCGAACAGCGGGATGTGCATGCCCAGCACCACCAGGCGGTCGCGCGGCAGCCCCTTGAGGTAGTTGCCCAGGAAGGTGAACTGATCCGGGCGCAGGCCGCCGACGTACTTCGGGGTGGCGGCGGGATCGTAGACCACGTCGTCCAGGAACACGAAGCTGGCCCCGCCCTCCTCCACCGCATACGTATCGGGCCCATACACCGCGCGCCAGCTGTCCAGCGAGTGGCGATCATCGCCGGCGTCAACGTCCAGGTCGTGGTTGCCGGGAACATGGAACCACGGCACCTGCAACAGCGCGGTGGCCTTGTTGATGGCCGGGTATAGGCCCAGGTCGTCGTTGACGATGTCGCCCAGGGTGGTGCCCAGGCGTGCCGGATGCTTGCCGATGATCGGCTCGACGATGGCACGCTGGTAGTAGTCGATGTCCTGCCGGCTGGCGGTCTGCGAATCGGTGAACACCAGCATCTCGAAGCCCGAGCGCGCCGCATCGCTGCCCTTGTCCGGCTCCAGCGCGAAATCCCAGTTGCGGGTGGCGGTGCCGGTGGCGTGGATGCCGTCGTACTTCAGCCGCGGCGAACCCTGCGGTGCGTAGTGCCGCCAATACGCCGGCAGGCCGTTGGACGCGGCCGGGAAGCGGTACTCGTCGGGTTTGATCACAAACACCGTCTGGCCCTCGCGCACCGGCAGGCTGTAGCTGCCATCGGCGGCGGTGCGCACGATGGCCTCGCCGTTGGAGACCTGCACACCGCCCATGCCCGGATCGGTAGGGCCGCGGCCGGGCTTGCCGTCGCGCTCCTGGTAGACCTTGCCGGTCACGGTCACCTCGGCGGCCCAGGCCGGTGCAGAGGTCAACAGCAGGCAAGCCAGCCAGGCAGCAGTGCGGGTCATCGGGACGGTCCGTTCGGGGGTGGGTGATTGTAAAGCGGCACATCATCGCTTGTGCCGCGTTTCACCGACGTTAAACGGCGTGCGTCATCGCGCTCAGCGCGCGTGCCGGCCCGCCAGCACCTGCACCGCATCGTCCAGCGACAGGCCGCGCGCGCGCAGCAGCACGATCAGGTGGAACAGCAGGTCGGCCGACTCGCCCAGCAGCGCGGCATCGTCCTGCACCACCCCCGCCAGCGCGGCTTCCACGCCCTCCTCGCCCACCTTCTGTGCGATCCGGCGGATCCCGTCCTCGAACAGACGCGTGGTGTAGCTGCCCGCCGGGCGCTGCTGCTCGCGCTGCTGCACCAGTGCATCCAGCCGACCCAGGAAGTTGCCGGGCGCGCGGTCGAAGCAGCTCTCGCTGCCGGTGTGGCAGGTCGGGCCGGCCGGGCGCGCGCTCACCAGCAGGGTGTCGTTGTCGCAGTCGATGCGCACCGCCACCACCGCCAGCACGTTGCCGGACGATTCGCCCTTGGTCCACAGGCGCTGCCTGCTGCGGCTGTAGAAGGTCATATGGCCGGTGGCCAGGGTCAGTTCCAGCGATTCGGCGTTGGCATAGCCGAGCATCAGCACCGCCAACGTATCGGCGTCCTGCACCACCACCGGCAGCAGGCCATCGCCCTTGCTCCAGTCCAACCCGTCCAGCGCCTGGGGCGACGGCAATACCTCAATAGACATCTCGAACCTCGATCTGCTGCTCGCGCAGGAACTGCTTCAATGCGGGAATGGCGATGGCGCCGCTATGGAAAACGCTGGCGGCCAGTGCGCCATCGACGTCGGCCTGGTCGAACACATCGGCGAAGTGCTGCATTTCGCCGGCACCGCCGGAGGCGATCAACGGCACCTGGCACAGCGCACGCGCCTGCCGCAGCTGGGCCACGTCGTAGCCGCGGCGCACGCCATCGCTGTCCATGCAGTTGAGGACGATTTCGCCGGCACCGCGGCGCTGCGCCTCCACCAGCCAGTCCAGCGTGCGCATCGGCACGGCCTGGGTCTTGGCCGGGTCGCCGCTGAAGCGGCGCACCCGCCACTCGCCATCGGCCTCGCGTACCGAATCCACGCCGACCACCACGCACTGCACGCCGAAGGCATCGGCCAGTTCCTCGATCAGCGCCGGGCGGCCCAGCGCCGGGGAGTTGATCGAGATCTTGTCCGCGCCGGCATACAGGACCCGGCGTGCCGTTTCCACGTCGGCGATGCCACCGGCCACGCAGAAGGGAATGTCGATCAGGCGCGCGATCCGCTCGATCCAGCCCACGTCCACCGCCCGCCCTTCCGGGCTGGCACCGATGTCGTAGAACACCAGCTCATCGGCGCCCTGGTCGCGGTAGCGCAACGCCAGCTCGGCGATATCGCCCATGTCCACGTGGTCGCGGAAGCGCACGCCCTTGACCACGCGGCCGTCGCGTACGTCCAGGCAGGGAATCAGCCGCCGGCTCAACATGTCAACGCCTCGGCCAGGGTCATGCGACCTTCCAGCAGGGCCTTGCCCAGGATCGCCCCGCCACAGCCCACCGCCTTGGCTTCGGCCACGTCGGCGGCGCTGCGCACGCCACCGGAGGCCTGCACCGCCACGCCGGGCAGCAGCGCGGCCAGGTGCCGGTACAGGCCGATGTTGGGGCCGGACAACATGCCATCGCGCGCGATATCGGTGCACAGCAGGTGACGCATGCCGGCCTGCGCGTAGCGCGTTGCCAGTGCCTCCAACGTGTCCTCGGCGGTCTCGGTCCAGCCATGCACGGGCAGCAGCCAGCGGCCGTCCTCGGCCTGGCGGGCATCCAACGCGATGGTCAGCCGCTCCGGGCCGAACTCGTCCAGCCAGGCGATCACCGTGTCCGGCGCACGCACCGACACCGAGCCGACCACCACGCGTGCGGCACCCGCCGCGAGGATGCGCGCGACGTCGTCGCGCGAGCGCACGCCACCGCCGGTCTGAACCTGCAGGCCGGTCTGGGCCGCGATCGAGGACAACAGCGGCGCCAACGTATAGCCACCGGCGCGCGCCGCATCCAGGTCGACCAGGTGCATCCAGCGCGCCCCGGCATCGGCGAAGGCCTGCGCGCGCGGCAGCGGATCATCGCCGTAGGTGGTCTGCTGCGCATAGTCGCCCTGCAGCAGGCGCACGACGCGGCCTTCGCGGATATCCAGGGCGGGATAGACGGTAAAACTCATGTAGGCTCGTTCTCGATGAAGTTGCGCAGGATCCGCGCGCCGGTGGCGGCTGACCGCTCGGGATGGAACTGGGCGCCACTGTGGCGGCCGCGCTGCACCACCGCGGCAAACAGCCCGCCGTGATCGCAGGCAGCGACGGTGTGCTCGCCGAGCGGGGCGGCGTAGCTGTGCACGAAGTAGGCACTGGAACGTGCGGGCACGCCGTCCAGCAGGTCCGATTCGCGCAGCGGCAACAGCCGGTTCCAGCCCATGTGCGGCACCCGGATGCCGGTGGCCGGATGCAGGTGGCGGACCACCCCGGGCATCAAGCCCAGGCACTCGACGTGGCCTTCTTCGGAGCCCTCGAACAGCAGTTGCATGCCCAGGCAGATGCCCAGCAGCGGCACCTGCAACTCGCGCAGCGGCTGCACCAGGTCCTGCGCATGCAGGCGCGCCATGCCATGCGGCGCCGCGCCCACGCCGGGCAGGATCACCCGCGATACGCCCCGCAGGCCCTTGGCGTCACGCACCAGCCGCACCTGCACGCCCAGCCGCTCCAGCGCATAACGCACCGAGCCCAGGTTGGCACCGCCGGCATCGATCAGGGCAACCTCGGTCACAGCGCCCCCTTGGTACTGGGCAACGCCGTGCCCTGCCGCGGCAGGGCCTGGCGCAGCGCCCGCGCCAGCGCCTTGAAGCACGCCTCCACCTTGTGGTGGTCGTTGTCGCCGTGCACGGTCAAGTGCAGGTTGAGCCCGGCCGCGTCGCACAGCGAGCGGAAGAAGTGCGGCACCAGCTCGGTCGGCATGTCGCCCACCCGCTCGCGCTTGAACTCACCGCTGAACACGAAGTACGGGCGCCCGCTGAAGTCCAGCGCGGCGCTGGCCAGGGTTTCATCCATCGGCAGGGTGAAGCCATAGCGGCCGATCCCGCGCTTGTCGCCGAGCGCCTCGCGCAGCGCCTGGCCCAGGGCCAGGCCGGTGTCTTCGATGGTGTGGTGCTCGTCGATGTGCAGGTCGCCCTCGGCCTGCACGCTCAGGGCGAAGCCGCCGTGCTTGCCGATCTGCTCCAGCATGTGGTCGAAGAACGGCAGCCCGGTGTGGGTCTGCGGTTCGGCGCTGCGATCCAGGTCGACCTCGACCCGGATCCTGGTTTCCCTGGTATTGCGCTGCACGGTGGCGCGGCGCGGGGCATCGGCCAGTTCGTGGGCGATGCCGTTCCAGTCCCACTCCCCGCCGAACTGCTCGGTGCGCAGCTGGAAACCGCGGATGTTCATGTTCTGCGCGAACTGGATGTCGGTGGGCCGGTCACCCACCATCGCCGAGCGCGCCCAGTCGATGCTGCGGTCCTGCAGATAGGGCAGCATCATGCCGATACCCGGCTTGCGGGTGGGAGCGTTGTCGTGCGGCCAGGTGCCGTCGATCAGTACGTCACGGAACACGATGCCCTGGCTGGCGAAGATCTGCAGCATCAGGTCGTTGGGGCCGTCGAAGCTGGCCTGCGGGTAGCCCTCGCTGCCCAGCCCGTCCTGGTTGCTGACGATCACGAACTGGTAGCCGGCATCACGCAGCTTGAGCATGGCCGGGATCACGTCGCGCACGAAGCGGATCTTTTCGTAGGCGTCGATCTGGAAGTCGGCCGGCTCCTCGATGAGGGTACCGTCGCGGTCCACGAACAGGATCGGGGTCATGCCGCCACCCTCCGCGCCGCCAGGGCACTGAGCACACGGTCGTTCTCCAGCGTACTGCCGATGGTGATGCGCAGGGCATCGCCCAGCTGCGGCGCGGCACGCTGGTCGCGCACCACCACCCCGGCTGCCAACAGCGCATCGAATGCCTGCTGCGCATCGGCGAACCGCACCAGCAGGTAGTTGCCCTGCGAGGGATACACGCGCAGCACGCCGGGCAACACGGCCAGGGCCTGCTGCAGCCGCCCGCGCTCGGCCTTGATGCGCTCCACGCGCGATGCGGTGAGCTGCAGGTTGCTATCGCTCAGGCCGGCCAGGGCCAGCTCGGCGCAGGGGCCGGGAATCGGGTACGGGGCCTGGCAGCGGCGCAGCAGCGCGATCAGCGCCGGGGCGGCGATCAGGCTGCCGATCCGCGCGGCCGCCAGTGCGTGCGCCTTGGACAGCGTCCGCAGGACGGCCAGGTTGTCGTGCGTGGCCAGCAACGAGACCGCCGACGGCAGCGCGGCGTACTCGGCATAGGCCTCGTCCACCACCACCAGCGCCCTGCCCTGCAATGCCGTTGCCACCCGTTCGACCTGTTCCAGCGTGACCGCACTGCCGGCTGGGTTCGAGGGCGAACACAGGAATACCAGCCTGGCGTTGCCGGCCAGCGCGGTTGCGATGACCGCGTCGATATCGGCGTTGAGCGCATCGCCGTCGTCGCGCAGCGGCACCTCCAGCAGCGGGGCGTTCTGCAGCCGCGCGCACACCGCATACATGCCGAATACCGGCGGGGTCACCAGCACGGCGTCACGGCCGGGCTCGCACAGCGCGCGCACCAGCAGGTCGATCGCCTCATCGCTGCCGCGACCGATCAGCAACTGCTCCGGCGCGCACCCATACAACTGGGCCAGGCGTGCACGCAGCGCTGCCGGCTGCGGGTCCGGGTAGCGGCGGGCACGACCTTCGCTGTCGGCCGGGTTGGCCCACGCCGACTCGTTGGCATTGAGCCAGACATCGCCGACCAGCGCACTGCTGCGCGCCGATGAGTAACCGGCGAAAGCCTGCAGGTCCGGGCGCACCAGCGCCATCACCGACGGGGCGCTCATGCCGCATCCTCCATGCGCAGGGCCACGGCATTTTCATGCGCATCCAGGCCCTCGGCCCGGGCCAGCACGCGCGCGCAGTCACCGATCGCGGCAATGCCCTGGGCGGTGGCCGACTGCACGCTGATCAGGTTCTGGAAGCTGGCCACGCTCACCCCGCTGTAGGCGCGCGCGGCACCGGCGGTGGGCAGCACGTGGTTGGTACCGCTGCAGTAGTCGCCCAGCGCTTCGGGCGTGTAGTCGCCCAGGAACACCGAACCGGCCGCCTCCACCTGGTCCAGCCAGGCGCGCGGTTGGCGCAGCGCCAGGATCAGGTGCTCGGGCGCGTAGCGGTTGCTGATCTGGAAAGCCTGCGCGAGTGAATCGACCAGGATCAGCCGCGAACCCTGCAATGCCTGGGTCGCGATGCCCGCGCGTGACAGCCGGGCCAGCTGCGCCTGCACCTGGATCTCCACCTGCTCGAGCATCTGCGCATCGTCGGTGAGCAGCAGCACCTGCGAATCGGGCCCGTGTTCGGCCTGCGACAGCAGGTCGGCAGCGACGAACGCGGGGTTGGCACCGGCATCGGCGATCACCAGCACCTCCGACGGTCCGGCGGGCATGTCGATGGCCGCCGCGCCGTCCTGGGCCACCTGCTGCTTGGCTTCGGTGACGAAACTGTTGCCCGGTCCAAACAGCTTGTCGCAGGCCGGCACGCTGTCGGTGCCATAGGCCATCGCCGCGATCGCCTGGGCGCCGCCGAGCTTGAACACGCGGTGCACGCCGGTCAGGCGCGCGGCTACCAGCACCGCCGGATCGGCGCTGCCATCCCTGCGCGGCGGCGTACACAGCACGACTTCGCGGCACCCGGCCAACTGCGCCGGCACACCCAGCATCAACGCAGTGGAGGGCAGCGGCGCGCTGCCGGCGGGCACATACAGGCCAACGCGACCGATCGGCCGCACCACGCGCTCGCACTGCACGCCCGGCGCGGTCTCCACCGCATAGCCCTGGCTCATGCCGGCGCGGTGGAATACCGCGATGCGCGCAGCGGCATCGACCATCGCCTGGCGCAGTTCGGCCGACACGGCCTGTTCGGCCGCCGCAAACTCGGCCTCGTCGACCTCGAACGAGGCCGGCGCCACGCCGTCCAGGCGCAGGCTGATTTCGCGCAGCGCCGCGTCGCCGTCATCGCGCACGGCGGCGATCAGCGCGGCCACGGTCTCGCGGGTACGGGCCGCCACGGCCTGGACCGGGCGTTGCAGGGCCTGCGCCTGGGCGCGGGCATCCAATCGGGACCACAACAGACGATTCATGCCAGCGACCGCTCCACGCTCAATACCATCAGGCCCTGGGCGCCAGCGCGCTCCAGTTCTTCCAACCGCTGCCAGGTCAATGCACCGTGGCACATGGTCTGCAAACGCAGGTGGCCGCCGTCATCGGGCAGCTGCACCAGCGGGTCGGCATCGGGCAGCAGCCGGCTCAGCTCGGAGACCCGGTCCAGCGCGGCACGGAACATCAGCAGCTTGCTGTCCTGGACCTTGACCACGCCGTCCAGGCGGCGCAGCAACATCGCCATCAGGCCGGCGCGCGCGTCGTCCGGGGTCTTCACCGGACCGGCCAGCACCGCCTCGCTTTCCAGCAGGGTCTCCACCGGCTTGAGCTGGTTGGCTGCCAGGGTGGCGCCGCTGGACACCAGGTCGCAGATCAGATCGGCGGTGCCCAGGCGCGGTGCGATTTCGACCGAGCCGGACAGCTCCACCACCTGCGCATCGACACCGCGGGCGGCCAGCCAGTCGGCCAGGATCGCCGGGTAGCTGGTGGCGATGCGCTTGCCAGCCAGTTGTTCAACGCCGGTCCACTGCCACTCTTCGGGCACGGCGAGCATCAACCGGCACTGGCCGAAGTTCAGGCCACGCAGCGCCTGGTAGGCATCGGGCAGGCCGATCCGGCGGCGCGCAGCGCCCTGTTCGTCCAGCTCGTTGCGGCCGACGATGCCGAAATCGCAGACCCCATCGGCGATCAGCCCGGGGATGTCGTCGTCGCGCACCAGCAGCAGGTCCACCGGCAGCGATTCGCCGTAGCAGAACAGCTTGTCGCGGCTTTGCCGCCAGCTCAGCCCGCAGGCGGTGAGCAGGCTGCGCGCCGGCTCGGCCAGCCGCCCGCTCTTCTGGATGGCGATCCGCAGCCGGTCGCGGGCCGGGGCGTTCTGGGTTGCACTCATGGGGGAGGCTCTCTTACTCGGATTCGGGGCTGGTGGGCGCGGCGGTGGCGGCGATGGCGGCGGCGTAACCGCGGTGGCCATGCTCCAGCGACCGCGCCACGCGGCCGGTGGTGGTGACGCTGACACCGGTCAACTCGTGGATTTCGCGATACGGCACGCCCTGCTGAAGCAGCGGCACCACCTTCCAGCGGTCGGACAGCGCCTCCAGCTCGGCCGGGGTACACAGGTCACGCAGGAAATCGGTGACCTGGTCGGGGCGCGACAACGCGGCGAATGCCTCGGCCAGGCGGACAAGGTCGGCCTGGGCGTCTTTCTCACGGGGGGCGGGGCGTAGTTTCATCGTATCAATGTAATAGCGTGCTATTACATTAGCCCAAAGGACCGCGCGCGGTCAAACCATGTCGCGGCACCGACCAGCGCTGTTCAGGGAGTGGAAAACGAAAAACGCCCGCAGGGCGGGCGCTTTTCGGGGTGACGGGGCGTTTGAACGCCGTGCCGGCCTGCGGCCGAGGTGCCCTACCGGCAGGTCACCTCGGCGCGCAGGGCGCCCTGCCGCGGGCACTCGCCAAGCAGGCTACCCTGGCGGCTCGGGATGGACTGCACGGCCTCGAGCGCACCGGCCCCTTCCGGGCAGGCGTGCTCGGCCAGCCCGCGCAGATCGCGCTGCAGCTGCTCCGGGTCGATCGCGTGGCAGCGATCCACCGTCAAGCGGTAGTGCCCGGGGCCGAGCCGCTGCGTGCGCACCGCCGGATCGCTGTGGCAGGCGGCCAGCAGGAGCGCGATCAGCGCTCCTGCCGCGGGCCGCTTCACGGCATGACCTTGGCCTGCTCCAGTTCCACCTGCAGGGTACTGGCCAGCTCCTCGCGGGAAACCTCGAACTGCTGCTCGCGCAGCAGGTCCTTGACCGCCACCACGCCACGCGCCAGCTCGTCTTCACCGGCCAGCACCACGAAGCGGATCCCGGCCTTGGCCGCGTACTGGAACTGCTTGCCGATCTTCTTCGGCTCCATCTGCACTTCAGCGTTGATGCCGCCGACGCGCAGGCGACGGGCGATATCCAGCGACTGCGGCAGGCTGGCATCGTCCATCAGCGCCACCAGCGCATGCACGCTGCTGTCCTCGATGCCGGCGATCAGGCCGGCCTCGCGCAGCTGCCAGAACAGGCGGGTGAGCCCGATGGAAATGCCCACGCCCGGCAGCCTGGACTTGCTGTAGTGGCTGGCCAGGTCTTCATAACGGCCGCCCGAGCAGATCGAGCCGATCTGCGGGTGGTCGGTGAGCGTGGTCTCATAGACGGTGCCGGTGTAGTAATCCAGGCCGCGGGCAATGGAGAAGTTGAGGCAGTAAGCGCTGTCAGGCACGCCCAGCGCCTTGACCAGCTCCAGCACGTCGCGCAGCTCGGCCACGCCCGCCTTGAGGGTGTCGCTGGCGGCCGGGTCGGCCAGCAGCGCATCCAGCTGCGCCAACGCGTCGGCGTGGCTGCTGGAGCGCACCGCGACGAAGGCCAGGATCCGCTCGACCTGCTCGGCGGGAATGCCGAAGCCCTCGCCCACCAGGGTCTCGCGCACGTAGTCCGGGCCGCGCTTGTCCAGCTTGTCCACTTCGCGCAGCACCGCCAGCTGGCGCTCGCCATCGGCCACGCCCAGGCTTTCAAAGAAGCCGCGCAGCAGCTTGCGGTTGTTCAACTGGATGCTGAAATCACCAATGCTCAGTTCGGCGAACACGGCGTGGATCACCGCCAGCACTTCGGCGTCGTAACGCACGCTCAGGCTGTCCTTGCCGATCACATCGATGTCGCACTGGTAGAACTCGCGGAAACGACCGCGCTGGGCACGCTCGCCGCGGTACACGCGCTGCATCTGGTACCGACGGAACGGGAAGGTCAGGTCGTGTTCGTGCTCGGCCACGTAGCGCGCCAGCGGCACGGTCAGGTCGAAGCGCAACGCCAGCTCGGGCAGCGCCTTGTCGCCCGCTTCGGCGGCATTGGCCAGCGCGCCGGTGGACTGCACGAAATACACCTGGCGCTCGGTTTCGCCGCCGGACTTGGTCAACAGCACGTCGGACAGCTCGAACACCGGCGTCTCCACCGGCAGGAACCCGAACCGCTCGTAATTGCGGCGGATGACGTCCAGCATGCGCTGGAACGCGATCTGCTCGCGCGGCAGCAATTCCATGATGCCGGGCGGCGTACGGGGCTTGATCACTTGCGGGACTCCTGCGAATCGGGGGGATGAGCTAGCGGCATATTCTAGCCGCAGCCGGGCGGCGCGACCGCAGCGGCGCACCACGGTCCGGGCAAACGGCCGCATGAAGTATCATAAGCAGGCCCCGCTCCCTGGTTCGACATGACCCGGCCCCACTCCGGTACCGCCCTTTCCGCCGTTGAAGACCCCGCCAGCCCGGGCTGCTCGCCGCTGCGCGACTGCCTGCACTGCTCGGTGCGCCACCTGGCGGTGTGCTCGGCGCTGTCCCCGGACGAGGTGCAGGCACTGGAACGGGTGACGGTCTCCCAACCGCTGCCGCTGGGTGCCACCCTGGCCCGCAGCGGCGAGCCGCGCCAACATGTCTATACCTTGACCGCCGGCGCGCTGCGCCTGGTGCGCACCCTGGCCGATGGCCGTCGCCAGATCAGCGGCTTCGTGCTGCCCGGCGACTACCTGGGCCTGACCGGCAGCGACAACCACCGTTACGACATCGAGGCGATCGCCGACAGCCGGGTCTGCCGGGTGGCGCTGCCGCAGATGAAGGACCTGCGCTCGCGCTATCCGCACCTGGAGCGCAAGCTGCTGCAGCGCGCCTGCCAGGCACTGGATGATGCGCAGGATGCCGCGTTGTCGCTGGCGCGTTTGCAACCGGCCGAAAAACTCGCCGATTTCCTGCTGCGGCTGGCCGCGCGCGAGGCACGGCTGGGTGCCGACGGCCTGCGGGTGACCCTGCCGATGGGCCGCGGCGATATCGCCGACCACCTCGGCCTGACCATGGAAACGGTCAGCCGCACCTTCACCAAGCTGCGCCAGCAGGGCCTGATCGCCCTGCCCCACCTGAACACGGTGGAGATCCTCGACGAGGCCGGCCTGCAGGCGCTCACCGGCGACGCATGAGCGCGCCGGGCAGCGCCCGCTGCCCTCACCCCTGCAGCAGCACCTCGCGCAGCGCGGCATAGTCCGGCGGGCATGACTGCGCATGCGCCGGGCGCTGCAGCAGCGCGGCCAGCGAGGCCGGCACCGCGACCGCCTGGCCGATCAACGGCTCCACCACCGACTCGAACTTGGCCGGATGCGCGGTAGCCGCCACGGCCCAGTGCCCCGGCACGCCTTCGGCGCGCAGCTGCTCCAGCAGCGCCACCGCCGTGGCGGTATGCGGGCAGAACACGTCCCCGGCCTGTGCCGACCGCCGCGCGATCAGCGCGCCGATGGCTGCATCGTCCACCGCCTCGGCACGGAACTGCGCCCGCAGTGCGGCATCGTCGTCGGCATACAGCCAACGCAGCCGTTCGAAATTGCTTGGGGCGCCCACGTCCATGGCGTTGGCCAGGGTGGCCACGCTGGTCGCCGGCTGGTAGGCGGCCCCATGGAAGAAGCGCGGCAGCACGTCGTTGGCGTTGGTCGCCAGCGCAATCCGGCCCAGCGGCAGGCCCATCGCCCGCGCCAGCACGGCGGCCATCGCATTGCCGAGGTTGCCGGTGGGTACCACCAGGTTGAGCACCTCGCCGGTGGCGGCATGATGGGTCAGCGCCGCGTGCGCGTAATAGCTCATCTGCGGCAGCCAGCGCCCAAGGCTGATGCTGTTGGCCGAGCTCAGCGGCACCTGCGCCTGCAGCGCGCGGTCGCCGAGGGCCTGCTTGACCATCGCCTGGCAGTCATCGAACGACCCGGCCACGCGCAAGGCCTGGATGTTGTCGCCGAAGCAGCCCAGCTGGTGTGCCTGGCGCGGCGACACCCGGCCGTCGGGATACAACACCACTACGCGGATCCCCGGCTGGCGGTGGAACGCAGCGGCAACGGCGGCGCCCGTATCGCCGGAGGTGGCCACCACGATGGTCAACTCAGTGGCGCGCTCGCGCTGCAGGTGGGCCAGGCTGGCCGCCAGGAAGCGTGCGCCGAAATCCTTGAACGCTGCGGTGGGGCCGTGGAACAGCTCCAGCACGTGGTCGCCGGGCGTACTCAGCGCGCGCAGCGGCGCGGGGAAGTCGAAGGCCTGTTCGCACAGGCTCGCCAACTGCGGTTGCAATGCATCGCCAGCGAAATACGGCGCGAGCACCGCGGCGGCATCGGCGGCCAGCGATCCCTGCGCCGTCCACGCACGCGATTGCGGGCGCTGCGCCGGCACGTACAGGCCGCCATCGGGGGCCAGGCCCGCAGCGATGGCCTGGCTCAGGGTGGCCGGCGGCGCAGCATGGCGGGTGGAAACGAAGTTCATCGGAGATCCTGCGAATAAGAAAGGGAACAAACGTTCACAGCAACTGCGCGCCGGGAGCGTTCAACGGCGACACCCAGCCCTGGCTGTCGAAACCGGCCGCGGCAAATGCCTGCTGCACCAGCGCCTGTGCGGCCAGGGCCTGCTCGCGCTGCTCGAACCAGGCAAACACGCTCGGCCCGGCACCGGAGATGCTGGCGCCCATCGCACCTGCGGCCAGGGCAGCATCGCGCGCGGCGTGGAAACCGCCGATCAGGCCGGCGCGACGCGGCTCCACCAGGACATCGCGCAGGCCGGCGCGGACCAGCGCTGCGTCGGCGTTGAAACACCCACACAGCACCAGGGCCAGGTGCGCGCTCTGCTGCACGAATTCACCCAGCGCGTAATGGCCCTGCAAGGCGGCACGCGCGTGCCGGGTTTCCAGTACGGCCTCCGGATGCACCAGCAGGCTGTGCCAGGCATCGGGGACCGGGATCGGCACCAGCTGCTCGGCCGTACTCAACACCAGCCCGCCGAGCAGCATCGGGCCCAGGTTGTCGCCATGCCGCCCACCGCTGGCTACCGCCTCGCCGGACAACGCGAACGGGTACAGCGCCGCGCGCGGCAGCGGCGTGTCCAACAGTGCATTGGCAGCCACCAGCGCGGCCACGCAGGAGGCCGCCGAACCGCCCATGCCCGAGCCCAGCGCGATACCCTTGTCGATCTCCACCTCGAACCCGAACGGCAGCGCCAGCGCTTCGCGCAGCGCGATCAACGCCGCGCCGGCGGTGTTGTCCGGCGCGTGCAGCGGCAGCGCGAACGCGGTGCCGCGGATCGCGGCGATGCGCACCTCCGGGGCGTCGATGCGCCGCACGCTGACCGTATCGCCGACCCCGGCAATGGCATGGCCGAGGATGTCAAAACCCACCGCGGCATTGCCCACCGAGGCCGGCGAGAAGGCGCGCGCCACCGTGTGCGTTGCCTCCCTCACAGCCGCGCTCCTTCACCCACGGCCACCCGCAGCACGTCGGCGAACACCCCCGCCGCGGTGACCTCCGGGCCGGCGCCCGGGCCCTGCACCACCAGCGGGTTGTCGCAGTAACGGCGGGTGGTGAACTGCACCACGTTGTCGGTCAGGCGCAGCGTGGCGAAGGCATGGCTGGCCGGCAGCTCGACCAGGCCGACCTGCGCGCCCTCGGCCGACAGCCGCGCCACATAGCGCAGCACCGCACCGCGCGCGCGGGCCTGGTCCAGGCGTTGCGCCAACAGCGCATCGACCACGCCCAGGCCCTGCATGAACTGCTCCACGCTGGCCTGGCGCAGCGCCTCGGGGACCAGGCTTTCCACCTGTACCTGCGCCAGGCTCAGCTCGCGCCCGGCCTCGCGCGCCAGGATCACCAGCTTGCGCGCCACGTCCACGCCGGACAGGTCATCGCGCGGGTCCGGCTCGGTGTAGCCCATGCCACGCGCCTCGGCCACCAGCGCCGAGAACGGCACCTGACCGTCGTATTTGTTGAACAGCCAGGCCAGCGTGCCGGAGAAGATCCCGTCGATGGCCAGCACTTCATCACCGGTATCGACCAGGTCGCGCAGCGTGGTGATC
Source organism: Stenotrophomonas maltophilia (assembly GCA_002435595.1). Classification (GTDB taxonomy): domain Bacteria; phylum Pseudomonadota; class Gammaproteobacteria; order Xanthomonadales; family Xanthomonadaceae; genus Stenotrophomonas; species Stenotrophomonas maltophilia_AC. The sequence goes on from DJBL01000070.1 coordinate 94,658, forward strand.
ACCGGCAGGCCCGCGCCGACGGTGGCCTCGTAACGGAACCGTGCGCCGCTGGCCGCAGCCGCCTCGCGGATGGCGTGGTAGCGCGGCAACGGGCCGGCGCCGGCCTGCTTGTTGGGCGTCACCACGTGGATGCCGGCGGCCAGCCAACCGGCGTAACGGTCGGCCACTTCGGCGCTGCCGCTGCAATCGATGATGAGCGCATGCGGCAGATGGGCCGACAGCAGGTGTTCGGTGAACGCGTCCAGGTCGGTGGCCACCGCGCCGTCGGCCAGCGCGGCGCGCCAGTCGCCCTGCGCGCCACGCGGATCCAGCAGCATGCGGTTGCGCGCCGCTACCGCGCGCAGCCGCAGGTCCACGTTGGCCCGCGACAGCAGCTGCGCCTGGGCGGCCTGCAACTGGTCCAGCAGCGCGGCGCCCACGTTGCCCGGGCCGATCACGCCGACCGAGAAGGTCTGCGGCGACAGCCAGAACCCGGCATGCGCCGCGCGCAGTGCCTTGGTGGCGTGGCGGCTGTCCACCGCCACCGAGATGTTGCGCTCGGACGACCCCTGTGCGATCGCCAGGATGTTGACCTGCGCGCGGCCCAGCGATTCGAACAGGCGCGCGGCCACGCCCGGCTGGCCGGCCATGCCGTCACCCACCGCCGCCAGCACGCTGACATTGTCGGTGAGCTGCACGCGCTGCACCTGGCCAAGCCCCAGCTCATGGGCGAACGCATGCAGCAACGCATCGCGCGCGCGCACCGCCTCGGCCTGCCGCACCACGCAGCAGATCGAGTGTTCCGAGGAGCCCTGGGAGATCATCACCACCGACACATGCGCGTTGCGCAGCGCGGCGAACACCCGCTCGGCAGTGCCGGGCACGCCGATCAGACCGGTGCCCTCCAGGTTCAGGACCGCCAGGTCCGGGCTCAGCGTGAGCCCCTTGATCGGTCCGGACACCGTGCGCTCGGCGGTGATCCGCGTGCCGGGGTGGTCGGGGTGGAAGGTATTGCGGATGATGATCGGCAGCCCGCGCTCGATGGCCGGCGACATGGTCTGCGGATGCACCACCTTGGCCCCGAAGTAGGCCAGCTCACACGCTTCATCGTAGCTGAGCGCCTCCAGCTGCACCGCTTCGGGCACGACCCGCGGGTCGGCCGAGAGCACGCCGTCCACATCGGTCCAGATGTGCAGCTCGTCGGCATTGAACAGGGCGGCGAAGATCGCTCCGGAATAATCGCTGCCGTTGCGGCCCAGCGTGGTCACGCGGTCGCGGCGATCACGTGCGACGAACCCGGTGGCCACCACCCGCGGGCCGGGGTGCTGCTCGCGCCAGGTGGCCAGGCGCTGCGCACTCTGCACCCAGTCCACGTCCACGCCCAGCTCGCCGCGATCGACCACCAGCACCTCGCGCGCATCCAGCACCGCGCAGTCCTCGCCCAGACTCTGCAGGTAGTGCCCGAGCAGATGTGCCGAGTACACCTCGCCCAGCCCCTGCACGCGGTCGAGCACTTCGGCAGGCAGCTCACCGATCACCGCCAGCGCGCCCATGACGTCGGCCAGGTGGTCAAAGCGCGCATCCAGCCATTCCACGGTAGGCCCGGCGTGCTCGCCGAGCAGCGCCACGGCCGCGCCGCGATGGCGTGCCCGCAGCGCATGCCACTCCTCGCGCCACAGCGGCGCATCGTCGGCGGCCAGCCCGGCCAGCGTGATCAGCGCATCGGTCACCCCCTTCATCGCCGAGACCACGGTCACCTGCACCGCTTCGTCGCGGGCCAGCAGCAGTTGGGCCACGTGTCGGTACCGCTCGGCATCGGCCACCGAGGTGCCGCCGAACTTGTGCACCACGGTGGAGGTGGCAGCCCGCAGGACCGGGGCGGAAGAGTCAGCGACAACAGGAGAGACGGCGACGGAAGACATGGTGACCTCGATTCGAGGCCCCGCATCGGGTCAGGTTGAAGGCGCTCCCCCGCAACCTGTTCCGGGTGCGGGGCCGTTGTTTTCGGAAATTACGCGAAGACGACGGGCCGCACCGGGCGAGTGGTGACGGTGGTAATGGTGGTGGTACCGGTGGCCTGGCGCGACACCGCCCGACCGCCCGCAAGGGCGGCGTTGGCAAGCTGGACAGTGGCGGCAATGGAGACCATGGGCCAAGAAAACTACGCCAGCGGGGGGCTTGTCAAGTGTTGCAGTGCAAAAAGTGACGCGCCGCGATCGGCCGGGAACGTCGGCAAAAAAGTTGCGAATGACACCATCCTGCGGCTACGGGCGCGAGCGGCGGCCTGGGCCTCAACCAACGTGCTCGGCCACCGCACGCGGCGGGCGATGGGCGTGGGCGCACATCAATACCCCCGACACCAGGCAGACGATCGCGACCCACTCGATCGCGCTCGGCCAACGCTGCTGCCAGGCAAAGCCGTACAACAGCGCGAACAGGGTCTCGAACACGATCATCTGCCCGGTCAGGGTCAGCGGCAGGTTGCGGCTGGCCCGGTTCCAGCAGGCATTGCCGAGCACCGAGGCGACCACCGCCACGCCGGCACTGATCAGCCAGAACCAGCCCCAGTCCACGCCTGGATGCGGGCGCACGGAAAGCACGAAGGCACTGGGCACCAGCAGCAGTGCCAGGCCGCCGGTGGCCACCCCGGTCAGCAGCGACCAGTCGTGGCCGGACAGGTCCGGTCGCCGCGCCAGCCAACGGCTGTTGCCGATCGAGTACACCGCCCAGGACAACAGCGCACCGACCGCACACGCCAGTCCCAGCAGACGCTGCCCGGTCGAGCCGGCGGCGTGCTCGGCCTGCAGCGCCTCATAGCCCACCAGGGCCACCCCGAGCAGGCACAGCGCCAGCGCCGGGGCCAGGCGACGCAACGGGACTGCGCCGTCCTCGCGCACGCCGGCCAGGGTCACCACCACCGGGATCAGGCCGACGATCAGCGACGCTGCGGCACCGCCGGCCCACTGCACCGCGTTGGCGAGCAGCACGAAATACACCAGGTTGCCGGCCAGGCTCAGCCATAGCAGCCCGCGCCATTCGGCGGCGCCGATCCGGGTGCGCAGTTCGCGCCAGCGCGGTGCCAGCAGCACGACCGCGATCAGGCCATAGACCAGGTAGCGCCCGGCCGAGAGCTGCACCGCGCTGAACTGGCTGAGCATCGCCGGCGCCAGGAACACCACGCCCCACAATGCGCCGGCGGCCACGCCGTTGGCGATGCCAACGCCCATCGATCGATTCATCTGCGTACACGCACTGCTGTGGGGAGATGGCCAAGTGTAGGCAGGCCTGCCCGGCCATTCTTGACCCAGGCTACTGCCGATGGCGGCGCCGGTAGTCGGCCGGGGTCATGCCCCACTCGCGGCGCAGCGCCCGGGTCAGCGCACTCTGCTCGGAGTAGCCGGCATGCAGGGCGATGCTGGCAATGGGCATGTCACCGTCGGCCAGCCGCCCACGGGCCCAGCGCAGCCGGCAGGTGCTGAGCCAGGCCAGCGGACTCATGCCAAAGGCCTGGCGGAACAGCGCATGCAGCCGACTGCCACTGACCCCGACCTCGGCGGCGATCCGCTCCACCGGCCAGGCCAGGCCAGGTTGCTGCTCGATCCGCGCACAGACGGCCTGCAGCCGCGTGGCACTGCCGGCCAGCGAAAACGCCTGCAGCAGCAGCGGCAGCTCGCGGTCCACCACCTCGGCATCGATCTGCGCGTGCGCGCAGATCCGCTGCGCCATCGCGCGCACCTGCACCGGCAGCGCCAGCACCGGTTGCCGGTGCAGTCGCTGCAGGGTGTCATCGTCGAGCAGCGTGGCCGGGCAATCGACGATGAGGAAACGGTCGTCTTCCAGCGCGGCCTGCGCATGCCCGGCCGCGGGCGCCACGAAAGCGCCCTGCCAGAGGTCCAGCCGCGCGCCACGTCCTTCCAGTTCAAACGCCAGCTCGCCCTGCACGGGCACCACCCACTGCGCGAAATCGTGCCGGTCCACGCGCGAGGAACGGCCGTAACGACGCAGGTTGAAGGCAGCGGCAGACATGAGGCGAGCGCGCGACGGTAGGTGGGAGCAGCAGGGAGTCTGCGCGCGGCCACCGCCCGACGCAATCAGGAGCGGGAAAATCCCCGGCTGCTATAGTCCGCCGGTGCATCGTCACCCTGCTGGATCGTGCAAAAGGACGCGCCATGACCTGCGAACACGTGCTGCTCAGCCAATACCCTGCGCTGCTGCCAACGGTGGCGGCGTGGTATTTCACCCAATGGGGCAGCCACGTGCCCGGGCGCAGCGCCGCCGACGAATGCCAGCGCCTGGAAGTCTTCCTGCACGAGGGCGCCCTGCCCTTGCTGCTGATCGCGCTGGAGGGCAACGAACCGGTCGCCGCGGCCCAGTTGAAGTTTCATGAACGCACCGAGCGGCCCGAGCGGCAGCACTGGCTGGGCGGGGTCTACGTGTGTTCCCCGCATCGCGGCCGCGGCCTGGCAGCAACGCTGGTGGAAGACCTGATGAACCGCGCGGCCGCCTTGGGCGTGCGCGATGTGTACCTGCAGACCGAGGCCGACGATGGCGGCCTGTATCGCCGACTTGGCTGGTTGCCATTGGAGTCGGTCGGGCACGACGGGGGCTTCCCCGTTCGGATCATGCTGCGGCGGCTGGCGCCGCGCTGATCAGCGCGAACGCAGCGGCTGCGGCGCGGGACGGTCGGCCAGCGAGCCCAGGGTAAAGGTGTAGCCGGCCTCTTCGAGCAGTTTGCGCATGCGCAGTTCCGCGCGCTTGGGGTAGGCCAGCGACAGCGGCGCGTGCAGCGCGTATGAGGTGGACTTGCCCGGCATCATGTCGCGGGTCACCGACGACTGGTTTGTTTCGCAGGCATTGGACCACAGGTCCGACAGAACCTTCGGCCCGATGGATTGATTGTTGCCAAGACGAAGCGTCAGCCAACGCATGTGTTCCATAGCAGATCCAACTAGCCCTTTCCATCGAGTATGCACCAAATCCACCCGGCCCGTACGCGGCCGTGCGGAGGCCGGACGAGAACAGCCCCGGACGTGCCGGGGCTGTCTGAGCGCGCGGTGGCGCGTTCACTTTCAGGCTGGCGCACTGGTCAGCCCGCTGCAGGGTCAGTGCTTCATCGCGTGCTTGCGATCGCGCATCACCGCGTGGCATTCCTGCACCTGCGGCAGCAGGCGCTGCACTTCCTGACGCGCGGCCGGCGGCGTGTCGGCGTCGGTGAGCGTGTCCTTGAACGCCTTCAGCAGGCGGTCTTCGGATTCTTCCAGCTCGGCCACATAGCCGTACTGGGTGTCGCCCAAGGTGGCGCGAACCTTGCCGTAGAACTGCTGCATCGAGCCGACCACGGTACCGTGCTCGGCCGGCTTGCCGCCCGCAGCCAGAACGCTGGCGCTGAGCGAGCGGACGATCTCGTCCTTGACCCCGGCGATGCGGGTGAACAGGGAAGACAGTTCGGCATCCTTCACCTTGCCCGCCGCTTCGGTGTAGAAATCCTTGCCGTCGCGGGCGATTTCGATCAAGTCGTTCAAGGTGTGGGTGGTCTTGGTTTCGGTAGTCACTGGTGGTGCTCCTGTTATGTCGGGATGCCCGTGTGATTGCGGGGTGCCCGTGCTTGGGTGGGTCCACTTTTCCGCATCGCCAATGAAGTCCGCGTGACACGCAAAACACACGGTTCAGCGAGGTATGCAAGGCGAAATGCAGTTGTTTTGAAAGCGTGTTCACCACGCGATTGCAGCGTCACGAAGCGCTGCGTCGCCGCTTTACCCAGGCCAGGCACTGGCCTGCGATCGCGGAGGCCAGCACCAGGCTGTTGGTGACCACGAAGACCCACGAGTGCAGTGCGATGCTATAGGCGATGAACAGCACCGACGCGCTGATCTGACCGATGAACAGCCACGTGGACACCGCCTGCGCATCGTCGGCGCGCCATTGCTTCCATATCTGCCGCCACAGGGTGGCCACCAGCACCAGGGTGGCGGCCCACCCCAACAGATCGATGGCGGCCATCAGCAGGCCCTGGCCGGTTTGATGTTCGTCGCGCACACCGCAAGGCCGGAGGACACCGGGCCCTCGCCGATGCGGCGTTCAAGGCACTTCAGGAAGTCGCTGAAACCGTTGCCTGCGCGCGCATGCCGGCGTGCACTGGTGATCACCTGTGGCGCGGCCAGCCGCGCCACGCGTGCGCCGCTGCGCTGGATCGCATCGATGAGGGCGACATCCTCACCGGTGGCCAGCGGCAGGAAGCCACCGCTGTCGCGGTACGCCGTCGCACTGAACCCCATGTTGGCGCCGTGCACATGGTGATGGCCATCCTGCATTCGCTCGCCAAGCAGGAACTGCTCGCGTACCGACGGCGCATAGTCCAGCCAGTCATCCACGTTGACCACGCCGCAGAACGCACCGGCGTTGCACGTCAACTGCCGCCACAGCCAGTCCTCGGGCACCCGGCTGTCGGCGTCGGTGCAGCCGATCCAGCGCGCGCCCAGGGCCAGTGCATGTTCGCTGGCCAGCGCGCGGGCCACGCCGACACAGCCGGCGTCGACCCGCACCACCTGCACGCCGAAGCGCCGGCACACGGCCGCAGTCGCATCGCTGCAACGATCGAGCGCCACCACGATCGCCACCGCCTCCCCTTCCAGCCCGGGGTGCCGCGCAGCCAACTGCAGCGCCTGCAGGCACGGGCCGATCAGGCGCTCTTCGTTATGCGCCGGGACAATCGCGGCGATCATCGCAGGCCCTCGTGCGCAGCCACCGAGCGCGTGTCGCGCGACCAGCCCTGCAGCAGCATGTCCTCGTCGCACCAGGAAAAGACCCGCGGCAAACGCGCGTCCAGCTGCGCATGCACGAACTCGGCCGTGCAGCGGGCCGCCTCGAAGCCGGGTCGCCAGTGGCAGGCGATCAGCACGCCCTGCGCATCCAGCGACTCGACCAGGCGTGCGGCCATGTCCTGCATCTGCGCTGGATCAAGGTAGTACCCCAGCTCGCTGAAAACGATCAGGTCGAAGCTGCCCGGCGGCCATTGCTGTGGATGCTGCGCGCGTTCCACGCGCACATGCTCATGCAGGGCCAATGTTGCGCGCGCCGACGTCACCGCCTCTTCGCTGAGGTCGGTGGCCAGCAGCTGCGCGCAACGCTCTGCCAGCGCGGCAGTGAGCACGCCGTTGGAACACCCCAGCTCCCAGCCGCGCACGTAGTGGGCGCGCGGCAGGCTGGCCAGGGTCAGGGCACGCTTGCGCTGCTCGTACCACCGGGTGCGGTACTGGAACGGGTCTTCGCGCTGGTACAGCGCGTCGAAGTAGGCCACATCGTTCATCCGATCAACACCTCGAAGCTGCGCCGGAAGCGCCGCAGGACCGTTTCGGGCAGGATCGGCGCGCACGCCAGGCCCTCCACCGCCCCGGTCTGCGTGGCGAACTGGTCGATCGCATCGCGCTTGCGGCGCTGCAGTTCGGCCGATAGCGGAAAGCGCGTAGCGGGCGACCAGCAGGTTGCCGCGCCCTGCGGGTCCAGCCAGTGCCATCCCCACACCGGAAATTCGCGCAGCACGCAGCCGCGCAACGCCGCCGCCTGCGCGCAGGCGCGGCCCACGGCCTCGTGGTCCGGGTGCGCATCCAGCCGCCATGGGGCGAGCAGCAGATCGCCGGCGCGCAGCACACCGTGCAGCCGCTCCACCAGCGCCGCTTCCTGGCGCACCACGGCGCCGTCGTCGACGTGCCACGCCTGCTGCTGCACGTCCACCAGGCCCAGGCAGGCCAAAGCGCGCGCCAGTTCCTGCTGGCGCACCTCGCGCAGCCGCGCCGGTGGCCACGCGGCCTGGTCGGGATAGCAGGCCTCGCCATCGGTGACCGATATCACCAGCACGGCGACACCATGCCGGTGCGCGCTGGCCATCAGGCCACCGCACGCCAGCACTTCGTCGTCCGGGTGCGGCGACACCACCACCAGCCGCTCGATGCCGGCCAGCAGCGCGCCGGGCTCCTGGCGTGGCAGCGACTGCAGCCATGGGCTGTCCTGCCATTGCGATTCATCGATGCCATCGCGCTCGATGCGCCGGCTTACAACATCCACGTGCGTTCTCCTCGATGACAGTCGATCCCGACCTGCTGCCAGTCGCGGTCGGCGTGGCTCTGGCGGATGAAGACCGTCAGGTCACTCCAGCGCCGGGCGTGCGCCTGGTCCATGCACATCGGCCCCGGGCCCAGCGCGCGCGCCACCAGGTCAAGGGTGCGTACGCAGGCCCGTTCCACCACGCTGCGCGCGCGCAACACCTCGGCGGCATGCGGCGAGCCGGGGTCTGCATCGAGCAACGCGGCCAGTTCGCGGAGCAACGCCGCGCACGGCGCCAGCGCCATGTCCAGCTCGCCGAGCAGCACCGCGGTGGTGCCGGCCTCGCCGCTGCTGGCCGCACGCCGCAGCGGCTCGCCCAGCGCGGCCGCGGCCCCATACCAGCAGGCCGCGATGCCAGCCCCGCCATGCCAGAAACCGGGACGCGTCAGATAGCCGTCGACAGGCCCGACTTCTTCGGCGGGAACCTGCACGAAGTGGGCGGTGCCACTGGGAATACGCCCCATGCCGGTGGCGTGCCAATCCGGCGCATCGCAGTGCAGCGCCGCGTGCCGCAGGTCGGCACGGAACAGACGCGAGCGCGCGCCTTCGCGCACCGTGACCAGCGCGAAATCCACCCAGCCGGCACCGGAGCACCAGGGCTTGTCGCCGCTCAGCGTGCCCTGCCGGGGATCAAAGGCGAGCGTGGCCCGCGGACCTTCGGCCGCCCACACCGCCCCGACCTGGCCGGGCGCCGGCGGCGCGGCATCCAACTCGCGCAGGATGGCCTGGGCGTCGTAGTGCGCCTCCAGCACCTTGGCCAGGCACAGGTCGCGCGCGCCGAGCGCGGCGAGCGCCTGCCAGCGGCGCAACGTATCGCCCGCGCCGGGCGCAGGCAGCACCGGCTGCTGGTGCAGCCATGCATGCGCCTGCTGCATCAGCGGCGGCAGGCCGTCCTGGCGCGCGGCAAGATGGACAACGGCCGCCATGTCAGGGCGTGAGGATGACCTTGCGGCAATCCTCCTCCTTGCGATCGAAAATCTCATACCCGCTGACCGCATCCTCCAGCGCCATGCGGTGGCTCACGATCACCCCAGGGTCCAGGTTGCCCTCGGCGATGTGCTCCAGCAGCTCGGGCATCAGGCGCTGCACATGGGTCTGGCCCATCTTGAAGGTCAGCCCCTTGTCGAAGGCATCGCCGAGCAGGAAGCCGTGCACGAAACCGGCGTAGACCCCGGGGATGCTGACCGTGCCGCCGCGCCGGGTGGCGGCGATGCACTGGCGGATGGCCACGCCGCTGCTGCCTTCGATCTTCAGGCTGGTCAGCGCCGATTCGAGCGCACTGCCCTCGGCCTCGAAGCCCACCGCATCGATGCTGGCGTCCACGCCGCGCCCGTTGGTCTGGGTGACGATGTACTCGGCCGGATCCCCGACCTGGGTGAAGTCGATCGGCGTGATCCCGTAGGTCTGCTGGGCGAATGCCAGCCGGTACGCCAGGTGGTCGACCATGAAGATCGTCTCGGCACCGAGCAGCCGGCAGCACGCCGCGCTCATCAGGCCGACCGGACCGGCACCGAAGATGGCCACGGTGGCGCCTGGTTTGACCCCGGCGTTGAGGGCGGCCTGGTAGCCGGTGGGGAGGATGTCGGACAGGAACAGCACCTGCTCGTCGGCAAGCGTATCGGGAATCCGCAACGGGCCGACGTTGGCCTTGGGGACCCGCACATACTCCGCCTGCCCACCCGAGACCCCGCCGTACAGATGGCTGTAGCCGAACAACGCCGCCGGCGCACGGATGCCCTTCTGGTTGAGCGCGGCGCCCTTGCCACTGTTGGTGGTTTCGCAGGCGGCGAACTCGGCAAGCTGGCAATGGAAGCATTCGCCACAGGCGATCACGAACGGAATGACCACCCGGTCGCCCGCGCGCAGATCGGTCACCCCGCTGCCGACCTCCTCCACGATCCCCATGAACTCATGTCCGAGCACGTCGCCGACGTGCAGGTCGGGAATCTTGCCCCGGTACAGGTGCAGGTCCGAGCCACAGATGGCCGTGGCCGTGACGCGAAGGATCAGGTCATCCGGCGCGGCCAGCACCGGGTCGGGGACGGTATCGACGCGGACGTCTTTGCTGCCGTGGTAGGTCAAGGCGCGCATGCGGCACTCCAGTGGGGGATCTACCTCCTTGGTACCCCGACGCCGATGTCCTCGCCGTGACCTGGATGTATGCACCGCGTGTCCTGTCGCGCAGACGGCACGTTCACGTCGGCGACCCACACCACCTCGGTCAACGCCGCAACGCGGTCAGCGCCTGCGCCGGTGGGCACCGCGCGTGCGGGCGGGGCAACTGCCTACGCCGGTGCCCGCGCACGCGCGCCTGAAGGGTTCAGACGCGGCCCGGTGGCATCGCCACCACGCCGCCTCAGCGCGGCGTCGGCCCGGGCGCCGGTGGATCTTCCACCGGCGGTGACGTGGGCGCCGGATCGCGCTCCGGGGGTACTTCCGTCGGCGGCTCCCGTGCCGGCGGCTCCGGCGTCACCGGCACTTCCACGGGCGTGGGTGGGGCCACCGGGTCCTGCCCTGGCACGGGGGCTGCATGCAACGGCATCAAGGATGAAGGATTCAACGGCGTGTCCTCACAGGCGGTGCGACCAGCATGGCCGCACCGGTGTCAACACGGGGCGAGCGCTGCCGCGCGCGCGGCTCGGCGATCAGCGCGGTCATGCCGGCACCCGTACGGGGCGCTAACCTTTACGCTCTTGCACGCCCTCAAACGGAACACGGATATGCTCACGGGGATAAGGATGTCATGCCTGGCACTGCTGCTGGCCACCACCGCGCAGGCCATGCCGGCATGGGCCCAGTCTCAGGATGGCGTCCGTCAGGTGCCCAGCTTCGCGCTGCCGCTCTCGCCCTATCTCAGCCCCGAGGCGCAGGCGAGCATGCGCAGCGCGGTGATCCACGGCGACCCCACCGCCAGGCTGGACAACACCGCCGTGCGCGCGCAGTTGGACAGCATTCGCAAAGGTGCCGATCAATGGGCCTACGGCCAGATCGCCCAACTGCGCCAACGCTATCCCGTCCAGCTTCACCATGAGACCTGGAATGGCGTGGCCGTGGTGCGCGTGCAACCGCTCAATGCCCCGACCGCGCCCAGCCAGCAGCGCCTGTTGATCGAACTGCACGGCGGCGCCTTCGTGTTCGGCCGTGCCGACAGCCTGGGCCTGCTCGAAGCGATTCCGGTGGCGGCGCTGACCGGCATGACGGTTGTCGCCGTGGAGTACCGCCAAGGCCCGGAACACCGGTTCCCCGCGGCCAGCGAAGATGTCGCCGCGGTATACCGCGCCGCGCTGGAACGCCTGCCGGCCGAACACATCGGCCTGTTCGGCTGTTCGGCCGGCGGCGTGCTCACCGGCGAGTCGCTGGCCTGGTTCGCCAAGGAGAAGCTGCCGATGCCGGGGGCGGCCGGGCTGTTCTGCGCCGGCGGCGATGCCCGCTACGGCGGCGACTCGCGCTACACCATGGCCGCGATCAACGATGCGTTGCTGCCGCACGCCGACGGCACGCTGCCGATCATGGAAGACCTGTACTACGGAGACGTCGATTTCCGCGACCCGCTGGTATCCCCGGTGTTCTCCAAGGCCCTGCTGGCGCAGTTCCCGCCGACGCTGTTCATCACCGCCACGCGCGCGGCCGAGTTGAGCAACGTCTCCTACATGCACGGCCGGCTGGTCGACCTGGGCCGCGAATCGGACCTGCATGTCTGGGACGGCCTGGGCCACGCCTTCCACCTCGATGCCGCGCTGCCGGAGAGCCAGCAGGCATATCGGGTGATGGCGCGTTTCTTCGCCCGCCACCTGGGCAGTGCCCTGCCGGCGTCACCGGCCGCCAGCGCAGGCTCGGCCCCGTGACACGCACAACGCTGTGACCGGGCATCCGGTCGCAACATTGATCGTGGACTTTTCCTCGGAGCGCATGAACGACCTGCCCGTTCTTCTCGCCGCGGTTCGCCCAGCTGCACTGCCCGGCCGGGAGTGTCGTGGTCGCCGACCACGGGTCGCGTGCGCAGCGCTGCAGGGGCGCAGTTTGACCGGCGGCTTACTCGGCCGCGGGCGTGCACGCGTCAGCAGTGGGACACAGCATCTTCAGCGGCGGCGTCCACTGGTTGAAGCACGCCTGGCCGCAGGCCTTCAGCTCGTCTTCCAGCGCCTGCGGCGACAGCATGCCCGGCGCCGGCGAGGCCAGTGCCACGCGCCACGGATGGCTCGACACTACCCAGGGCTGCCGGGCCTGCAGCAGCTGTAGCGTTTCCACGCTGCGATCGCGGGCCAGCACCCGCATACCCACCGGGTTGGCGCCGGCCCATGTGTCGGTGAGCAGGATTTCGCCGATATACGTGGTGGCGTTGGGGGTGATGGTGAACGAGAGCGATTCCGCCTCGCGCATGCTGACGTTACGCCCGTACCCATGTTCGATGAAACCGCCCAGGTAGTAGCGCCCAGCCTTGAGCGGGGTGGCCACCACCAGGCCGCTGCAGCCCAGCTCGCGCACCGTGCGCGGTGGCAGGCTGAACATCCCCTCGGAGCGACTGCCACTGGCGTACACGTTGACGAAATTGATGGTGCTCTGGCAACGCAGCGAGGTCACCAGGATGCCTTCATCGGCGGGCAACGCCGCGCCGGGTTTGACCCCTGGCATGCTGCACCCTGCCAGGGCGAGCAACGACGCCACCACCACGCACAGCTTCCCTGTCATGCGGACATCCCCGGTTTTTTGCGCATGCTAGCGGGGCGCGCCACGGATGGCCATAGGCTGTGAGGTCCAGCCACCACGCTGCGCGGTAATCGCGGCGGGCCTGATCGGGGCGCTGGCCCTCAGGCGTGCCGGGCGCTGCGCGGCAGAGCCACCACGGCGTGGACACCGCGACGGGCGACAAAACGATGGCCCGCCACCGACCACAGGCCGGCCGGGTTGCGATCCACATCCCATTCGCCCCCGGCAAGGGTTGCATCCACCGCATGCGGGCGGCGCGCGGCGCGGTGGATCGCATCGGCCACGGCCTCCATCTCACCGTTGAACCAGCGGTAGCCATTGACGCAGATCTCGCACGGCTGGTCGGCAGGCCCCGGGAAGCCGGGCAGCAACGTGCGCAGGGTGAGGCTGGCATGGTCCAGCGTCTGGGTACGGAAGCCGGGCTCATCGGCCCAGCGTTCTATTCGGGATAACCAGGAACGTTGCATGGTGATTCTCCTTCGGAAAATCCACCATGGCCCTGCCCAGGTTAGCGCAGCGAGAATGTGCAGCACGTCATCTGAACGGTTACGAGTCGCGACGCGGCTGTCACGATTCATGCACGCCCGGCAACGCGCGTCGATGTCGAGACGAATCTCACACGAACCACGGCGGAGATAACACATGCGCGCCTAGCCTGATGCTTCACTCCACGCCAGGCAGAATCGCAATGACGATCAAAACCGCCCAAGACCTCTTCATCCATGAGCTCTCCGACATCTACAGCGCGGAGAAACAGATGAGCAAGGCCCTTCCCCGGCTGACCCGCGCTGCCACCGATCCGGCGCTCAAGGCCGCGTTCGAGCAGCATCTGGAAGAAACCCAGGGGCAGATCGAGCGCCTGGACACGGTGGTCGAGCTGCTGGGCATCCGTCTCAAGCGGATCAAGTGCGCCGCGATGGAGGGCCTCGTCGAAGAAGGCAAGGACGCCATCGAGAGCATCGAGGAAGGCCCGGTGCGCGATCTGGCGCTGATCGGCGGCGCGCAGAAGGTGGAGCACTACGAGATCGCCGCCTACGGCACGCTCGCGGCACTGGCCAAGCAACTCGGCCACAAGGACGCACTGCCGCACCTGCTGGCGACGCTGGCCGAAGAAAAGGCCACCGACGAGAAACTCACCCTGATTGCCAAACGTGGCGCGGGCGCGCCGTCGGCCTCCTCCGCGAAGAGCGCATGAGCCCGCCCGCTTCAGGATCGGCTGCCGCAGCCGATAGTCCGTACCGGGGCGAGACCTTCCTGTCGGGACGGTCCCGCCCCTCTTTCCCTGACGGATCCAACTCCCGATGACCTGCACCGGCATTTTCGAACTGATTGAAGTCAACGGCCCGGTCGATGCAGCAGACGCGTCCGCGTCCTGGATAACCTCCATCGCCGCTGCCTGCGTGGGCTGCAAGCGCCACTTCACCGCCAATGGCGAGAACGGCCTGCAGCTCATTCCCGGCGGCGTGGCCATTACCTGCCCCGGCTGCCGGGCGCGGCAGGCGATCAGCCAGGCACGCTTCGACGGGTTCCGGCCGCGGTAACGGCGCATCTGGCCGTCACGGGGGGCTGCCGGCGCGCCGCACCCGCAGGGACCCGGCTGGCTGATGTACCGCAAAGGGCTGGATCACCGCTGCGGCGCGGTGCTGCGCCGAGCCCTTGGCATGCGTCTGATCCTTGGCCACCTCCTGTGCCCTGCCCTGCGCATCTGGATGCGCTGCGGCTCCGCCTCAAGCGCGAGCGCGCTGTACGCGCCGGGTGTCACTGTCAGGATCTGCCCACTTCGGCCGATGAAATCCATAAGCGGCGTGCCGGACGCCGCACATGGGAAGGTGGGATGAAACACTCAGCGCACGCGTATTCAACCAAATGGCGCCTGGCATGGCGCGCCACTGCGGCAGCATTCAACCCGAAGCAGGCCTCCACCACCATCAAGGCCGTGGGTGGGCTGGGGCTTGTGCTGATGATCGCCTCGACCTGCTACGGGCTCTACGCGGTGTTCCACCCCTTTGGCCGGACCGTTGAGCTTTCGGCCGGGTATCTGCTCGGCTTTCTGTTCGCTGCATTGCTCCACGACCTGGCCTGCGCGGTGAAATCCGAAGAATCGGAGCTTCGCCGCTACCTGCGGCTTGCCAAAGGCACCACGTACTCCTGGCTCGCCTGGCTGGTTTTGGCCGTCGCCGTCATCGCTGTTGCGGTATTGATCTACCTGCAGGCAACCGTTGCAGTGACCCGGGCAACCCTGTACGCCTCGATCATCGGCGCGGTGATGGCAAGCGAGTTCAGCATGATGTACATCAACCGCATCCAGTCCGGCCGGGAGGCGCGACGGAGGGCGCACGCTCAACGATCTTAGTCGGTCGGCCGCGTGAGGAACACGATGCAGCCTGGATGCGCGATACGCGACGACGGATGGTGACCCCGGCCCGATTCGAACGGGCGACCTTCCCCTTAGGAGGGGGACGCTCTATCCAGCTGAGCTACGGGGCCAAGTGCGGGGGCGGACGTGCCGCCAGACCGCTTGCTGCACCGGCAAAGTGCGCGGTGCAGCCGTGAAGGATACCCACATTCAGCGACAGGACCAAGGCCGTTGCCACCGGATGCGGGTCTGCCGGCTCAGCGGATGTCCAGTTCCGGGAAGCCCTTGACCAGTTCGTCCAGCGCCTTGATCTGGGTCAGGAACGGCTCCAGCGCCGACAGCGGCAGCGCGCTGGGGCCATCGCAACGGGCGTGGTCGGGGTCGCGATGGGCCTCCAGGAACAAGCCGGCCAGGCCCAGCGCCATGCCCGAACGGGCCAGTTCGGCGACCTGGCGACGGCGGCCGCCGGAGGCATCGCTGCCGGCGTCGCGGCGCTGCAGGCTGTGGGTCACGTCGAAGATCGCCGGCAGGCCGCCGGTGGATTCGATCATCTCGCGGAAGCCCAGCATGTCCACCACCAGGTTGTCGTAGCCGAACTGCGCGCCTCGCTCGCACAGGATGATGTTCTCGTTGCCGGCCTCGCGGATCTTGGCCACGATGTGCTTGATCTGGGTGGGGCTGAGGAACTGCGGCTTCTTGATGTTGACCGCACGACCGGTGCGCGCGATGGCCTCGACCAGATCGGTCTGGCGGGCCAGGAACGCCGGAATCTGCAGCACGTCCACCACCTCGGCCACCGGCGCGGCCTGGGCCACTTCGTGCACGTCGGTGATCACCGGCACGCCGAACCGGCGCTTGACCTCCTCGAAGATGCGCAGGCCTTCGTCCAGGCCGACACCGCGGAAGGACTTGATCGAGGAACGGTTGGCCTTGTCGAACGATGCCTTGAACACGTACGGGATGCCGAGCCTGGCGGTCACCGTGGTGAAGTGCTCGGCTGCGTGCAGGGTCGAATCGAGGTCTTCGAGCACATTCAGGCCGCCAAACAGCACGAACGGCAGACGATTGCCGACAACCACACCTTCCGCAACGGTAACGTTCATTCAGACTCCTGGGGATGAGGCGACCGGTTCACGGCCGTGGCCGCGTCGGTTCAATGCTGCATTCTAGCCGGTGGCGGCGCCACGGGGGGCGTCGGCCGGCGGCCCGCCTGCCCCATCCCATGGCAGATCGGGCCGGTGCCGCGGTCTGCTAAAATCGGCGTTCTGCATGCCGCCCCCCACCCTTGCCAGCGGCTGCGCCCTTTTTTGATACGCAACAGGAGTTTGCATGTCCTCTGAGCTGCTCAAGGCCCTTGGCCTGGACGCGACCAACGCTGGCACCTACCTCGGCAACGGCGAGTGGTCCAGCGCCACCAGCGCCGGCGTGATCACCCCGGTCAACCCGACCACCGGTGAGCCGATCGCCACCGTGCACGCCACCACCGACGCCGATTACGAAACCATCATCGCCCGCGCCCAGGAAGCTTTCAACGTGTGGCGCACCACCCCGGCCCCGCGCCGTGGCGAGGCCGTGCGCCTGTGCGGCGAAGCGCTGCGCGCCAACAAGGACGCGCTGGGTTCGCTGGTCGCCCTGGAAATGGGCAAGAGCAAGCCCGAAGGCGATGGCGAAGTGCAGGAGATGATCGACATCGCCGATTTCGCCGTGGGCCAGAGCCGCATGTTGTACGGCTACACCATGCATTCCGAACGCCCCGGCCACCGCATGTACGAGCAGTACCAGCCGCTGGGCCTGGTCGGCATCATCAGCGCGTTCAACTTCCCGGTGGCGGTGTGGGCATGGAACGCGTTCCTGGCCACCATCTGCGGCGACATCTGCCTGTGGAAGCCGTCCAACAAGACCCCGCTGACCGCGATCGCGTCCATGCGCATCTGCAACGAAGCGCTGCGCGAAGGCGGCTTCCCGGACTTGTTCTTCCTGATCAACGATGCCGGCACGGAACTGTCGGAAAAGATGGTCGCCGACAAGCGCGTGCCGCTGATCAGCTTCACCGGCTCGACCCAGGTCGGCCGCCAGGTCGCCGGCAAGGTCGCCCAGCGCCTGGGCCGCTGCCTGCTGGAACTGGGCGGCAACAACGCCATCATCCTGGACGAAACCGCCGACCTGAAACTGGCCATCCCCGGCATCGTGTTCGGCGCGGTCGGCACCGCGGGCCAGCGCTGCACCACCACCCGCCGCCTGATCGTGCACGAATCCATCCATGACGACGTGCTGGCCACGCTGGTCAAGGCGTACAAGCAGGTGGAAGGCAAGATCGGCGATCCGACCGACCCGGCCAACCTGATGGGCCCGCTCAACAGCGACGGCGCCGTGCAGCAGTTCCTGGCCTCCATCGAGAAGGCCAAGGCCAGCGGCGGCACCGTGGAAACCGGCGGTACCCGCATCGACCGCGCCGGCAACTTCGTGCTGCCGGCGATCGTCACCGGGCTGAAGAACAGCGACGAAGTGGTGCAGCACGAGACCTTCGCGCCGATCCTGTACGTGATGAAGTACAGCACGCTGGAAGAAGCGATCGACATGCAGAACGGCGTGCCGCAGGGCCTGTCCTCGTCGATCTTCACCACCAACCTGAAGACCGCCGAGCGCTTCCTGTCGGCGGCCGGTTCGGACTGCGGCATCGCCAACGTCAACATCGGCACCTCCGGTGCGGAAATCGGTGGCGCCTTCGGTGGCGAAAAGGATACCGGTGGTGGCCGCGAGTCCGGCTCGGATGCATGGAAGGTCTACATGCGCCGCCAGACCAACACCATCAACTACTCCGATTCGCTGCCGCTGGCCCAGGGCATCAAGTTCGACCTGTGAGCGCTCCCTGCCTGGATTTCAGCGGCCGCCGCGTGCTGGTGGCCGGTGGCAGCAAGGGCATCGGTCGCGCGATGGCGCTGGCGTTCGCTACGGCGGGCGCCCGCGTCGCGGTCTGCGCACGCGGTGAGCCCGGGCTCGCCGCGCTGGGTGGGGAGGCCCAGGCCCTCGGCCTGGCCATCCACACCACTGCGGCGGACCTGTCCGCGCCGGACGATATCCAGCGCTGGCTGGCCGAAGCGGCCGACGCGTTGGGCGGCATCGACGTACTGGTCAACAACGCTACCGGCTATGGCATGGCCGACGACGAGGCCGGCTGGGAGGCCAGCCTCGGCGTCGATCTGATGGCGGCGGTGCGGGCCTCGCGCCTGGCCCTGCCCTGGCTGCGCCAGTCCGCCGACGCCTGCATCCTCAACCTCGCCTCGATCGCCGCACAGCAACCGCGCCCCGGCGCGGCCCCCTATGCGGCGGCCAAGGCGGCGTTGATGCACTACACCACCTCCCAGGCGCTGGCGCTGGCCCCGGAACGGATCCGGGTCAACGCCATCGCCCCGGGCTCGATCGAGTTCGAGGACGGCCTGTGGGCGCGACGCCGCACGCAGGATCCGGCGCTGTACCACGGCACCCTGGCGAAGATTCCGTTCGGCCGTTTCGGCCAGCCACAGGAGATCGCCGATGCGGCGCTGTTCCTGTGCTCGCCGCTGGCGCGCTGGATCACCGGGCACACCTTGAACGTGGATGGCGGTCAGGTGCTGATGGGCTGAGCCGGGCGACTATGATGGGTAACACCGTCAAGGAAGACCGCCATGTCCACACCGCTGCCTGCCACTGCCTCGCCCGCACCGCCCGGCCACAATGTCCTGGCCTGGGCGAGCATCGTCTTCGCCCTGCTGGGCTTGAGCTTCCTGCCCGTGCTCGGCAGCCTGGTCTCGATCGTGTGCGGCCATGTGGCGTGCGCGCAGATCCGCCGTCGTCCCTACGCATCCAACGCCCGCAGCGTGGCCCTGGCCGGACTGTGGATGGGCTGGGGTGGGCTGATCGTGCTGGTCGCCCTGATCGCGTGGGTGTTCTTCTGGCTGATCCCGGCCGGCCTGGACTTCATGCAGTGGGTGTTCAACGGCGCCGGCGGACGGCTCGGACGCTGACGAGGGGGCGCCGGGCGCCCGCCCGTGGCTGCTCAAGCGTGGGCTAATCCGGCCGCAGGCACTATCATGGGCGCATTGCCTTGGAGGAACCGGATGAACCAGCCACTTCGACAAACCAGCGCGCTGGCCGTGGTCAGCCTGGTCATGGGCATCGTCGGCTGGACGGTACTGCCGTTCATCGGCAGCCTGGTGGCGATCGTGACCGGGCACATGGCCCGCGCCGAGATCCGTCGCCAGCCGCAGGCCCTGGAAGGCGACGGACTGGCCCTGGCCGGCCTGATCCTGGGCTGGGTGGCGGTGATCATCAGCATCCTGGTGGTGATGGGTTTCCTGTTGTTCTTCGGTGGACTGGCCCTGTTTGCCGCATCCCAACCGTGAGGTCTGCATGAGCGCATCGGATTCGACGGAACGCTTCAGCAGTCGCGTCGCCGACTACGTCCGCTACCGCCCCGACTACCCGCCGGCCCTGCTGGACTGGCTGCATCACGATATCGGCGTGCCCACCGAGACCCTGGTTGCCGACATCGGCGCCGGCACCGGCATCTCCACCCGCCTGTTCCTGGCCAGCGGCCATCCGGTGATCGCCGTGGAGCCCAACGCGGCCATGCGCACGGCCGCAGAACACTGGCTGGCCCCGGACTACCTGCGCCTGAAGCTGGTGGACGGCACCGCCGAGGCCACCACCCTGGCCAATGACAGCGTGGGCCTGGTCGCGGCCGCACAGGCCTTCCACTGGTTCGACACCGACGCGGTACGCGCCGAATGGGCGCGCATCCTGCATCCCGGCGGGCTGGCGCTGGTGTTCTGGAACTCGCGCCTGCTCGATGCCTCGCCCTTCCTGGTGGGCTACGAGCAACTGCTGCTGGAGTTCGGCACCGACTACACCCAGGTCGCCGAGCGCTACCAGGACGATGCCACCATGCACGCCTGGTTCGGCACCGGCCTGCGCGGTATGGCCAGTTTCCCCAACGTGCAGCGGATGGACCTGGACGGCCTGCGCGGGCGCCTGTTGTCGTCCTCCTACGCCCCGCAGGCCGGCCACCCGCGCCACGCCCCGATGCTGGAGGCACTGCAGCAGCTGTTCGACGCGCATGCGGTGGACGGCCAGGTCGCCTTCGAATACCACACCCGTGCCTTCATCGGCACGCTGGACTGATACCACGCCATGTACTCGCTTGCCCGCCCCTTCCTGTTCGCCTTCGATGCCGAGCGCGCCCATGGCCTTGGCCTGAGCGGCCTGGAACTGGCCTACCGTACCGGCACCACGCCACTGCTGGCCGGCCGCATCGCGCCCCTGCCGACCAAGGCCTTCGGCCTGGAGTTTCCCAACCCGGTCGGCCTGGCCGCCGGGCTGGACAAGAACGGCGAACACATCGATGCGCTGCTGGCACTGGGCTTTGGCTTCGTGGAAATCGGCACCATCACCCCGCGCCCGCAGGACGGCAATCCCAAGCCGCGGCTGTTCCGGCTGCCGGCCCACCAGGCCATCATCAACCGCATGGGCTTCAACAACCTGGGCGTGGATGCGCTGGTGCGCAACGTCGAGCGTGCCAAGCGCCGCACCGGCCTGCTGGGCATCAACATCGGCAAGAACAAGGACACCCCCAACGAGCAGGCCTTCGACGATTACCAGCACTGCCTGCAGAAGGTGTATCCGCTGGCCGACTACATCACCGTCAACATCTCCTCGCCCAACACCGCCGGCCTGCGCGAACTGCAGGAAGAGAACGCGCTGCGCCAGCTGATTTCGCAGCTGCGCGACAGCCAGGAACGGCTGGCCGCCCAGCACGGACGGCGCGTGCCGATGCTGGTCAAGGTGGCGCCGGACCTCAGTGACCGCGACATCGACGCGGCCGCACGCGTGCTCAGCGAGCTGAAGGTGGACGGGGTGATCGCCACCAACACCACCATCGACCGCAGTGCGGTGGCCGCTGATCCGCTGGCCAAAGAAGCCGGCGGTCTGTCCGGGGCGCCGCTGCTGGGCCAGTCCACGCTGGTGCTGCGCCGGCTGCGCGCGCGCCTGCCCGAGTCGATGCCGCTGATCGGCGTCGGTGGCATCCAGTCCGGCGCCGATGCGGTGGCCAAGATGTCGGCCGGCGCGGCGCTGGTGCAGTGCTACAGCGGCCTGATTTTCCGTGGCCCGGCGCTGGTGCAGGACTGCGTGGAGGCCATCCGCCGCCGCCGCGAAGCCCCCAGCCGCGGCGCGGTCGCCCCCCTATGAGTAATGCAATGCCTGCCTGGACCCTGACTGAAAACGCCTCCCTGAAGGCCCTCAACACCTTCCACGTCGATGCCAGCGCCGCGCAGCTGCTGGAACTGCACGACGTGACGCTGCTGCCGGATGTACTTGCCCTGCCCCAGGTGGCCGCCGCGCCGCTGCTGGTACTGGGCAGCGGCAGCAACGTGCTGCTGGCCGGCGACGTGGACGGCACCGTGCTGGTGTTCGCCAATCGCAGCATCGAGATCCTGGAGCACCGCGCCGACCACACCGTGGTGCGCGCCGGCGCCGGCGTGAGCTGGCATGGGCTGGTGATGTGGTCGCTGCAGAACGGGCTGTCCGGGCTGGAGAACCTGGCGTTGATTCCCGGTACCGCCGGTGCTGCGCCGATCCAGAACATCGGCGCCTACGGCGTGCAGGTGGACGAGTTCATCCAGACCGTGGAGGCCTGGGACCGCGAGGGCGGCCAGTGGGTGCGACTGGATGCCGAGGCCTGCCAGTTCGGTTACCGCGACAGCGTGTTCAAACAGCAGCCGGACCGCTACCTGATCAGCGCGGTGGAGCTGCGCCTGCCGTTGCTGCATGCCCTGCGCCTGGGCTATGCCGGGATCAACGAGGAAATGCAGGCGATGGGCGTGGAACTGCCGGTGGCGGCGGACGTGGCCAACGCGGTGATCAACATCCGCCGCCGCAAGCTGCCCGACCCGGACGTGCTGGGCAACGCCGGCAGCTTCTTCAAGAACCCGGTACTGCCGCTGGAACAGGTGGAGGTACTGCTGCAGCATTTCCCCGACCTGCCGGTGTACCCGGCCGACCAGGACACCCGCCGCAAGCTGTCGGCCGCCTGGATGATCGAGGCCTGCGGCTGGAAGGGCCATCGCGACGGCGATGCCGGCGTTTCCCCGCAGCATGCCCTGGTGCTGGTCAACCATGGCAACGCCAGCGGCGCGCAGCTGCTGGCCCTGGCCCGACAGATCTCGGCGTCGGTGCTGGAGAAGTTCGGCGTGCCGATCGAGCCGGAGCCGCGCCTGATCGGCGCACAGTGGTGACCCCGCCGCTGGCACTGCCCGCGCCGGCCCCGATGCGGGCGGCGCTGTTGATGCTGGGCAGCACGATGGCCTTTGGCCTGATGGCCGTGGCGATCCGTTACGCCACCCGCTCGGTGCCAACCCAGGAGGTGGCGTTCTTCCGCAATGCATTTGGCCTGCTGGCATTGTTGCCGATGCTGTTGCGCCCCGGCCGCGCCTCGCTGAAGACCCGGCAGTTGCCACGCTACCTGCTGCGCAGCGCGATCGGGCTGGCGTCGATGCTGTGTGCGTTCTGGGCGATCGGCCACCTGCCGATGTCCCAGGCCATTTCGTTGTCCTACTCCACCCCGTTGTTCGTCACCATCGCCGCCGTGCTGTGGCTGGGCGAGACCGTGCGCGCGCGGCGCTGGGCGGCGGTGGTGATCGGCTTCATCGGCGTGCTGATCATCGTACGGCCCGGCTCGACCAGCTTTACCCCGGGCACGTTGGTGGCGGTGCTGGCGGCGGTGCTCAGCTCGCTGGTGGCGATCCAGATCAAGCAGCTCACCCGCGTGGACAGCGCCGATGCGGTGGTGCTCTACACCTATGTGTTCTGGGTGCCGCTGTCGCTGGTGCCGGCCTTGTTCGCCTGGGTATGGCCGACCGGCATGGCCTGGCTGTGGCTGGCCGCGACCGGCCTGATGGGCACCATCGGCCAACTGCTGTGGACGCGTGCGTTGCGGTTGGGCGACGTGTCCGCGCTGACCCCGATCAGCTTCATGCAGTTGCCGCTGGTGGCCACGCTGGGCTGGCTGTTGTTCGGCGAGCGGCTGGATCGCTGGACCGTGATCGGTGCCGGGATCATCCTGGCCGCCAATGCCTACATCGCCCATCGCGAGGCGGTGCTGTCGCGGCGCGCGGCGTCACAGGCGGCCAGCGCTGCGGCCAAGCCGGGCGAGTAGGCTCGGCCCTTCCGGGCCTCGCGCCGATCCGGTTGACCGCAGGGGAGCCCCTAGCCGGGTTGCACCAGCGCCAGCGCCCAGCTGCGCGCCGCGCTGTCGACCACGTTGCCGGGCGCGAACTGCTCGTCCATGTAACGCAGGGCCTGGCGGCGCTGGGTGGGAGGACGCGCGGCGGCGCCCGGCTCCAGCAGCAGGTCGTGGAACTCCTGCACGTCGTGCAGGATCCGCCAATGCCGGTAATAGGCCAGGCGCGCAGCGTCCACGACCACCTCGCCATAGCCCTCGCGGAAACACGGCGGATCGTCACGCCCCCAACGCCCGCCCACCCCGGCACCGACCAGCATCAGGTCGCGTTCGCGCGGGGCCAGCAGCATGTCGTCCCAGTCGATCAGGCACAGCCCGCCGTCCGGACGCAGCAGCAGGTTGCCGGCGTGCAGGTCGCCGTGGCACAGCACCCGCTGCAGCGGCTGCCGTAGCAGGCGCTCACGCAACGCCACGCAACGCTGCCAGACCTCGTCGATGCGCAGCCGATGCTGTCGCCAACTGCGCAGGTACTGCCCGGCCAGCGCGTCGGGCACCGGCCAGCGCGCATCGCCGCGGCGCAGCCACGCCCCTACCCGCTCCACCGCCGTGTCGTCGTCGAAACCGGGCTGTGCCAGTCCGGCTGACAGCGTCGATGGCAGGCGCACGTCGTGCACCTGGCGCAGCACCTCGCCGAGGCGCCGCCACTGCGCCTGCGACAGCGCCGCCTCGAAACCGGACTGACCTTCGATATAGGCAAACAGCGTCCATTGCAGGCCCTCGGCACGCACGGCCGGAGCACCGTCCAGTGCCGGCTGGGGCGCGGCCACTTCGGCCAGGCCGAGCGGCCCCCGCAGATGCTGGAGCACCTGCCAGACCGCGTCATCGACCGCGTAACGGCGGCATTTCAGCCACCACCGCGCGCCATCGTGCGCGCCGACCTGGTACACCGTCGCGCCGGCATCGGCGCCGGCCGGGCGCTGCACCACCGAGGTTGCGCGCACGCCCCACGCCTGCGCCAGCACGGCACCAATCTGGGTTGAAGACAATTCCTGGGGGTGCAGCATCCAACCGCCGTGATGCACGAACATCGCCCCACTATCGCAGAATCGATGCGAAGGAGCAGCGTATTACGTCACGATGTGGCGTCATCGACACGTCGTGGCGACGCGGCCGCCTCCTCCTGCGCCATCGCCTGCAGTTCGCGCTGCTGCAGGGTGCGCGCCTCCTCCCACTGGAACTGGGTGGCGAACAACGGCACGGCGAACACGAACCGCGGGCCATCCTCGTCGCGCCGGATCACATAGGCCAGCTGCAGGCGCGCCAGGGAGCGGCGCAGCGCTTCCGGATCCAGGCGTACACCGGCCGCATCCACGTCGGCCAGCAGGTCCTCCAGGCGCACGCCACGCTCGCCGCCGTTGCCCAGTTGCGCGCAGGCCAGCCGGTACACCACCACCCGATCGATGCGATTGGCCATCGGGTCCGGGGTGAGTCGGGCCCAGCCGGCCAGCGCGTCGAACACCGGCTCGGCCACCAGCGCGGCGTGCAGCTGGGCCGCATCGATCACGCGCTGGCCGCGGCCCAGCTGGGACAGCAGCTGCTGGCAGACGATCGCCACCAGGTTGGCGCGGCGGCCGCATGCGGCGACCAGGCGACGTGGCAGTTCCGGCGCGCTGAAGTGCACGCCGAGGCGGGCCATCGGCTCGGTCGCCAGCGCCTGGCAGGCCTCGTCCTCCAGGCCGCCCACGTGGATCACCTCGCCGAAGTTGCGCAGCGGCGAGGCGAAATCCAGGGTCACCGCTTCGTAGAGGTCCCAGAAGCCGGCCAGCATAAAGTGGCAGCGGCCCTCCTCGCTGATCGCGCGCAGCGCCGCCAGCTGCCGATACCCGGCAGCGGCGTCGGCGCGCAGGAACAGGTCGGTCTCATCGACCAGCAACAGCAGCTGGCGGCCGCCGGCCTGCGCCGACAGCGCCGCTACCACCTCATCCATCTCGGCGCTCTCGGGCAGGCCCGCCGCCACCGCCAGGCGCACGCCGAGGCGATGGTCGCGCAGGGACAGGTACTGGCAATGCACGCGCGGATGCCCGGCGAAGCGGCGTTCGATCGCCTTCATCACGCTGGTCTTGCCCAGCTGCCGCCCGCCCACCAGCAGGTAGTTGCCCGGCTCGCGGTTGAGCACCCGGGCCAGCAATGACGCGCGGCCGAAGAACGCAGCCGGCCGGGTGATGCCGCCGTGGGTCTGGTAGGGCGAAATACGGGTGACCTTCAACTGGCGCGCCAGCAATGCCACCAGCGCAGCCTGCGCATTGGGCTGCAGCAGCCAGCGGGTCTGCGCGGCCTGCTCCAGGCACGCGCACAGGTTGGCCGGGTCCTCGGCATGGGCCCGCAGCGCCGGCTCGGCGGCGAGCGACGGACTCACCACCAGCACCACGTCCTGGCCATTGGGCATGCCGCGCAGCTGCTGCACGATCGCCTCTCCGCCCAGCGCCGGCGCGGGCAGGTAAACCCACAGCCGCTCCAGCCCCAGCGGCAGGTCGTCGGGCAGCGTCCACTCACGCACGCAGCCGGGCAACGCCCATCCCTGCGCGGGTGCATCGGCAGCGCCGATCCGGCCCGCCAGTGCCGTCGCCTGCGCCGTGGCCGGTGCCGCGGCATGGCGCAGCGCCTCGCGCCATCGCACCTTGGCCACCCCGGCGTCAGCCAGCACCCGCTCGCGCAGGCGCACCCAGCCCAACTGCCGATCCAGCCCCGGCAGCGTCTGCAGCGGCTGCTCGAACAGGCGCGCCGGCCGGCGCAGGATCGCGGCAATGGCCGGCCGCACCCGGTACCAGAGCACGCCCAGCACGATCAGCACCGCCACCGCCACGCCGAGCAGCAGGCACAGCCACTGGATGAGCGTCCACGGCGCGTCGGCCTGGCAGTCCGGTGCCAGCCAGCGCGTGGGTGGCGGCGGGTCGCCCGGGCGACAGCGCCACTGCCCGCTGGCCGGCTGCAGGGTCTGCTCCAGCACCGTTCCGGCCAAGCCGGCGCTGGCCGGGAAACGATCGGTGAAACGCAGCCGCAGCACGAACGGCGCCGGCGTTTCGGCCACCAGTACCGCCTCGCCCGGATCCTGCACGCCGGGCACCGCGATCCCGGTGGGCCACACCCCTTCGCGCTGCCAGTAGCCGTGCGCCTCCTCGCGCAGCAGGGTCATGTCGATGCGGGCACGCTGCATCAGCATCATGCTCTCGCCGTCGTGCGCGATCTTCCATGCCACCCAGGGATTGAGCATCGGCGCCACGAACAGGCTGCCCACGAACCAGGTCGCCGCGGCGATCAGCAGCAGGCGCCAGCTGCGCCAGCGCAACAGGCCGGCGGCACGCCTCACGCGGGCAGCTCGGCAAGGCTGTCGGTCACCTGCCGCACCGTGCGCCGGATCGCCTCGCAGCGCCATTCCAGCCAGGCGCCATCGGCATGCGTGCGCGCGGCCAGCAGGTTCTGCCAGTACAACTGGCGCAGCAGTGGATCCACCAGGTAGGGGCGTGCCGGGGCCAACCTCGGTCGCTGCAACCAGGCATCCACGGCCTGGCGTGCGACTGGATCCCGCAGCACCGGCAGCAGTGCCTCCCACAGGCGCGGATGGGTGGCCAGGGTGGCGATCACCGCTTCGTCGTCCAGCGCGGACGCGGGCGAGGGCGTGGCCAGCAGGGTCAGCGCCGCCTGCGCCAGCAGCGGATGGCCGCCGGACAGGTACAGCGCGCGCTCCAGCAGATACGCCGGCACGTTGGCGGCGTTGCGTTGCAGGTCGTCCACGCCCAGCTCGGGCCAGTGCTCGGTGGCGGCGATGTTGAGCAGCGACAGGTCCCCGCCCTGGTACTTGAGATCGGCCAGTGCCGCGCCGCCGCAGATCAGCAGGTGCAGCTTGCCGCTGTACATTTCACTGAGGCTGCGCAGGATGCCGGCCAGCACGTCACGCGGCCCGGGAGCGCCCTGTTCGAAGCGGCTGACCAGGCAGAACAGCGCGCCCGGCTGCTGCAGCCGGCGTGCCAGCGCGGCCTCGAAGGCGGCATCGGACGCGATGCCGTCCAGCCCGCACTGGGCGGCCAACAGCGCGAAGTAATCCTGGTCATCCACGCCGGCCCGGAACGGTGGCTGCAGGTGCAGCACGCGCCCGCTGCCGTAGCGGCGTGCCGCCTCGGCAAGGATCGCTTCGCGCTCGGGCGGCTGGCCCCAGTGGGCCTGGGTCAGCAACAGGCTTACCGGGTAGGGGCGCAACTGCTGCAGCCGGTCCAGCAGGTGCAGCACCGTGGTCGGCACCGCCTCGGCCGACGGCGGCGCCAGCACCGGCTCGACCGGAAACTCCGGCTCGAATCCGGCCGAACACAGCAGTGCATTGGATTCGGCTTCGGTCAGGCGCAGGTAATTGGCGCAGGCCAGCACGCGCTCGCGATGGCGCCGGCTGGGCAATGACGCACCGGCACGCCAGTTGTTGACGGCTTCGCGACTGATGCCGATCTCTGCCGCCACGCCACCGGCGCTGGCGCGGATGCGGCGCATGTGGCGCGACAGCAGCACCGCGAACTCCGGGACAGGCATGGGAAAGGACCAGAACGGGTGGGAATCGGCCACCCTACCGTGGCCGTTTCGGCTGTCAACCATGCCGGCATCCTGCCCTCGTGCACGCACCTCAACCGACCGCCGCGACCGACGAAGACCGCACCACGAACACCTTGCGGGTGAGCAACAGATGGACCACCAAGACCAGCACGCCCAGCAGCAGCACGCCCACTGTCAGCCGCCCCAGCACCGCCCCCAGGCGCTGCTGGCCCTGCAGCCGCTCCAGCCGCTCAAAGCGTGCCGGGTCGGCACGCGCATAGGCCACCGCGACGTGTGCGCCCTCCTCCAGGTAAGGGGCGGCGTTGTCTTCGGAGGTGCTGAAATGCCCCTGGTGGTCTGCGCCGCGGGCCTGGAACCGATAGGTGAAGTGGTAGGCGTGGCTGACCCGCCCTTTGCGGCCGCGCTGTTCTTCGATGCGTTCCAGCTGCACCGGCACCTGCACGGTGACCGCGTCCTTGAGGATGGCCTGCGCCTGCCGATGGCCACTGAGCGTGGTCCACGCCATGCCGATGGCCAGGGCGACGTAGCCCAGGATGCACAGCCAACGCGAGGCACGGGCCAGGCGGGCATGCGCGCCGATGGAAACAGGAATGCTGATCATGAGGGTCCCCGGTGATGATCGATGTGGCCAGTCGCGGGTCTGCACTGGCACCGGGAAAGTGTGCGGACCGGGCGGGCATGCGTGAACCGCCAGCACGTCAAGTGGGGTGCGGCGGCGCTTGACGATGCGTCAAGCGCCGCCCTGCGCTCAGTCGGCGATATGGATGCCCAGGCCCACCTGTCCATCGGCCAGGCCCTCGCGCAGGCGCAGCGCGGGAATCTCGTAGTCGCCGGCGTTCTGCCGCCGATAGGCGATCACCGGGTCGGTGGCCAGGCCATCCAGGCGCGCGCCCAATCTGTCCAGCTCGTACGGGTAGGACGCGGCGTCGACGCGGCTGCTGCGATAGATCACATGCGCCGGCAGCACGTCGAAACCGGGGTAGAACAGGATGCCGTGCTGGATGGGAAACAGCACATCCTCGATGGGGCCGTTGATGCCACGCGGACCGTAGTGCGAGTCCCATCCACCGGTGGTCACTACCAGCATGGCGCGCTTGCCGGTCATCGCGCCCTCGCCGTAGCGGTCGCCCCAGTGCGTATCGGAGTGTTCGCCCACGCCGTAGGCAAAGCCGTAGGCGTAGACCCGGTCGACCCAGCCCTTGAGGATGGCCGGCATCGAGAACCACCACAGCGGGAACTGCAGGATCACCGCATCGGCCCACCGCAGCTTGTCCTGCTCGGCGGCGATGTCCGCACTCTGGGCGCCGTTGGCGAAGGCCTGGCGCGAGTCCAGCGAGGCATGGAAGGGAACGCGGGGATCACGCCCGACGTGGTCGGCCGCGTCCAGCTGCGACTTCCACTGCATGGCGTACAGGTCCGACACCTGCACGCTGTGGCCGGCCTGCTGCAGGCGCGCGACGGTGAACGCCTTGAGCGCGCCGTTGAGCGAGGTGGATTCGGGATGCGCGTAGACAAGCAGGATGTTCATGGACACTCCAGTTGGGGGAATGCCAACCACGTTAGGCGACACCTCGCTATAGTAGAAATGAATTCCTGAAATTGCAGGCATTGCCTTGGACAATTCCTTGCGCCGGATCGACCTCAACCTGCTGGTCACCCTGCAGGCATTGCTGGAAGAGCTCAACGTCACCCGCGCCGCCGAGCGCCTGCACCTGGCGCAGCCCACGGTCAGCGTGCAGCTGGGCCGCCTGCGCGCGCTGTTCGACGACCCGTTGCTGCTGCCGGGTCCGCGCGGCATGCGCAGTACCCCGCGCGCCGACGCACTGCGCGAACCGCTGGCCGAGGCGCTGTCCGCCCTGCAGCGCGCGGTTGCGCCGGTGCAGGCGTTCGACCCCGGGCAGGCCGCACTCACCTGGCGGATCATGGCCTCGGATTTCGGCGAAACCACCGTGGTCCTGCCGGCCCTGCCCGGGGTGCGCCGCGCCGCGCCTTCCGCGCGGCTGGCCGTGGTCGGCCTGGTCCCCGGCCAGATGGTGCAGCAGAGCGAGCGCGGCGCCATCGACCTGGCCATCCACATCACCTCCGAGGCCCCGCCCAGCCTGCACCATCGGCCGCTGTTCCAGGAGCGGTACGTGCTGGCGGGCCGCCGCGACCATCCGCGGCTCAGGCGACGGCCGACGCTCCGGCAGTTCTGCGCGCTGGACCACGTGATCGTCTCGCCCGAGGGCGGCGGCTTCCACGGCAACACCGACAGCGCGCTGGCGCATGCCGGGGCACGCCGCAACGTGGTGCTGTCGGTGCCGCACTTCCTGTTCCTGCGCAGCGTGCTGCTGCGCACCGACCTGGTCGCCATGATGCCCTCGCGGCTGGTCGATCAGGACCCGGCACTGAAGGCCGTCGCCGCGCCGATCGACGTGCCCGGCTTCGAGATGGTGATGCTGTGGCACGAGCGCGTGCACCGCGACCCTGCCCATCGCTGGCTGCGCGAACGGATCGTGGCGGCCGTGGACTGAGCCGGAAGGCGATATTGCGATGCGTCATGTAAACGATTACACCCCCTGTTAGCGTTGTCTCCACCTCATATTGAGGGATGCCGAGGAGAGCTTGATGGGGTTGCCCGCCGATCGCCGGACCTTGCCACGCATGCGACACCGGCGCGTGCGCGCCGCCCTCCTCGTCCCGGTGCTGATGCTGAGCCTGGCAGCATCGGCCCAGACACTGCCGCCGCGCGGCCAGTGGCAGGCCAGCAGCTCCTCGCAGCAGGTGCCTGCCATGGCTGTCAGCCACCTCATCGATGGCGACCCGAAGACGGTCACCGGCGGCGCCTTCAGCCCGGGCCACTGGTTCCAGGTGGACCTGGGCACGCCGGCCACGGTCGCCGGCGCGCGGATCACCTGGGATGTGTCCAACCCCGAGGGCTACACGCTGCAGACCTCGCTGGACGGCAGGCAATGGCAGCCCGCCTACACCATGACCGACTCGCTCGGCGGCATCGAGAGCCTGTTCTTCGCCCCGCGCCAGGCGCGTTACCTGCGCCTGGCCAGCCCCGACCGCACCTCCGACTGGGGCGTGTCGATTTTCGAGCTCGAGCCGCTCGACGGCACCACCAGCGCCCGCGTTGCCGCGCTCACCACGCAGCAGGCTGCCTCGCTGTGGCAAGGCGGCGCGGCGGTCGCCCTCCCGAGGGTGAACAACGCCACGCACGCACTGGACATCACCCTGCCGCGCCCGCTGGACACTACCGGGCTGGTGGTGGAATGGGCCGGCGCGCACGGCGCGGCGCGACTGCAGGCGCAGGACAGCCAGGGCCGCTGGACCGATCTGGCCACCGATGCGCAGGCGGGCAGCCGCCCGCAAAGCTGGCTGGCCGGCACCGCACCGGTAACGGCCAGCGCCCTGCGCCTGAGCGTGGCCGGCGCCGCGCCGCAGGTGACACGCCTGCGCCTGCTCGGGCCGAAGGCGGTGATGACCCCGATGAAGCAGTACCAGATCGCCGCCACCGGCGCCCAGCGCGCACTGTTCCCGGCGTCGCTGCACATGCAGCAGACCTACTGGACGGCGGTAGGCATCCACGGCGGACGCCAGAAGTCGATCTTCGATGAGTACGGCAACCTTGAAGCGTTCAAGGGCGCGCCGTTGGTACAGCCGATCTGGCGCAACGCCGATGGCAGCGCCGCCGGCGCCGCCGGGCACCCGGTGCAGCACGCCCTGCGCGATGGCTGGAAGCCGATGCCGTCGGCCACCTGGTCACCGCAACCGGGCCTGGAGCTGCGCAGCGAGACCTTTGCGATCGAACGCGACGGCCAGCCGGTGACCTACCTGCGCCATCGCCTGCGCAATACCGGCACGCAGCCCGTGGACGGCAGCTTGACCCTGGTGGTGCGGCCGATGCAGATGAACCCACCGTGGCAGAACGGCGGCCTGTCGCCGATCCGTGAGATCGCCGTCGACGGCCGCAGCGTGCGGGTCAATGGCCGCCGCCTGCTGCAGTCATTGAGCCCGGTGGATACGGCCGGGGCGGCGCCGTTCGGCGCCGACGGCAGCACCGAGATCACCGCAGCCATTGCCACCGGCACCCTGCCCCGTGCAGGCCAGGCCAGCGATGCCGCCGGGCTGGCCGCCGCCGCGCTGGGCTATCGCGTGCAGTTGGCGCCCGGGCAAAGCCGCTCGGTCGTGGTCGCCTTCCCGCTCGGCACCGCTGCGGCCGGTGCCGATGGCACATTGCCCGAGGCCCCGCCACTGGACCTGGCCGATGCGCCCGTCGATGTCGATGCTGCCTTCGAAGCCCTGGCCGGCCAGGCATCGGCCGACTGGCAGGCGCGGCTGGGCCAGGTCGGGCTGCGCCTGCCCGACCCCTCGCTGGTGGACATGCTGCGCGCGCAGGCCGCCTACATGCTGATCAACCAGACCGGGCCGGCCATGCAGCCGGGTCCACGCAATTACAACCGCTCCTTCATCCGCGACGGCATGGCCACCTCGGCGGTGCTGCTGCGCATGGGCGAGGCCAAGGTCGCGCGCGACTACCTGGCCTGGTACAGCGCACACGGCGTGCATGCCAACGGGCTGGTGTCGCCGATCCTCAATGACGATGGCAGCGTCAACACCGGCTTCGGCTCGGATATCGAATACGACAGCCAGGGCCAGTACGTCACGCTGGTGGCCGACGTGGCCCGCCTGGACGGCGGCCCGGAATCGGTGCGCGCGTACCTGCCCAAGGTAAAGGCCGCGTTGCGTTTCCTGCAGGAGCTGCGCGAGCGCACGCTGGTGCCGGGCTACATGTCCGGCCAGCCGGCACCGGCGCGTTTTGCCGGCATCCTGGCCCCGTCGATCAGCCACGAAGGCTATCCCTCGCCCACCCACAGCTACTGGGACGACTACTGGGGCCTGAAGGGCTGGCATGACGGGGCGTGGCTGGCCGAGTCGCTCGGCGACCACCAGACCGCCGCCTGGGCGCGTGCGCAGTACAAGGCGCTGTACGACGCGCTGGGCGCCTCGATCCGCGCCACGATGGCGTGGAAGGGCATCGACTTCATTCCCTCGTCGGCCGATCTGGGCGATGGCGACCCGACCGGTGTGTCGATCGCCCTGGACCCGACCGGCGCGCAGAGTGTGCTGCCTGCGGAGGCGCTGCACACCACGTTCGCGCGTTACCTGGAAGACGTGCGCAGGCGCAGGCAGCCCGATGCGCTGTATGCCTACACGCCCTATGAGATCCGCAACGTGCTCAGCTACGTGCACCTGGACCAGCCGGCCGCCGCCGAGGAGCTGCTGCAGGGCCTGCTGCACGACCGCCGCCCAGTGGAATGGCAGGTGCTGGCCGAAGTGGTGCATTCGCGGCTGCGCTTTCCGCGCTACCTGGGCGACATGCCGCACACCTGGATCGGTGCCGAGTACGGGCGCACGTTGTTTGGCATGCTGATGCGCGAGGACGACGATGCACTGTCGCTGCTGCCGGGTGCGCCGCCGTCGTGGGTGGCCGGGGACGGCCTGGCCATCGAGCGCCTGCCCACCGCCTACGGCACCCTGCAACTGCAGGCGCGACAGCGCGACGATGCGCTGCAGCTCACGTTGGGCCCGGGCCTGCGCCGCGATGCTGCGGTGCGCGTGTGGTGGCCGTCGCGCACGCGGCCGGCCAGCGTGCGCGTGGATGGGCGCGCGGTGAGCGACTACGATGCAGACGGCGTGCTGCTGGCGCGGCCGTTCCGCACGCTGGAGGCGCGCTGGTGAGCGGACTGCACACCCTGGCGCAGGACGCGGGCATGATCGCGATGGACATCAACGGGCACGCCGTGGCGGTGGCATCGCCGGCCCAGCTTGAACAGGCCCTCGCCCGGGCCAGGCAGCTGCCACGCTTTGAATTGTGGATGACCAGCCCGGCCGGGACGACGCTCTGCATGCTGCGCAACGGCGCCCATGCCTGGCTGATGTTCGTGCCCGGCGAAGGCGAGCCGGGGGTGCGCTCCTGCGGCGATCCGGCGCGGCCGGGATCGGTCGACTACCTGCTGGGCAACGGTCAGCTGGACCCCTACCCGCTTTCCTGGTGCGTGGAGGTCGAGCACTGCCTCGGCGCCCTCGCCAGCTTCCATCGCAGCGGCGGTGACCGGCCGCAGGGCATCGCCTGGGCCGATCCCTGACCGTCACAGATCGGGCAGCCCCGGCGGATTGGTCTGCGATCGGGGCACCGCCTCTTCGCTCACGTTCCAGCGCTTGAGGGCCTGTGCGTAGGTACCCGAGGCGATCTGGGTGTTCAACGCCTGGGTGATCGGCGCGGCCAGGCCACTGCCCTTGCGCGTGGTCACCGAGATAGCCGCCGCGTCCGGCCAGCCACCGGGAAACAGGCCGACCCGGCGCACCTTGCCATCGCGGGCGGAGTACGCGCCGGTGGCATTGGGCTCGAAGGATACATCCGCGCGCCCGGTGATCACCGCCAGGCGCCCGACCACCGCATCGTCGAAGTACTGGTACTCCACCGGCTTCAAACCGGCGGCGATGTTCTGCCGGTCCCATGCGCGCAGGATCTGGTCCTGGTTGGTGCTCGCCCCGACCACCACCTTCAGCCCGGCCACGTCGGCCGGCGTGGTGATCTTGCGGATCGGCCCATCGGTGCGCGTGTAGATGCCAAGCAGGTCGAACCGGTAGCTGGAAAAGTCGAACTTCTGCTTGCGCGCCTCGGTCACGGTGATGTTGGAGATCACCGCATCGTATTTGCCCGACTCCAGCCCCAGCGGCCAATCCGGCCAGGCCACCGGCACCAGCACCAGCTTCAGGCCCAGGCCGTCGGCGATCAACCGGGCGATGTCCGGTTCGACCCCCACGATCTGTTTGTTGTCGGCGCCGTAATCGGCCAGCGGCAGTTGCCCCGGATGCGTGGCCACGGTCAACGTGCCCGGGGTGACGAACGTGAAGCCCGCCGGGATCAAAGCGGTCGCCTTCGGATCCGGCGTGCCCTGCAAGGCCGGCGCGGCATCACCGGCCAGCGTAGCGCGCGCCGCCGGTGCCGGGCCGCTGCCCTGCTGGACGCGCGAGTAGACGATGCCGGCAACACCGATCACCAGCACTGCGGCAATCAGTGCGCCGCCGGTGGAGACACGTCGCTTGTGGGGGGCGTTCATGCGGATTCCCTGCAAAAAGTGAGAGGTACGGTTACAGCGTCTTGGCAAGGAACTCGGCCGTGCGCGGTTGGCGCGGCCGGTCGAACACCACCGCCGGCGGACCCTGCTCCACCACCCGGCCCTGGTCCATCATCACCACGTGGTCGGCCACGCGGCGGGCGAAGCCCAGCTCGTGGGTAACGATCACCAGGGTGGTGCCCGAGCGCGCCAGCTCTTCGATCACGCTCAGCACCTCGGCCACCAGCTCCGGGTCCAGTGCCGAGGTCGGCTCGTCGAACAGCAGCACCTTGGGCTGCAGCGCCAACGCACGCGCAATGGCAATGCGCTGCTGCTGGCCACCGGAAAGCTCACGCGGATAGGCATGCGCCTTGTCGGCCAGACCGATCCGCTCCAGCAGGTCGTACGCCTGCTGCTCGGCCTGGACGCGGGCAATGCCGCGCACCGCGATCGGTGCCTCCACAATGTTCTCCAGCGCGGTCAGGTGCGGGAACAGGTTGAAGCTCTGGAACACCATGCCCACGTCGGCACGGCGGCGGCGGATTTCGCCCTCGGGCAACTCGTACAGGGTGTCGCCCTCGCGGCGATAGCCCACCAGCTGCCCGCCCACGGTCACGAACCCTTGGTCGGCACGTTCCAGGTGGTTGATCAGGCGCAGCAGGGTGGATTTGCCGGCGCCGGACGGGCCGATCAGCACGGTGACGCTGCCTGCCTTCAACTCCAGGTGCACGTCATCGAGCACGGTCTGGTCGCCGAACACTTTGCCCACGCCCTGCAGCGACACCGTGGCGCCGTTGCCCTGCAGGACCGGGGCGATCGACGGACGCGACCCGGCGCGGGAAGCGGTGGCCGCTGCAGGCGAACGTGGCGGCACCTTGGACACCGTGCGTTCGCGCTGCAGCTGGCCGCGCGCGAAGCGTCGCTCGATGCGGTGCTGGGCCAGCGACAGCACGGTGAGGATGACCAGGTACCAGACCGTGGCCACCATCAGCAGCGGCACCACTTCCAGGTTGCGCCGGTAGATCACCTGCACGGTGTAGAAGAGTTCCGGCAACGCCAGCACGTAGACCACCGAAGTGCTCTTGGCCAGCCCGATCACGTCGTTGAACGCGGCCGGCAGGATCGAGCGCATGGCCTGCGGCAGGATGATGCGGCGGATCTGCCGCCCGCGCGGCAGCCCGAGCGCCGCCGAGGCTTCGTACTGTCCGTGGTCCACCGAGAGAATGCCGCCGCGGATCACCTCGGCCGAGAACGCCGCCTGGTTGAGGGTCAGCCCCAGCACCGCGGCGGTGAACACGCCGATCAGCTGCGTGGTCGGGTACGAGAACAGGGTGATGCTGGTGAACGGCACGCCCAGCGCGATGGTGCTGTACAGATAGCCCAGGTTGTTGAGCAGCAGCAACAGCACCAGCAAGGGGATCGAGCGGAACAGCCACACGTAGCCCCACGACACTGCCGCCAGCAGCGGCGAGCCGGACACCCGCGCCAGCGCCAGCACGGTGCCCAGGCCGAAACCCAGCGCCGTGCCCAGGGCGGTCAGCCACAACGTGCGGGCCAGCCCTTCCAGCACCGGGCGGGCGAAGAACCATTCGGCGAAGGTGCCCCAGCCCCAGCGCGGGTTGCCCAGCACCGACTGCAGGCCGAACAGGATCACGGCCAACGCCAGCACGGTACCGGCCAGCTGCAGCGGATGCCGCGCCGGCACGATGCGCAGCGCGGGCGATGGCGTGGTGGGTGTAGCGATGCCCGGCAGCGTGCTGGATGGGGTGCTCATGCGTGGACTCCCTGTCGCTGCGGCGGCGCGGCGTTGGCAGCCGGATGCGGCAGCGGCAGATGCTTTTCGAACGGCAGGTGGGCCACGGTTTCCGGGTCGGCGTGCAGGTCGAACAGCGCGCGGTAGCCATGACCCAGGTACAGCCCCACCGCTTCGGGCTGGCGGAATCCGGTGGTCAGGTACACGCGCCGGTAGCCCTGCCGCACGGCCTGGTCCTCCAGCTCCTGCAGCACGCGTCGCGCGATGCCCTGGCGGCGCAGCCCCGGCAACGTCCAGATCCGCTTGAACTCGGCGGTGTCGGCATCACGGTGCGGCATGAACGCCCCGCCGGAGATGGCCGCGCCGTCGCGCAGCAGCAGCACGAACGCCCCCACCGGCGCGGCGAATGCCTCGGCCGGGTAGCGCTCCAGTTCTTCGCGGGCGCTGCCGCCGATACGGCCACGTACATCCGCGTAGCGGCTGTCGTACTCCTGCTCCAGTCCATCGAACAGCGGCCGGGCCAGCGGGTCGTGCACCGAGGTGTACAGGAACAGGTCGCTCATGCCGCATCCTCCACCAGGTAACGCTCGGCCAGCCGCGCCCACAGGCTGGCCGCCGGCGCGATGGCGGCATCGTTGAACACGTAGCGCGGGCTGTGCAGCGGCGCACTGTCGCCGTTGCCCACGAACACGAAGCTGCCCGGCCGGGCCTGCAGCAGGAAGGCGAAATCCTCGCTGGCCGTGCGCGGCGCGAACCCGTCCACCACCTGCTGCGCACCAAACTCGTCCAGCGCCACCTGGCGCACGAACGCGGTCTGCTCGGGATGGTTGATCACGCTGGGAAAACCACGCGGGAACTCGACCTCGGCACGCGCACCGAAGGCGGCCGCGGTGTGTTCGGCAATCTCGGTGACGCGGCGGCGCAGGGTGTCGCGCACCTCGGGAAGGTAGGCGCGCACGGTGAGGGTCAGCTCGACCACATCGGGAATCACGTTGGCGGCCTTGCCACCGTGGATGGAGCCCACCGTGACCACGCCCATCTGGCGCGGATCGACATTGCGCGACACCACGCTCTGCAGCGCGGTCACGATATGCGCCGCGGCCAGGATCGGGTCGACACTGCCCTGCGGCTCGGCCCCATGGCCGCCCTTGCCCACCACCCGCACTTTCGCCCAATCCACCGACGCCATCGCCGGGCCGTCGACGAACCCGAAGTGCCCCACCGGCACCCCGGGCCAGTTGTGCAGGCCGTAGATCGCATCCACCGGGAAGCGCTCGAACAGGCCGTCGGCGATCATTTTCGATGCGCCCGAACCGGTTTCCTCGGCCGGCTGGAACACCAGCTGCAGGGTGCCGTCGAAGCGCCCGTGGTGGGCCAGGTAGTGCGCGGCCGCGAGCAGGATGGCGGTGTGGCCATCGTGGCCGCAGGCATGCATCAGCCCGTCGCGCTGGCTGGCATAGTCAAGCCCGGATGCCTCGTGGATCGGCAGCGCGTCGATGTCGGCGCGCAGGCCCAGGCGACGGCGGCCCTGCCCGCGCTGCAGCGTGCCCACCACGCCGGTACCGCCAACGCCGGTGGTGACCGCGTAGCCCCACTGCTGCAGCAGCTCGGCCACGCGGGCGCTGGTGCGGTGCTCCTCGAAGGCCAGCTCGGGGTGCTGGTGCAGGTCGTGGCGGATCGCAATGGCGTCGGCACTGCGCGCTGCGATGGCAGGCAGCACGCCGCCGTGCAGGGGAACGATATCAACCGGGGGCCGGTGCAGAATGGTCATCGTGATGCTCCTTCAGCCCGCCTTGCGCACGGGTGCGGTGTCGCCGGCGTGGCGGCTGGCCTTGCGCGGCAGCCCCAGGTGGTCACGCAACGTGCCGTCCTCCAACGTGCCGCGGTGGTAGCCCCGCGCCTGCAGGATCGGCAACACCTGGCCGACGAAATCGTCCAGGCCCTCACGCTGCACCGAGAAGCCCAGGATGAAGCCATCGCTGGCACCGGCCTCGAACCAGCGGATCAGCTCATCGGCCACGTGCTCGGCGGTGCCGATGAAGTTCGGTCGCGGGCTGACCGCCTGCAACGCTACCTGGCGCAGGGTCAGGCCCTGCGCGCGGGCGTCCTGCTTGATCTTGTCGGTGGTTGACCGGAAGGCGTTGGCACCGATGTCGCCCAGCGCCGGGAACGGAGCGTCCGGGTCGTACTGGGTGAAGTCGTGGTGGTCGAAGAAACGCCCCAGGTAGGCCAGCGCATCGTCCAGCCCGGCCAGCGCGGCGATGGCCTGGTACTTGGCTTCGGCCTCTTCGGCGGTAGCGCCGACGATCGGCCCGATGCCCGGGAAGATCTTTACATCGGCGGCGCTGCGACCGTGTGCGATCGCTGCGTTCTTCACCTTCTGGGTAAACGCGCGGGTTTCTTCCAGCGACGGCGCATGGGTGAACACCGCATCGGCGTATTTGCCGGCCAGCGCAATGCCGTCGTCGGACGCGCCGGCCTGGAAGATCACCGGTTGCCCCTGCGGCGAGCGCTGGATGTTGAGCGGGCCTTCCACCTGGAAGAACCGGCCCTTGTGGTCGAGCCGGCGGAATTTTTCAGGCGCGAAGAAGGTGCCGCTGTCGCGGTCGCGCACGAAGGCATCGTCGTCCCAGGAGTCCCACAGGCCCTGCACCACCTCCAGGTACTCGTCGGCGATCTGGTAGCGCAGCGCATGCTCGGGGTGCGGGCGGCCGTAGTTGCGGCCCGAGCCTTCCAGCGGCGAGGTCACCACGTTCCAGCCCGCGCGCCCGCCGCTGATCAGGTCCAGCGAGGCGAACTGGCGTGCCACCGTATAAGGATCGCTGTACGAGGTGGACAAGGTGCCGGCCAGGCCGATCCTGGTGGTGGCCGTGGCCAGCGCCGACAGCAGTGTGATCGGCTCGAAGCGGTTGAGGAAATGCGGGATCGATTTTTCGTTGATGTACAGGCCATCGGCCACGAAGCCGAACGCGATGCCGTGGTCCTCGGCGGTGCGTGCCACGTCGATGTAGTACTGCAGGTTGACGCTGGCATCGGCCACGTTGGAGGGATGTTTCCAGGCGTGCATGTGGCTACCGGGGCCCTGCAGCATGATGCCGAACGGAATGGGACGCGGGGACTTGCTCATGGCGTTCTCCTGGGGATCAGGCCACCGCCGCGCGGGGCGCGGGCGACAGCAGTTCGAGTGAGGTGAGGCGTGCGTCGAGGTCGGCCACCGGCGCATCCAGGATGAATTCGCCTACACCGAAGCGCTGGTGCAGGTCGTCAAGCGCGCGGCGCACTTGGTGTGCATCGCCGGACAGCACGCTGGGATGGGTTTCTTCGATGCGGTAGTCGGCCACGCCCACCTGCCGTGCATACTCGGCGGCCGCTTCCGGGTTGGGCAGATTGACGGTCTGCCCCGGCCCCAGGTGCAGTTTGTAGATGCGCAACGCGCCCAGATGGCGCGCGGCCGCCTCGGCCGTGGGTGCAGCAAAGGCCACCGTGGCCAGCAACGGGGTCTGCGAGGACACCGCGCGGTAGGCGTTGAAGGCCGCCTCGATACTGCGCGGGTCGCCATCGAAATGCGCCGCATAGACGAAGCGCCAGCCGAGCTCGGCCGCCAGGCGTGCGCTCTGTGGGCTGGCGCCGAGCAGGAAGCGCTCCGGCGGCGTGCGCGGCAGCGGTCGGGCCTGCGCGGCGGCATGCGGGTGGTCGGCGGGCAGGCTGCTGGACAGGAAGC
The DNA here is from genome assembly GCA_002435595.1 of Stenotrophomonas maltophilia. GTDB lineage: Bacteria > Pseudomonadota > Gammaproteobacteria > Xanthomonadales > Xanthomonadaceae > Stenotrophomonas > Stenotrophomonas maltophilia_AC. The sequence continues at coordinate 135,194 of DJBL01000070.1, forward strand.
CGTCCAGATCGTGGAGCTGCTGCTCGAACGCACCGGCCGGCGTACGTCCGGCCGCCAGCGCCGCCGTGGAGGCCGGCAGTCCGCCAGGTGCCTTGCCGATGCCCAGGTCCACCCGGCCCGGGGCCAGGCTGGCCAACAGGTTGAAGGTTTCGGCCACCTTGTACGGCGCGTAGTGGCGCAGCATCACCCCGCCGGTACCCACGCGGATGCGCGCGGTCTGTGCCAGCACCCAGGCCGCCAGCACTTCCGGCGCGGGGCTGGCCAGTTGCGGGGTGGCGTGGTGTTCGGCGAACCAGTACCGGTGGTAGCCCAAGTGCTCGGCATGCTGGGCCAGGCGCAGGCTGTCGCGCAGCGCCTGCTCGGGCGTGCCACCGTCGCGGATCGGGCTTTTGTCCAGCACGCTGGTCAGGTAGCTCATCGTGTGTTCCTTGCTCAGGGATGGGCCACGGGAATGCCCAGCAACCCGTTCAGCGCGGCCAGGATCGGTTCGGCACCGGAGATGTACTGGCGGTCGTCGTGCGCGCCACTGGCATGCGCCGACTGCACGCCTTGCGGCAACACCAGCTTGGGCAGCGACTGGTCCTGTTCGCCGATCTCGGCGATCACTTCGCGGCGCGGCCGGGCAAATCCGATCCGGCGCACATCCAGCTGCGCATCCAGCCCCTCGATACTCGACAGCGCGCCCTCCAGCAGCAGGCTGTGCCGGCAGAAGAAGCGCTGGCCCGGCAGCTGGCCGTCTTCGAATTCACGGTCAAGCAGGAACAGGATGGGTTTATTCGGGGGATAAGCAGACACGGATACGTTCCTCGTCATGGCCGGCAACAGCGCGCCGTTGGAACCTTGATGCTAGAGACGTGGCCGCGTGGACCTGCGTCGTAACTCGACAATCAGCGGTCGGATCCGGCCACGCAAATGCGCGTTGGCCATATGCAAAACGCCTGGGGTTATGGGGCCGCACGCAACCGGGGTGCAGCGGCGGCGCCCGCCCACCCCAGCGCCGGCGCAATCTGTTCGGCCACGATCTGCAGGATCCGCCGGTAGTCGCTGGCGGGAAGTTCATAGGGCAGCTCCACGCGCAGCTCGTGGACCTGCTGCAGCACCGGATCGGCCTGCAGCAGGTCCACGATCTGCGCAGCGCTGCCCACCACGTCCGCGGCAAACACCGTGCGCCGCGGCCCTTGCGGTTCCAGCGTGCGCGCGTGGCGCTGCGCGGCGAATGCGAGCAGGCGCTGGCGGGTGGCAGCGTCGGCGCCGTCCAGTGGCACCAGTACCCGACCTGCGGCGACGCGTGGCGCGGTCTCCTCAGCCAGGCCGCTGCGATACACCGCCAGGTGCTCGCATTGGGTGGACACGAAATCCGCGTGGGTTTCAGCGCGCGCCACGTTGCCCAGCAGCAGGTGCAGCCCCTGCCCCGCCGCCCAGCGCGCCGACGGCAACGAACCGGCGCCATACCAGAGCCGACGTGCAAGCCCGGGCGCATGCGGTTGCAGGCGCGGACGGTACTGCGACACCGCATTGCCCACCCGGGTATCCACGTTGCCCAATGGATGGCCGTGCAGCGCTTCGATCAAGCGCCCCACCCGCGCGTGCGAAAAGTCGATGCGCGCCGGATCGCCATCGAACAGCAGGTGGCCCACCAGGTCTGCAAACGGCGGCGGTCCGGCACTCACACCCACCTGCAGGCGGCCGCCGGCCAGCACGTCCAGCAGTGACAGATCCTCGGCCAGGCGGAACGGCGTTTCGTACCCGAGCTGGATCACCGCCGTGCCCAGTTCGATGCGCCGGGTGTGCTGGCTGGCCGCCGCCAGGAACACCGCCGCCGAGCTGATGCCCGGCTCCAGGTGGCGATGCCGCACCCACGCGCCGTCGTACCCCAGCGTTTCGGCAAAGGCGATCAGCGCCAACGCATCGTCCAGGCCGCTACGCGGATCGTCGGGCCGGTAGCTGCCGGGGGTGAGCAAGGCCAGGTGCCGCAGCTGCATGCGCCGACGCCTAGGCGATGCGGCGCAAGGGCACCGGCACCGCTGCGGGTGACAGGTGGGCCGCGGCACGCTCGGCAGCCAGCACGATCCGTGCCTGCAACGCGGCACTGCTGACCTGGTCGCCACTGAAATCGGCCGGCGTGGCGTACACACCGATCGGCAGCGTGTGCGCCTGCAGGAAGCTGAACAACGGGCGCAGCTGATGGTCGATCACCAGCGCGTGCCGCTCACTGCCGCCGGTGGCCGCCAGCAGCACCGGCACATCCACCAGCGCCTCCAGTCCGATGAAGTCCACCAGGTGCTTGAACAGGCCGGGATACGAGCCGCGGTACACCGGTGCTGCGGCAATCAGCAGGTCGGCCGCCTCGATCCGTTGCAGCGCCTGTTCGATGCGCGGCTCCACTTCCTCGCGGGTGAGCGCCTGCCCCAGCGAGCGCGCGATCGGCGCCAGTTCCACCAGCTGCACATCGATGTGCAACCGGTGCCGCAGCTGGTCCAGCAGTTGCCGTACCAGCAACAACGTGCGTGAGTTGGCCGAGCTGGTCGGCGAACCGATCAACGCGACCACGTTCAATGCAGAAGACATCGACATGCTCCCTGTAGAGCCGACCGTTGGTCGGCTACGGCTGCGGTAGAGCCGACCTGGTCGGCTGCGGTTGCGGTAGAGCCGACCGTTGGTCGGCTGCGGCCGCGGTAGTGCCGACCGTTGGTCGGCTGCGTTTGCTCAGAACCGGTAGTTGATGCGCCCATACCAGAACGCGCCGATGGTGCTCAGCACATCGCCCGTGTCCCACGTGGTTTCGATGCTGGCCACGTCGGTGGCGCTGCGAGCGTACGCGGGCACCTTGCGGGTGCGCTTGTCGAACACGTTGTTGATGCCCAGCGCCGCGCTCCAGCCACCGCCCAGCTCGGCGCTGCCGGACAGGTTGGTGACCAGCACCGGCGGCTGCTTGTACTCCACCCCGTTGTTGAGGCGCTTGATCGGCCCGTAGTAGGTGACATCCACATTCGAGCGCCAGCGCCCATGTTGCCAGCCCAGCCCGGCCACCTGCGTGTAGGACGGCGTGCGGAAACGCAGCGCGTACTCGCTCGACTTCGTCAGCAGGTTGATGTTGGGCAGCCCCTGCAGCACCGCGGGGATGTCGCGCACTTTCTGGATGGTGGTGCGGCCCACGTTGGCGGCGTAGCTCCAGCGCAGTTTGCCCCAGGCGGTTTCCTGGTTGGCTTCCACGGTCAGCTCCAGGCCCCGCGTACGGGTGTCGCCCACGTTGGTGAAGTAGCTGGCGTAGAACGCATCGCCCGGCAGGATGCTGATACCCGCCGTGCCCAGCAGGGCATCGATCGTGTTCTTCTGCGCGGCGCTCAGCACCGTGCCGCTGTTGTCGGTGATGCGCGCCGGGTCCTGCGCGTTGTAGCCGATCTGGCTGGACTGGCCGAGCTGGCCGCGGATGTCGATCTGGTAGGCATCCAGCGCCAGGTGGAACGCCGCGCTCGGGTCCCAGGTCACGCCCAGGCTGTAGTTGTCGGCTTTCTCCGGTTGCAGCGGCGTCGCCCCCAACGCCAGCGCAGCCGGCGAGGACACCTGCGCCACCAGCGTGGTGCCGCACGGGCAGCTGCCGGTGGCCTGGTAGTACTGCGCGCCCAGGCTGGGGGCGTGGAAGCCATTGCTCACCGTGGCGCGTACGCCGAACGCATCGGTCACATCAAAGCGCGTGGTCAGCCGCCCGGTCGATACGCTGCCGAAATCGGAATGGTCCTCCCAGCGCGCCGCGGCATCCAGGTACCAGCGCGAAGTCACGTTGGTGGCCGCACCGATGTACACCGCCTTGCTGTTGCGCGTGGCCTCCACCGCATCGGCGGTGGAATACCCCACGAACGCGGCCGCGCCAAACCCGGTGTACGACTCCCACTGCCCGGCGCCCCGCTCATAGCGCTCGTGCTGGTATTCCGCACCGGCGCTGATCTCCAGCGGCGAGGCAAACGCGCCCACGTCGACGCTTCGGCGCAGGTCCAGGTTGGCGATGCCCTGCTGGTAGTCCAGCTTGCCGTCGTAGAAATCGGTGGGCGCACCGGGGTAGGTCAGCGAGAAGTTGGCCGAGTGGCGCGTATAGGTGCGCACCGTGTTGCGATTGCCGGTCAGGCTGCCGTCGATGTCCCAGCCACCCCAATGGCCCTTGACCCCGGCGGTGCCGGTGTACTGCTTCTCCTTGGTCTCCAGGACCGGCAGGAAACCGTCGGGCCACACATTCAGCACGCTCGGCGCCTTGTAGGTACCGAAGATCGTCGCCGGCAGCCGGAAGTTCTGGATCGCCTGCGCATCGCGGTCGCTGGCCGTGGCGGTGGCGTAGAACTGCGCGTTCTCGCCCAGGCCATGGCCCACGTTCACCGCCAGGGCGGTCAACGCGTACGAGGGCGAACTCAGGATGGTGTTGGCCTCGGGATTGCGCGTTGCCTCGGCCGGGTTGGGGGTGGTACCGGCCGGCAACCGGTTGTTCGGCCGCAGCGCCACCAGGTTGCCGTTGGCATCCACGGCGGGATAACTCAGGTAATCATCGATGTAGTGACGCGTGCGGATGGCGTGGTGTTGCCGGGTGTTCTCGCCGGACAGACTGATGAAGCCATCACGCCCCCACGGCAGCCCGATATTGGCGCGCACGCTGGTGCGGGTGCCATCGCCATCGATGCTCTGCCCGCTTTCCACCGACACATCGCCGCCGTGTGCGTTCGACTTCAGGATCACGTTGATTACCCCGGTGATCGCGTCCGAGCCATACAGCGCCGATGCGCCATCGCGCAGCACTTCGATATGGTCGATGGCCGCGACCGGAATCAACGCGAGGTCGGTCCAGGCGTGGCCCGGGTAGCCGCCGCCGTTGGCGCCGCTGACATAGGCACTGGCGTTGCGGCGCTTGCCGTTGACCAGCACCAGCGTGTACCCCGGCGACAGGTTGCGCAGCTGGTAGCCGCGGATCAGGCTTTCCTGGTCGCTCTGGTAGCCACCGATCTGGCTCAGCGACGGCAGGCTACGCTGCAGCGCTTCCAGCAGGTTGGCCTGCCCGGTGGACGCCAGGTCTTCGGCCGAAATCACATCGATGGGCGTGGAGCTGTTCTTGACCGTGCGGTTGCTGGTGCGCGAGCCGGTGACCACCACGGCATCCAGCGTGGAGGCGGCGGCGGTACCGGCGGCCACCACCGACTCCGGCGGTGCATCCGGTCCGGCGGCGTGGGCAGCGCCTGCACCCAGTGCAAGCGCGATCAGGACAGACAGGGAGGTCAGCGTCGGCACGCGTGCCGCAGGCAGGGAGCGGAAGGCAGGAGGCATGGGGACTCTTGAAGGAAGGAGGGCGGTCAGGTCCGCGACGGTGCGTCGCAGGGCATCAGCTGGCGTTGGGCGCAGCGCACCGGCAACATCGCGACAGAGAGGGGAGGAACATTTCGCGGCCTGATCGGAAACAGGCCTCCATTCAAGGGCCTGCGCGCAGCGCGCAACAGTCGTTCACGCGCCACCCACCCGCAACATCGCGCCATGCACATGCCCGTTCGGCATGACCTTAGACGCCTACCCCCGCGCACATGCCGCGCGTGGATGCCCCATCGTCGGGCATCGATGCGCGACACCGGCGGCCATATATCCCGATGTCATGACGTCATTAGCGCCCCGCCCTGCGTGGCCGCGCCCACCCCGCTAGCATCAAACGATGCCCTCCCCCCACGACCCGCACACACCGCCCACCGTCGCCATTGCGGCCTGCCACGGCCAGGGCCTGTTCGAGTTCGGCTGCGCCGTCGGCCTGTTCGCGCCCATCCGCCCCGAGTTGGACGTGGCCTGGTACACCACCCAGGTGTGCGCCGCCGAACCCGGACCCCTGCGCATGCTCGGCGGCACCCACGTGCAGCTGCCTTACGGCCTGGAGGCGCTGGACCACGCCGACACCATCGTGGTGCCCGGCTGGCGTGATCCGGCCGAGCGCCCACCGCAGCCATTGCTGGATGCGCTCACCCGCGCCCACCAGCGCGGCGCACGCATCACCTCGATCTGTTCGGGTGCCTTCGTGTTGGCGTGGGCCGGCCTGCTCGACGGCCGCAGCGCCACCACCCACTGGCGGCTCACCGACACCCTCGCCCGCGAGTTCCCCAACGTGCGGGTGCGCGAGAACGCGCTGTACGTCGACGAGGGCAGCATCATCACCTCGGCCGGTTCGGCCACCGGCATGGACATGATGCTGCACCTGGTGCGCAAGGATTACGGCGCGCGCGTGGCCAACCTGGTGGCCGAGCGGCTGGTGCTGGCGCCGTGGCGGGACGCCGAGCGCAGCCAGCGTGTGGTGCGCTCGATACCGGTGGGTGAACCCACCCGGCTGGCCCGGCTGATGGAATGGCTGCGCCGCAACCTGCGCGAGGAACACTCGCTCAAGAGCCTGTCCGAGCAGGCCGCACTCAGCCAGCGCACGCTGCAGCGGCAGTTCCTCGACGCGACCGGGTTGTCACCGATCGACTGGCTGATCCGCGAACGCGTGGCTTACGCGCGCGAACTGCTGGAAACCACCGACCGCCCGCTGCACTGGGTGGCCGAACAGGCCGGGTTTGGCTCGCAGGAATCGTTCCGGCGGCATTTTCGCGGGCAGACCGCGCTCAGCCCGGCGACGTACCGCGACCGGCACCGGGAAGCCGCCACGGCGCGCGGGCCTGGCTGCTGACCGGCGGCTGCCTTATCCGGCACGCTGCAACTGGCCTGTGCCGCGCGACTGTGCCCGGATATGCCAGCACTGCAGCGCGAAGCCGATCACGAACAGCACCAGCCACACCAGCAGCGTGCCCTGCACCACCGGCGCCAACGGTGCCTGCGCCAGCGGGTGTGCGGGAGGCAGGCGGGTCAGCGTTTCATTGGTGCCCGGCACCAGCGACAGCAGGAACGTGAAAGACAGCGCAAAGGTGGCCAGGTAGGGCCTGAGCCGGCCCAGGAAGCCCAGCCGAGGCACCAGCACCCCACCGAAGGCGATCAGCAGGATGACGACGCCAAAGGCGTGCCCGGGATTGAGGCCGCCCGTGCTGGAGACGGTGAACGAGGTGACCACCGACAGCACCAGACCCAGCAGATACACCTTGCCCGAGCGCGTGGCCGGGTCGATGGCGCGATGCCGGATGAAGCCGTAGATGCCGGCGACCAGGGGAACCAGGCTGAGCGCCGTATGGAGGACGCCGAGGTGCGAAAGCGGATGACTCATGGAAAGCCTCAGGAGGTAGGTGGCTGTGGGTGCTGCCGGGCAATCGGGAACATCGCAGGAACGAAAACCTACTAGTAGGTAGGTAGGTGAGACAAATAAAAGGGAACGACACGAAATGCGTCGCTCCCCGCTGAAAATCAGGCTGTCTTGACCAGCCGGGCTATCGAAAGCTGGCCCAGCGTATGGAAGGTATGCGGATCGCCGAAGCCACGCGCGGCCAGCATCGCCCCATGCACCGAGGCCATGAAGGCCCGGGCCTCGTCGGCGGCCGGACCCTGCAGGCAAAGCTGCCCGGTGGCGGCCCCCTTCTGCAGCACGGCGGTCAGCCAGGACGTGAGGTCATCGAAGTGCCCCCGCACCTCCTCCACGATCTGCGCCGGCAGCAGCGGCAGCTCGGCGGCAAGCATGGCGCAGATGCAGAACGAGGAAGTGCCGCCGCGGATGCAGGTGGACCAGTAATCCACATACGCGTTGAGCTCTTTCAGCGGGTCGTCCAGCTGGCGGTCCAGCACGGCCAGACCCTCGCGCGCCTCGGCGCGATACAGCGCCACCACCACCTGCACCAGCTCGGCCTTGCTGGGGAAATGATGGTGGATGCTGGCCTTGCTGATGTTCACCCGCACGGCGATGTCAGCGTAGCTGAAACCGTTGTAGCCGCCCGTCTCCAGCAGGGTGCGGGCGTGGCTGACGATTTCGGCGGCTTTGGGGGAGAGTGCGTCTTTCATGGAGCCACCCTACTAGTAGGTAGATATGCAGTCAAGGGGCCGCTGACATCCAGACAGGCCGTCGGTGTCGCACGGTCCTGGCGCAGACGATTCCGGGTCCTGTCGACCTGCGCGGGATACGCCCCACTGGAGCAGGCGACCACGCGGCAACGCCTTCGCAGAGCGGTATCGATCCGCTGCGGCCGAGCTCCCCACGCCGCCTACGTCATTGCACCTACTGTCGGCTGGAACCCATCGCTGTGGAGCTCCCCGAGCCGGAACAGGTCGCCCGAATCGAAGCCCACGACCACGCCCACCGGCTCCACCGCACCCAGCAGCTGATGGATGCTTCCATCCAGCGAAGCGCGGAGCAGCAACGTTGCGAACGACAACGCAAACACTATGTGGCCGGGCGTGCCCAGTCCGGTAACCTCGTGCTCGTTGCAGATCACGCCGGCCGCTTTCAAGGTCGCCGAGCCGAGGTAGGCCTTGTCGGGATAGTGGCTGGGGTTGCGCCACAACCACTCGCAGGCCTTGTCCTCCGGTTCGTAGTGACTCAACAGACCGAAATACACGTCCGCGAATTCCACCCCGTCGCGGGTGGCACGTTCGCCAAGCCCGAAATAGATCGCGCGCACCGGGAAGGGGCACGGTGCCCGCCGCAGCACGCGGGTGAGCCACTTGCCCAGGCCGGCACTCTCAACCGAACAATCAAGTTTCGCCAGCGCCGCCCAGGACGGGTGCGGGATGCGCTGGTCGCCCCAGGCCAACAGCGTCTGCATGGACTGGCCGACGTCCGTCGAGGCGCGCGCTTCAGCAGCCAACAGGCGGTAGAAGGCGTTGTAATCCAGCTCTGACATCGTGCTTCCTTGCGGGTACGGGTGGAACCGCGAACTGTAGCGCCTGACGGCGGAATTCGATAAGGCGGCATCGTCACCCAGGCCGGTTCGGCCACCGGCATGGGCATGATGCTGCGCCTGATGCGTGGATTCCGCCGCACGGGTAGCAAACCCGATGGCGCTGCCGATGCTGTAGCGGCCGGCACAGCTGGCCAGTTAGCGAGCTGTCCAGCCACCATCCATCGGAAGTGCTGTGCCGGTAATCTGAGCAGCGGCGTCCGAGGCCAGGAAGACCACCATTTCCCCGAGCTGCTCGGGCGTCACAAACTGCAGCGAGGGCTGTTTTTCGGCCAGTAATGCGCGCGCGGCGGACTCCTTATCCGCTCCCTCCCGTTCCGCCAACGCGGTGATCTGCTGCTCGACCAGCGGCGTTCGCACCCAACCGGGGCAGATGGCATTGGCCGTTATGCCCGTGCCCGCGTTCTCCAGTGCCGTTACTTTGGTGAATCCCACCACGCCATGTTTCGCCGCCACATAAGCAGACTTGTTCACCGACGCAACCAGTCCATGCACCGACGCGATGTTGACCACGCGGCCGGATCCTTGCTGCTTCATGTGGGGCAAGGCGGCCGCTGTTGCATGGAACACCGCCGATAGATTCAGCGCGAGGATCGCATCCCACTTCTCGACCGGGAATTCCTCGATCGACGCGGTGTGCTGGATGCCCGCATTGTTCACCAGGATGTCGATGCGCCCCATCTTCTCGACGGCATGGGCGATCATTTCCCGCACCGCCTCACCACGGGAAAGGTCGGCGCCATCATGGGCCACGCGTACGCCAAACTCGGTCGCCAGGCGGGAACGGATGCGTTCGATCTCCGCGGCATCGCCAAAGCCATTCAGCACGATGTCAGCGCCTTGCCGCGCGAGCGCAGTGGCAATACCAAGACCGATACCGCTGGTGGAGCCAGTAACCACCGCGACTTTTCCAGTGAACATGGGCGAGATTCCATCGGGCGTAGGCGGTCAGTGTAGCGGCCGGCAAGCCCATCAGCGCATGCCCCACCCTGGTCTCTTGCCCCCGTCGGCAATGAAGGCCTCCGGGATAACGCGCCTCACCAACTGGCGGAGATCCCGCGCAGTTCGCGCGGAATCCTCCGCAAGCACATGCGCTCAGAACGAACCGGCTTATTTCAACCGCTCAACCAACCGCTGCCCCACCTCCAACGCCGAAGCCGGGTTCTGCCCGGTAATCAGCTCGCGGTCCACCACCACATGGCTCGTCCACGGGGTGGTGTTGCTGCTGAACCTTGCACCCGCCCGCTGCAGCGCGGTCTGCGGGTAGAACTTCATTTCACCGCCGTCCAACAGTGGCTTGGCCTGCTCTTCTTCCTGGTTGCTGATCACGGTCATCTGGTAGCCGCTGTAGATCCACTTCGGCGTGGCCTGCATCGCACCGGCCTCCAGCGTCGCCGCGAAACCCGCAGCATCCGGCAGCGTGGACAGCAGCGCGATCGGCCCATGGCAGACCAGCGCGGTGGTCTTGTTGCGCTGGTGGAAATCGGCCAGCAACCGACCCAGCGCCGGGCTCTTCAGCAGGTCCTGCATCGGCGCGTGGCCACCGGGAATGTAGACCGCATCGAACTGCGCATAACCCTGCTGCTCGACGCGCGCTAGGCTGACTACGTGACCGCTCGATGGTCAAAGAGTCCGGTGATAGTTGGCTTTAGTGGCGCCATAAACGCGAAACTTTGTGTTGCACGGGTGTGCCAATGAGATTCAGGCCCACAGCGACCACGAAGCAAAACTAAATGGCGAGGGGTGGGAAACGCTCGGCATGCTCCGGATACAGGTCGATCATGAAAAATTCCTTCCGAAACCTTTCAAAGATTCCTGGATCGCGAATCATGACTTCGACTTGTGCCTGCGTCCAATCGGCGCCCTGCTCCGCTGCGCGGGCCCGCAGAACTTCAGCACGACGCTGAACTGCCTCATCCGTAAGGTGTCGTTCCGCATAGCCTTCGACGATCAAGCGGTAGATGGTCTGCGCGCTCAACTGCCAAAACTCGTTCCCTGCACGCGTTGTGCGAAGGGCGCCCATGGCCCGCTCCGACGACCGGGTCATCAGGAGGGCTTGATAGAAGGCCGATAGTGCCGTCTCCAAATCCCCAGCAGATATCTGCCGCTTCGGGGCCAAGAATGCCCAGAAGGGCGCCCGATGCTCGGCGCGAACGAAACTAGCGATAGCCCCACCATGACATGCCGCCACCACAGTGATGAGGTTCAAGCGGGTTGCCACGTTGAGGGCAACTAAGGCCGGCTTCAAGTTGTCCCACGTCAGTCTAGACCCGTCGGCGAACTCCAGCCCTTCTTCTCCACCATGACTCTCGATGTGAAGCAATGGCACGTATGCGTCCCTAGATGCTTGCTGAGCAAGTTGGGCCAGCAGATCGAGAAAGGTACCGCTGGAAGGAACACGAACGCTTGCGATGTGAGGAACGTCGCCGATCGCGCGCGCCCAGTCCCGGGCATCTGCGAACAGGCGGGCCGCGGTGTTGAGTTGCCCTTCCGGGACGGAGTCCACGATGAGAATTTGGTTGAAATTGGCGTTCATCGACGCCTTCCGAGCCCTGGACTGCCGCCATGCACCACGGGGCTCCCGCATCGCCGCCGCCTCCCATCGTCCGGACCCAGTGCGCGCTCCAAACGTTGCAGCGCCGTTCTCGGAGGAGACTTGGTATCAGCAGAAGGTAGCTTGGCTATTTCGGCCTTGGTCATTTTGATCGCAGGCTTCAACCGGTTCTTGGGAAGCTTTGCCTTCCCGATATTCTTTTCTCAAGCGGCTTCAGTTTCGGCGCCGACGTTGCTTCATCGATCATGCCAAGCTTGGCAGCCACCATGCGCAGCTTTGACGGTGAACTGGCCTTGCAGAGAAGAATGCGTGCTCGGCGCTCCGCATAGGCCCGGGACCACCGCATGCGTGTCATCCCCTCGATGATGACCGTTTCCAAAAACCTGTCTTGGGCTGGAGTCAGAACAATCGGCCCGTCAGGCTGCCCTTTCTTTGGCGCCCGCTTTTTGCAGGGAAGCTTGACAGGCCTCTCCTTGCCCGAAGGGTGCGCAGACTTCGGCTTCCTTACCGATCGAGTAGTCACCCATCAACCTCAGATTTAGCCGGCCTTGTTTGCACGCGCTCCCGGTACGTTTCGGTGACGAAATCCACAAACGCCACGGCAGACGCCATCGCCAAGCGCGCATGCCGGGGCTGCAGCCCACGGTGTTTGCCGTCCTTACCATGCCCGGTGCCGTAGAGGCGGCGAAGATGGGCCAGGTTACCAGCGATTTGGTTCAGGTTGCTCAAGATGCGCTTGATGCACTCGGCCCCCTTGGCTTGGTCATCAATCCCTTCGGGCACCAAGTCCAAGCTCTTGGCCAGTTTTCTGGCCAAGTCATTCATGTCGTCGCTCTTGCCTATCTCCACCCCGATCTTGCCCAGGATTGTCTTGCAGCACGACTCCACCAACTCCTTGGCACTGCCAATGGCAAGCTCGGGATCTTTCTCGACCGCGTATTCCATGCGCTGTATCTGCTTGGCGATGGCGCCCGCGTCCAAGGAATCGGCCGCAGACCTTCCCCTCTCAAAGGATCGGTGACCGGTGGAGATCAACGGGCAAGGTTCATAACGGACCCTTCCTGCGATCCGCTCGACTTCGACCAGGTGCCAACCCGCTTGCCGCAGTTGGTCGTTGAGGTGCTCAACGATAGTGGCGGCCTCCTCCCGGTCAGGCCTCACCACCGGGTGAACCATTTCCGTCAGGAATCGTAGGAAGGTATCCGCCGGACCATCGAGCAACGGGAATCGGGCGTCGTCGAAGATCCAGTAATCGTCCCAGTCTAAATTATAAACCCGGTGCTGATAGATGTCCCCGGCCGCGTCCTTGTAGCGCGAATCGGTTGATGGCAGCCGCCGCAACTCGTAGATACGGCTCAGGAACTCAGTGTCGTCCAGCGCCCCGAACACGTTCACGTGCTCCAACCGGAGCCCATCGAAGATGTTCCGGCGGACGGCACGGGGGATGACAACTGGAGAGGCGGAGCGCCAATCTTCGTTCTGGCCCACGATGGGAATCAACCGGGCGGCGAAGAAGTCGTGGCCACTCGGGGGAATGGCTTCCGTCAATGCCGCGGTGATCTGTTCGCAAACGTCCTTGAGCTTTGGCCGCAAGCGCGCAAACTCGGGGGCCGGCACCTCCAGCAGGACGTTCCAGTAAGTCGTGCCCCCGTTCCAGTTATCAGAGGTGTCGTGCTGGATCGATGCGGTGGAGGTACGAAGGAGATCGGCTGCGTCGGTGTGTCCGCTCTCTTGGAGCAGCACGTAAGCGGCGCCCAAGCACCGCTCCAACACCTGATCATCGAGAGGGCTCGTCAGCACTATCAGCTCCGGCGAACCAGCATGGCCTGGGCAGGGTCGTAGACGTAGTCGGTGATGCTCCCGTCTTGGATGCGCTTGACGGCCTCGTCAATCACAGGAAGAGGGACCAAGAACCACTCGCGAGGTTTCACGGGGTTGCCAAAACGATCCTCGATCGTCAGATCCAACCTCACATCTTGGAAAATTCGGTGGAACAGGTTCTCCAGGCGTACACGATTGAGGTTGGACAGCTTGTAGGTCGCCACCACCTCGACCTTGGCCAGCATGTAGGTGGGATCCTTCTCGGCGTCGCCGACGCGGGTCTCGACCTTGCCGCCGGTAATGCCGATCTTGTGAATCAGCTCGCGGTGCTCGACCACGTAGGAATTGTTGGACAGGCTACGCAGGACATAAATGGTCCCATTGACGATGTCATTGGGCTCCAGGGTGTCTCCGAACAAAGGGCCATGATCATCATCAGTGATGCGTCGGCCGGTGTCGTCCTTGTAGAGCGCCCGCTGCAAGGAGCGCTCGAGCAAATCGCTCTCGGTGCCGTTGGAATAGATCACCCGCAGCCTGGCGTTGGATTCCCCATTGGGCGTGCGCACCGGCTCCCCCACCTCGGCGACGTAGGCCATCTGCCCGCCGAGAATGAAGAAGTTGCCCTTCTCCACGCTGGCGTCGCGGCCAAACCTCAAGGTCCTCCGGAGCCCCGACTTGAGATGGCCATCCACGCGCTCAAAGAGCGGCGCAAAGCGTTCAAAGTCTGCGCAAGGTGTGCGGCTGGCGATGTCTTCCCAGGCCTTGCGTTCTTCATAGGCCCGAACGTGGCGCAACTGGGTGATGTCGTCCTCGGTTCCTCCTTCGCTCACACCCAAGTCGGCCAGGAGGGCGTCATCGTCCACCGATTCACCTCGCCCGGTGGCAGCAAGGATGGGGGCTTCTTGGAGCAATCCGTGCGTATCCAAGGGAATGAGCAACGGATGTGCATCGGCCAGCGACCGCAGGCGGTCCAGGCGCACGGCGAACAGGCGTTCAAAGATGTCGCGCCACTCTCCATGCTGCGGAGCACGCCCATTCTCGTCCACGAACCGGAGGATTTCTTCGAAACCGGCGATCAGCCGTTCTTCCTGGGGCGTTCGCGCAGCGGCCTTGATCGGGGCCAGATCTTGCCCCAGTTCGGCCAACAAGGCCTCGTCTTCGTCCCAATCAGCCATGATTGCCACCTCGGGCCTCGGCCGCCTTGCGTTGCTGGACGTGCTTGGCCAAGGCCACCACGCCTTCGGCCATTTTGCGCTCCCAGGGGTCTGGCGAGTTGATGTCGGGGGCTCGCTGCTTTTCTGCCTTGAACGCGCGGGCTCGCAGGGCCAACGCCTTGGCCTCGTCGTAAGGAATGGCCACACGCTTGGCTGAAATGCTGGCCTGGACCTGACGGAGAATTTTCTCATCCATGGCCTTGGCCAGCACCGCGTAGGCGGCATCGAACGGGTTGATCCGGTCGATGAGGTCAATGTTCAAATCCCGCACGTTGACGAACTTTCGCACCCCGTCGATGAGCGAGGTATTACCCTGCTCGCCCTGGGCATCGTCTTCTGCCAGCCGCTGCTTTGCCTGTTGGGTCACGTTGAGCGCGGCGATGGCGTGCTGACGGATGGCTTCTTGATCTTCCGCGGTCAGGTCCGGGTATCGGTCACGCACGATCTTGCCGAGCTGAACCTGGGTCAGGTCTTCGGGCAGGGTGTTTTCCTTGTCGAACAGCCCACGTTCCACCGCCGTCTTGTCTTGAATGAAGGTGGTGATCACCTCGTTCAAATCCTCGCGGCAGATGCGCGCTGCTTCGGGCGAGGTCGGCATGGCCAGCCCCCCAATCTCCACGTGAACTTGGCCCGTGGTCGGATTGACACCCACGTTGTGACCGCCCTCTTGGTAGCCGTCCTCGCCATAGTCAAAGCCGTCCATCTTGCCGGCGTTCTTGGGCGTGAACTCGAACCGCGGGGCCAGGACCTGCTCCATGAGCAAGCTGGCCGCAATGGCCTTCAGGGTGTCGTTGACGGCGTCCACGACCGCGGACTCGTCGGCAGCGGGTTCGGCGATGAGGTTGGTGAAGCGGGAACGCTCCTTGCCGGGCGCATCGCGGGTAGCGCGGCCGATGATCTGAACGATTTCGGTCAAACTGCTGCGGTAGCCGATGGTCAGCGCATGTTCGCACCAGATCCAGTCGAACCCTTCCTTGGCCATGCCCAAGGCAATGATGATGTCGACGTGGTCTCGGTCGTCCTTGTGCGCCGGATCCTTCAGCGCCGACAGGACCTTGGTGCGCTGTGCAGCGTCGGTGTCGTCCACCAGGTCGGCAACCTTGAGCACGCGTCCGTCGGCCAGCTCGACCTGATGGAACCCCGTAGCCGGCTCCAATCCCTTCCAGGTGCCTAAGCGGGACATGATTTCCTCGACCTCGCGGTGCTTGTCCTTGAGGCTCTCCCGGGCATTGACGTTGGGGATGTGGACGATGGTTTTCAGGCTAGGATCCAGCACCTTCATGATCGCGTCCAGGTAGCGACCGGTGTAGAAAAAATAGCCGATGTCCAGGGACTTGAGGTAGGTGTAGCCGTTGAGCTGCTCGTAGTAGGTGTAGGTCACCGTTTCAAAGCGTGCCTCGTCCGAGGGCGAGAGCACCGCCACGGTGTCTCCACGGAAGTAGGAACCGGTCATCGCCACCACGTGGACCTGTCCATGCGCGATGAGCTGACCCAACTGGCTGCCCAGCTTGTTGTCCGGGTTGCTGCTGACGTGATGGAACTCGTCGATGGCGATCAAACGGTTGTCGAAGGCCTCGATACCGAACTCGTCCACCGCGAAGCGGAAGGTCGCATGGGTGCACACCAGCACCCGATCATCGCTGGACAAAAACTCGCCAACGGCCTTGATCTTGGACTTGCCGACCTTCCCGTTGTCTTCGCCCGGTGCATTGCACAAGTTCCACTGTGGCCGAACCACCCAATCGCTCCAGAACCCGTGCTTGCTCAGCTCTTCGTCGGCAAAGCTGCCCCCGATCGAACGTTCGGGCACTACGATGAGGGCCTGCTTGAGCCCTTGGTTCTCCAGCTTGTCCAACGCAATGAACATCAGGGCTCGTGACTTGCCCGAAGCCGGAGGCGACTTGATGAGCAAAAACTGCTCGCCCCGCGAGGCGTAAGCTCGTTCCTGCATGGGCCGCATGCCCAGCGCGTTGACCTTGTTCGACTCCCCGGTGCGAGCGGCCGTGATGGATACGGATGGTACGGTGTGCCGATTGGTCGGATTGGTTTCCATGGTCATTTCGCCCTTCCCCCCTTCTTGGGCTTGGCCGGCGTGGCCGTCAACCTGGTGTAAAGATCGAACAGTTTTTCGAGGCGCTCCGTGTCGTTGCGGAACCGGCGACCGATGTAGATCCGCTCCAGCACCTCGTCGTTGCGCTCGTGGGCCTGCCGGAGGGCCTCGGGCATCTCATCATATAAATCGGCGATAGTGGCTGGATAGTGCGCTTCGCGGGCCAATAGAATCTCTGCCGCACAATTACTCAGATCCTCCATGTTTCGCTCAGTCAATGTAGGCACGGGAAATGTATTCCAGCCAAGAGTGCTGGAGTAACGGAAATCCGTCTTAATCTTCCCGCAAACGACGCCAATCCAAACCAAATGCAACCTAGAAACAAGCAGAGAAAAAGCCCAGATCGGCGCATCAAACAAAGCGAAGGCACCATCAGCCACAATGGCGCCCTTGTCCCAATAGCTCACAGGAAGGAACGGCCTGGCTGCAGAAGAATGCCTCGGGACCAAGATCACCTTTTCATTACCCGCCTGCCTTACCTGCTGAAAGGCGAGAGGGGTTTTCGCGCAATCCCTCGTGAACTGCTTTGTGCTTGCGGATCGCATTGCCGCAACTCGAACAGCACGCTCCCGAACAGCCGGAATTTCCATTGCCTCATCCGCCCTTTCAGGCTCGACCCACAAACAATATCTCAGCCCACCTTGAATTGTGTCTGCCGCACCAATGAAGGGCCTAATGAAAGAAGCCGCGCGCGCATCAAGCGCCACAAGCTCCCGGGTTTCATCCGCGCGTAGCAAAAGGTGGCCACCATCCGCAGGTTGATTGCCCTTGGTCATTTTACCAATCGGACAGATCGCATCAGTGGAAGTTTCCACCAAGATGTCACGGGCAGGAACCAAGTAAGCATTTATATTTGCAACATCCCTACGCGTAATCACACCATGCTGATCCGACTGATAAATTGAGGCTGTCGAGTCGCTCCGGGGGCTCAACCCTATGATGGTGACCGTCACGCCAGCATTGTTGGCCGCAAGATTTGACCACTTGAAAGGAACGTAAGCGAATTTGATTCGGAGGGAATGATCAAAAACAAGCGGCCACAATCTAGCCACCTGCTCGCCTTGTGTGATGGAGCTTGTCGTAACGAAAGCACATGAAGCTTTGGTATGGGCGGCATACAGCGAGAACTTGAAGAACCAGCCGCAGACATAATCAAGAGATTTCCAACTAGCCGTTTGAGTAGAGAACAGGGACTGCATGTCCGCCTTCATGGCTGCGTCCTGCTCAGTCCCGCCTTTGTAAGGGGGATTTCCGCAAATGTAGGTTTCTCCGCCCTCGTTTTCAAAGTCGATTTCGGACTGATCGACAGGAGTAGTGAACAAGTCGTCGCCCTGGAGGTTGACCTCGGTTCCTGTCGGCGGGCAAACGGAGAGCCAATCGATACGCAAGGCGTTGCCGCAGGTGATCCAGTTCTTGCTGTCGAGCGGCAGAACGGTAGCCAACGCCTGCTGCTGCCCGCGGTAGAGCACGTCGCACTGAAACTCGGCAATGATGAGCGCCAGCCGGGCAATCTCAGCAGGGAAGTCGTTGAGTTCAATACCGCGGAAGTTGTTGATCGGAATGTCAGACTTTCGATCCTCCTCGCCACGCCGCCGGTTGATCTCCGCCTCAATCTTGCGCATTTCCTTGTATGCGATAACCAGGAAATTACCGGACCCGCACGCCGGATCGAAGACACGGATGTGCGCCATCCGCTTGCGCAGGTTGAGCAGCTTGGCCTTGTTTTCCTCCGCAGATTCCAGATGCGATCTCAGGTCATCCAAGAAGAGCGGGTTCAGCACCTTCAGAATGTTCGGCACGCTGGTGTAGTGCATGCCCAACGATCCGCGCTCCTCCTTGTCGGCCACCGCCTGAATCATGGACCCAAAGATGTCTGGGTTGATCTGGCGCCAGTTCAGTTCACCGATCCGAAGCAGATACGAGCGTGCAGCCCTGGTGAACCGCGGAACTTCTGTGCTGCCTGAGAACAACCCGCCATTGACATAGGGAAATGCCAGCGCCCAACCATGAAGGCCCGCGCTGGGACGATCATCGGATTTCAAGTTCATCGCCGTAAACAGCGTTCCGAGCACGGCGTCTGTGTTCGATCCGTCAGGAGCCGACATCCGGTCCACGGTGCGCGTGAACAAGCTATCGCCGTGGAAAATGTCTGTGTCCTCGGCGAAGAAGCAGAAGATCAGTCGGGCCATGAAGTGATTCATGTCCGAACGCCGCTCGTCGGTGTCCCAATTCGGGTTGTGGGTCAGCAGCTCCACGTAAAGCTTGTTCAGACGGCCCGTCGCCCGGACATCGATCGGGTTTTCTTTGATCTCCTGAACGGTGGTGATGCCAGCAAAGGGCAGGAAATAGCCAAAGTGTTCGGCCAGCTCGGCATAGGGGCATGCCAAAGGCTCCCCTGTGACCAGATACTCCGCCTCAAGGGATTCACCGTCGGTGGCAAGGACGAGCTTGATCCGATACGTCGAGTTCTTGGCGCTGGCCTTCAACGCTTCGAACGTCTCACGCACCTTTCCTGGTTCGCACACTGCCAAGTGGATGTGGTTACGTTGAAGAATGGCCCCTGGAACGTCGGAAAGATTCGTTCCGCCGGACCCGACTTTTCTCAGGCGCTTGAGGGTGACCTCGTTGTTGCCAAACGCCGCCAAGAACTGGAAGGGGAACTCTGCAGAATCAAAGGGAGGCTGGGCCAGCTCGTAGATGGCCTCTTCGATTTCCACCGCGTTCATACGGCCAAGATCCACGACGAAGCCCCACCGTGACAGGCGCAACGGAAGGGAGGATGGGAGCAGTCCACGTGGCGTTGAAGCAATGACATCCGGCAACTCTCAAAAGACAGGTCCCAAGTATCGTCCAGCCCTATGGTAGAGGGCCACTTTCGCAGCACCTGTGACATAGCAAGCCTTTGTTTCCAAAGGCTCTCCCCATCAGCGGCAAGCCACCTCGGCCACCGTTTGCGCAGACCCAAGCTCCGCAGGCAGCTGGGCCTTGCAGACCCCTTCCACTTCCACCGTCTGGCCGGGGCGCGGCTGCTCCAGGTAGAGCACCCCGTCGTAGCCCACCTGGGTGGTCTCGTTCCCCGTCTTGGCCACCGTGCCCGCTTCGATGGCCGGGCAAGTGAGGCGGCAGGGATTGTTCATGCTAGTGCACTATGGGGTCGCTCCTCGCTACAGAAACGTCGCGCGGCACACCTCACCGACCGCCATTCCCAGCTGGATCTGCTTGAGCGCGCAGGCAAACTGCCCCTCGGTAAAACAGGGCTTTTCCATCGCCTGATTCCTCGTGATTCGGGGGCATGCGGGGCCAAGCCCCTGTTTTGCGATAGCTCAGTTTTTCGGCGGTGGGTCACCGCCCTCGGACGCACAACGTCCTGCAGCATAAGGCGGATATCAGCGAGAGACCTCGATTGGCGGATTCTCCGCTATCGTTCCATCTAAGATCTCAGGAAGCTCGCGCCAGAAGGCCTGCCTCGCATAGCACGTCGAGCCCGAACCGCCAAAGCTGCTTCAAAATAAACTTACAGGAAAACTCCTGAGCAGAAAAAGGGCGCCTCTCGGCGCCCTCGTTCTTTCAACTCATTCCCACTCAATAGTCGCCGGCGGCTTCCCCGAGATGTCATAGACAACCCTTGAAACCCCCCGCAACTCATTGATGATCCGGTTGCTCACCGTACCCAGGAACTCATACGGCAGATGCGCCCAGTGCGCCGTCATGAAGTCGATCGTCTCCACCGCACGCAGCGCAATCACCCACTCATACGCACGCGCATCCCCGACCACGCCCACCGACTTCACCGGCAGAAACACGGCAAACGCCTGGCTGGTCTTGTCGTACAGATCCGCCTTGCGCAGTTCATCAATGAAGATGGCATCAGCCTTGGCCAGCAGCTCGGCGTATTCGCGCTTCACTTCGCCCAGGATGCGCACGCCCAGGCCCGGGCCCGGGAACGGATGGCGGTAGACCATGCTGCGCGGCAGGCCGAGTTCGACGCCGAGGCGGCGCACTTCGTCCTTGAACAGCTCGCGCAGCGGCTCCACCAAGCCCAGCTTCATGTGCTCCGGCAGGCCGCCCACGTTGTGGTGGCTCTTGATCACATGCGCCTTGCCGGTCTTGCTGCCGGCCGACTCGATCACGTCCGGGTAGATGGTGCCCTGCGCCAGCCACTTGGCATTGCTCAGCTTGTTGGACTCTTCATCGAAGATGTCCACGAACAGGTTGCCGATGATCTTGCGCTTGGCTTCCGGATCGCTCACGCCTTCCAGCTTGGCGAAGTAGCGGTCGGCGGCGTTCACGCGGATCACCTTGACGCCCATGTGCTCGGCGAACATCGCCATCACCTGGTCGCCTTCCTGCCAGCGCAGCAGGCCGGTATCGACGAACACGCAGGTCAGCTTGTCACCGATCGCCTTGTGCAGCAGCGCGGCAACCACGGACGAATCGACGCCGCCGGACAGGCCCAGGATCACCTCGTCATCGCCAACCTGCTCGCGCACGCGGGCGATCTGGTCGTCGATGATGTTGGCGGCGGTCCACAGGGTTTCGCAGCCGCACACGTCCACCACGAAGCGGCGCAGCAGCGCCTGGCCCTGCAGGGTGTGGGTCACTTCCGGGTGGAACTGCACGCCGTACCAGCGCTTTTCCTCGTTGGCCATCGCAGCCACCGGAATGCGGTCGGTCACGGCCGTCACGGTGAAGCCCGGCGGCGCGACGGAGACGTGGTCGCCGTGGCTCATCCAGACGTTCAACTTCGGCTCGCCGCCGTGGTCGCTCAGGCCCTTGAACAGCGCATCGGGGTGCACGACGTTGACTTCGGCATGGCCGAATTCGCGCTGGTCGGCCGCTTCGGTGGCGCCACCGAGCTGGGCGGCCAGGGTCTGCATGCCGTAGCAGATGCCGAAGATCGGCAGGCCGCTGTCGAACACTTCCTGCGGCGCGGCGGGCGCGCCCGGCAGGGTGGTCGATTCCGGGCCACCGGACAGGATGATGCCCTTGGCGCCGAAGGCGGCGATCTCGGCCGGGTTGTGGTCCCACGCCCAGATTTCGCAGTACACGCCGAGCTCGCGGATGCGGCGCGCGATCAGCTGGGTGTACTGCGCACCGAAATCGAGGATGAGGATCTTGTCGTTATGGATGTTGGTCATTCGGGTGCTCGGGAGTAGGTGTAACAGTAAAAGTGCGCAACACGCCCTGGCTCAGTTCAAGCTTCTGCGCCACGGCGACAGCATCATCCGTATTCAATCGCATGCCCAGGTAACCGTCGGCGCGCTGTACGCGGCGCGGGTACGGGTCAGCCCAGATGCAGGTCTCCAGTTGCTCGGTGGCTATGGTGTACTGCCTGCAGCCCACCAGCACCGAATCGGGACTGATCCTCTCCCCATCCGGCGTCTTGACCATCGTCCGAAGGTCGTCACCTGACCCCAGCCGGTCTGTCCAACCCAGGTGCGCGGCGTTCTCCGCCTCGATCACGCGCATGTCCGGCGGGCGGTCATTGCCATCCAGGCACACCACCCAGGCGGCGAAACTTGACGCCTGCGGGGGCACCACTTCCCAACGGGTCCGGTCGATCGGCGCGAGCGTCCAGCCGCTGGGAATGTCGAGCTGCATGTTCGGGCAGGTCACCCGGCCGGCCGCGACATGGGCCGATGCTGTTGCCGGTGCATCCTCCCCCGCCGCGCAACCGATCGACGCCGCCGCTACCAGCGCGACCAGCACGCTGCGCAGCCCCAGCTGCAGCGAGCGCCACGTTGCCCCACCACGTGGCGTCATCGGCGCGCCTTGCGTGGCTGTGCGCGTGCCGCGCCGTGTCCGGGTTTGTCCGCCCAGCACCGACACGGGCCGGCATAACGCCAGCCCGCAGGTGCCTGCCACGCATTCGGGGGCGGGCCAGTCGCGCATCAGGCGCGGTAGTTCGGCGGTTCTTTGGTGATCTGCACGTCGTGGACGTGGCTCTCGCGTTGGCCGGCGCCGCTGATCTTGACGAACTTCGGCTTGCTGCGCATGTCTTCGACGGTGCCGCAGCCCACATAGCCCATGGTGGCGCGCAGGCCGCCCATCAGCTGATGGATGATGCCGCCGACCGGGCCGCGATACGGCACGCGGCCTTCGATGCCTTCGGGGACCAGCTTGTCGGCGCTGGAGGCGTCCTGGAAGTAGCGGTCCTTGGACCCCTTCTCCATCGCGGCCAGCGAGCCCATGCCACGGTAGCTCTTGTAGGAGCGGCCCTGGAACAGCTCGGTTTCGCCGGGCGATTCCTCGGTACCGGCCAGCAGGCCACCGATCATGATGGTGGAGGCACCGGCGGCCAGCGCCTTGCCGATGTCACCGGAGTAGCGGATGCCACCGTCGGCGATCAGCGGGATGCGGTCCTGCAGCGCTTCGGCCACCAGGTCGATCGCGGTGATCTGCGGCACGCCGACACCGGCGACCACGCGGGTGGTGCAGATCGAGCCCGGGCCGATGCCGACCTTGACCGCGTCCGCGCCGCAGTCCAGCAGCGCCAGCGCGGCTTCGCCGGTGCAGATGTTGCCACCCACGACCTGCACGTTCGGGAAGTTCTTCTTGACCCAGCGCACGCGGTCCAGCACGCCCTGCGAATGGCCGTGCGCGGTGTCCACCACCAGCACGTCCACGCCGGCGGCGACCAGCGCTTCGACGCGGCGATCGGTGTCGCCGCCGACGCCTACCGCAGCACCCACCAGCAGACGCGTGGCGGTGTCCTTGGCGGCGTTGGGATAGTCGGTGTTCTTCTGGATGTCCTTGACGGTGATCAGGCCGCGCAGGGCGAATTCGTCATTGACCACCAGGATCTTTTCGATGCGGTTGCGGTGCAGCAGCTGCAGCACTTCTTCCGATGCGGCGCCTTCCTTGACCGTGATCAGGCGATCCTTCTTGGTCATGATGTGGCGGACCGGATCGTCCAGCTCGGTCTCGAAACGCATGTCGCGGTGGGTGACGATGCCGACCAGCTGGCCGCCGCCGTCCACCACCGGCACGCCGGAGATGTTGCGCGCCTGGGTCAACGCCAGCACGTCGCGGATGGTGGTTTCCGGACCGACCGTGATCGGGTCGCGGATGACGCCGGCCTCGAACTTCTTGACCTTGGCCACTTCGGCGGCCTGCTGCTCCACGGTCAGGTTCTTGTGGATGATGCCCATGCCACCGAGCTGGGCCATGGCGATCGCCAGGCGGGCTTCGGTGACCGTGTCCATGGCCGCGGAAAGGATCGGAAGCTTCAGCCGCAGGTCGCGGGTCAGCCGGGTTTCCAGGCTGACATCCTTGGGCAGGATCGTGGAGTGTGCGGGGACGAGCGAGACGTCGTCGTAGGTGAGAGCTTCAGCCTGGATGCGCAGCATCGGCATACCCGAGATGTGGGGAAGCGCGACATTTTACCCTGATTCGGCCCGCTTGGGCAGGGGGCCGGTGCGACGCTGTGTCGCGCCACCGCGCCGATGGCAGCCGACCAACGGTCGGCGCCACCCGGGGACGGCGGCCGCGGACCGTGGGTCGGTAAAGGGCGCCCGGAGATTGCCGGGGCGGCCGGTGCCGACCGTGGGCCGGCACTGGCGGTCAGACCGCCGCTTCTGCCGCTTCCAAGGTGTTCTGCATCAGCGTGGCCACGGTCATCGGCCCTACCCCGCCCGGGACCGGGGTGATCCAGCTGGCACGGGCGGCGGCGGCCTCGAAGCCGACATCGCCGACCAGGCGGCCATCGTCCAGGCGGTTGATGCCCACGTCGATCACCACCGCGCCCGGCTTCACCCATTCACCCGGCACGATGCCCGGGCGACCCACCGCCACCACCAGGATGTCGGCGTCGCGCACGCTGCGCTCGAGCACATCGCGCGGGGTGAACTTGTGGCAGCTGGTCACGGTGCAGCCGGCGATCAGCAGTTCCAGGCCCATCGGACGGCCCACGTGGTTGCTCACGCCCACGATGGTGGCGTTGCGCCCGCGCACCGGCTGGTCGGTATGCCCCAGCAGGGTCACGATGCCGCGCGGGGTGCAGGGGCGCAGGCCGAACTCGCGCAGGGCCAGGTGGCCCACGTTCTCGGGGTGGAAGCCGTCCACGTCCTTGCGCGGGTCGATCCGGTGGATCAGGCGGCTGGCATCGGGAATGCCCGGCAGCGGCAACTGCACCAGGATGCCGTGGATCTTGGGATCCGCGTTGAGCTGGTCGATCAGCGTCAGCAGCTGGGCCTCGGTGGTGCCGGCCGGCAGGTCGTAGTCGAAGGCCTCGATGCCGACCTTCTCGGCGGCACGACGCTTGTTGCGCACGTACACGGTCGAGGCCGGATCGCCTCCCACCAGCACCACGGCCAGGCCCGGACGGCTGCCACCGGCGGCCAGGCGGGCATCGACCCGGACCTTCAGGCTGTCCAGCAGGTCTTCGGCGATGCGGCGCCCGTCCAGGATGCGGGCGGGGGCGGCGGGTGCGGGGGTCGGTGAGCTCATCGAGGGCGGCAGGCGGGGGGGCGGCGGGGTCACTATTGTCCCCGATTAGGCCGCCCCCGCCCACCGGCGCGTCATTCCTCTTCGGGCACTTCGTCGGCGTTGAGCGTGCGCGCCTTGCGCTTGGGGGCGGTGAACGGGGTGGGCGTGGGTACGCCCGGCAGCGCCGTGCCGAACACCATGTGCGCCCCGGCGCGCAGGCTGCCGCCGGCCATTTCCAGCTCGAAACGCTCGGCATCGCGCTCGCGGATCTGCTCGGCGATTTCGCGCGCATCGTCCTGGTCGGCGCCCAGTTCCATCAACGCGGCCTGGCCGAACTGCAACGCCGATTCGAAGGTCTCGCGGATCTGGTAGTCCACCCCGGCGTGGATCAGGCGCAGCGAATGCTCGCGGTCGAACGAGCGCACCAGCAGCTTGGCCTGCGGGAACTGGTGGGCCACCAGCTCCACGATGCGGTCGGCATCCTGGGCATTGTTGACGCATACCGCGATCGCCCGCGCCGACGCCGCGCCGGATGCATGCAGCACGTCCAGGCGGGTGCCGTCGCCGTAGTAGATCTTGAAGCCGAAGCGCTCGGCGTTGTGGATCATGTCCACGTCGTTGTCGATGATGGTCACGTCCACGTCGCGCGCCAGCAGCGACTGGCTGGCCACCTGGCCGAAGCGGCCGAAGCCGATCATCAGCACGCTGCCGGACAGGCCATCGGCCGCTTCCACGCCGTCCAGCGATACTTCGCGCGCCGGCATCAGCCTGTCGTGCAGGAGCACGAACAGCGGGGTCAGCGCCATCGACAGCACCACGATCGCGGTCAGGTTGGCGTTGACTTCCACCCCGATCACACCGGCCGCGGCCGCGGCGGAAAACAGCACGAAGGCGAACTCACCGCCCTGGGCCATCACCACGCCGCGGTCGAGCGCCTGCCGGTGGTCGCTGCCCATGATGCGCGCCACGATGTAGATGCACACGCCCTTGGCCAGCATCAGCGCCAGCACGCCGGACAGGATCAGCGGCCAGTTGTTGGCCACCACGGTCAGGTCCAGCGCCATGCCCACGCTGAGGAAGAACAGGCCCAGCAGGATGCCGCGGAACGGTTCGATATCCGCTTCGATCTGGTGGCGGAAGGTGGATTCGCTGAGCAGCACGCCGGCCAGGAACGCGCCCATTGCCATCGACAGCCCACCGAGCTGCATCAGCAGCGCCGCACCCAGCACCACCAGCAGCGCGGCGGCGGTCATCACTTCGCGCGCCTTGGCCGCGGCCAGGATGCGGAACAGCGGGTTGAGCAGGAAGCGCCCCACCAGCACCAGCCCCACGATCGCCGCGGCAGCGATGCCCACGCTGAGCCAGCGCGAGCTGTCGCCGGCATCGGCCTGCACCGGCGCCATGAACGCCACTACCGCCAGCAGCGGCACGATCAACAGGTCTTCAAACAGCAGGATGGAAACGATCTTCTGGCCCGACGGCAAGGCGATATCGCCACGCTCGGCCAGCAACTGCATCACCACGGCGGTGGAGGTCAGCACGAAGCCGAACGCCCCGATGAAGGCCACTTTCACCGGGAACCCGAACAGCATGCACACCCCGGTCAGCACCGCGCCGCACACCACGATCTGCAGCGTGCCCAGCCCGAAGATTTCGTTGCGCAGGCCCCACAGGTGCGAGGGCCGCATTTCCAGCCCGATCACGAACAGGAACATCACCACGCCGAGCTCGGCGGTATGCAGGATCGCCTGCGGGTCGGAGAACCAGCCAAAGCCGAACGGACCGATCGCCAGCCCGGCGGCGAAATACCCCAGCACCGAGCCCAGCCCGAGCCGGCGGAACAGCGGCACCATCACCACCGCCGCGCCCAGCAGCGCCACGACCTTCACCAGCTCACTGGCACCTGCTTCGACCGCCATGCGGTTGTTCCCCGACCTGCAAAAGATGGGTCAACGATAGGGCAAAGCGCTGAAGGGCAATAGCGCGGAAGATGCGTTTTATTGTATTGAAAACAGAACGATCATCGATTCAATGTGGATATCGTTCCGAAACCTACGCCTCTGCTCTGCATGTTGAGCGTGTTGGAGGGCTGGCGTGCGGCTGGCGGGCGGCTCGCTTGGGGATCATTGCAGGCGCATCCACGCATGGCGTGGATCTACCCGGGCCCGTCAGGCGTTGCAGAATGCTGCGTAATCGATATACCCGGGGAACGCGCGTCCGGGTGCGCATAGCGGGCAGCCTGGGTCCGGGCGCAGCCGCGTCTGGCGAAACTGCATGGCCAGCGCATCGAACGTCAGCAGGCGCCCGATCAACGGCTCGCCAATCCCGAGCAGCAGCTTGAGCACTTCGGTGGCCTGCAGCAGACCGACCATGCCGGGCAGCACCCCGAGTACCCCGGCCTCGGCACAGTTGGGGGCGAATTCGGCCGCGGGCGGCTCGGGGAACAGGCAGCGGTAGCACGGCGCCAGCCCCCGCTGGCGGCCCGCATCGAACACGCTCACCTGGCCACTGAAACGCTCCACCGCCCCGTACACCAGCGGGATGCCGTGCCCGATACAGGCATCGTTGAGCAGGTAGCGCAGGGGGAAGTTGTCCGAGCCATCCAACACCACGTCCACGCCATCGAGCAGCGCGTCGATGTTGGCCGAGGTGACCCGTGCCTGCACGGCCTGCACGTCCAGCGACGGGTTGAGCGCGAGCAGGCGCTCGCGCGCAGACAGCACCTTGGGCTGGCCCACGCTGGCGTCGGTGTGCAGGATCTGCCGGTGCAGGTTGCTGCGTTCGACCACGTCGTCGTCGGCGATGCGCAGGTGCCCTACCCCGGCCGCGGCCAGGTAGAAGCTGGCCGGTGCGCCGAGCCCGCCGGCCCCCAGCACGAGCACGCGCGATGCCAGCAGCCGTTGCTGCCCGGCCACGCCGACCTGCGGCAGCAGCAGGTGGCGTGCATAGCGTTCGTTGAAGTCACGCTCGGCGTCTGTCTGCATCGGCTGCACCAGGGGCAGGCCTGCGGCGCGCCAGGCGTGGGTCCCGCCCTGCACCGAGGCCAGGTGCGTGTAGCCCAGATCGCGCAGTACCAGGGCGGCGTCCATCGAACGCTTCCCGCTCTGGCAGATCAGCACGACCTCGCGGTCGCTGGCCGGCAGGTGGGTCGATGGCGCGGCCTGGAGGTCGGCCTTGGCGATGCCGAGCGCGCCCTCGGCCATGCCGCCGGCGCGCTCATGGGCCTCGCGCACGTCGATCAGCAGCGCGCCATGGGCAAGGCGTGCGCGGGCCTGGGCGGGGGTGAGTTCGGGGATTGGGCTCATGCCGGCATTATCGCGCAGCGATGCGGGTGGGGATCGCAGGGCCACGCATTGACTGGCCTGGCGGCCAGGGGCCGGCACCCGCCCGGATGCAAAAAAGCCGGCTTTCGCCGGCTTTTTGCATCACTTGCCCTTGACGTGCTTGATCAAGCGCCGCTTGCGCTTGATCTGGCGCTCGGTCAGGACGTTTTTCTTGCCTTCGTAGGGGTTGGTACCCTCGCGGAAGATGAACTGCACCGGGGTGCCCACCAGCTTGAAACGCTTGCGGAAGAAGTTCTCCAGGTAGCGCTTGTACGACTCCGGCAGGTCCTTCAGGCGCGTGCCGTGCACGATGAAGGTCGGCGGATTGGAGCCGCCCGGATGCACATAGCGCAGCTTGGAGACGTGACCACGGATCGCCGGCGGCGGGTTGGTCTCGTAGGCGATTTCCAGCGCCTTGTTCACTTCGCTGGTGCTGAACTCGTGCGTGGCCGAGGCATGCGCGGCGTGGATGCAGCGGAACAGCTCGCGCAGGCCCGAACCGTGCTTGGCCGAGATCCGCACCACTTCAGCCCACGGCACGAAGCCCAGCTTGCGCGAGACCAGCGCTTCAGCCTGCTCACGCTGGTAGTCGGTCAGGCCATCCCACTTGTTGATCGCCACCACCAACGCGCGCCCGGCGTCGAGCACCGCGCCCAGCACGCTGGCGTCCTGGTCGGTCACGCCTTCGGCGGCGTCCAGCATCAGCACGGCCACCTGGCACTGCTCGATCGCCTGCAGCGTCTTGATCACGCTGAACTTCTCGACCACTTCCTCCACCCGCGCCTTGCGACGCAGGCCGGCGGTGTCGATCAGGCGGTACTCGCGACCGTCGCGCTCCATGTCCACCGCGATCGAATCGCGGGTGGTACCGGGCACTTCGGAGGCGATCATGCGCTCTTCGCCGAGCAGGCGATTGACCAGCGTCGACTTGCCCACGTTGGGGCGGCCGACGAAGGCAATGCGGATGCGGTTGGGATCGGTGTCCAGGGTCTCGGTGGTGCCCTCTTCCGGCAGCCGTTCCACGACCTCGTCCAGCAGATCATCCAGGCCCTGCCGGTGCGCGGCCGACACCGTCAGCATTTCGCCGAAACCGTAACGCGCGAACTCCGAGCGCACGGTGTCCTCGTTCATGCCGTCGATCTTGTTGATCAGCAGCAGCGTCGGACGGGCCAGCTTGCGCAGCCAGGACAGGATCTCATCGTCCATCGGGCCCTCACGGGCATCGACCACGAACAGGATCAGGTCCGCCTCGGCGGCGGCGGCGCGGGCCTGGCGCGCGGTAGCGCCGGCCAGGCCTTCCTCTTCACCGGCGATACCGCCGGTATCGACCACCAGGAACGGGTGGTCTTCGTTAAGACGACAAACACCGTAATTACGGTCCCGGGTCACGCCAGGCTGGTCATGGACCAGCGCATCGCGCGTACGGGTAAACGCATTGAACAGCGTGGACTTGCCGACATTCGGCCGTCCAACCAGGGCGACCAAGGGCAGCATCGCGGTAACTCCTTATTGTGCCAACCGGAATGCGGTCAGCTTTCCATCAACGTTCTGCACCAGCAGAATCCCATCGGCGGCTACCGGCTGCGCCAGCAGGGCGTCGCCGCCACTCTTGGCGCGAGCCGCGAACTCGCCATTGTCGGTCCGCAACCAGTGCAGGTAACCCTTGTAGTCGCCGACCACCACATAATCGCCCTGCAGTGCCGGACCGGTCAGCGAGCGCCGGGCGAGCCCGGTCTGCGACCACATCGCGGTACCGCTGGTCTTGTCCAGGCCGAACACGCCGCCCTTGTTGTCGGTGACGAACACGTTGCCCGAGGTCAGCGCGACGCCACCGGCACCGCCATGATCGCGGGCCCACAACGGACGGCCGGTCGGGCCTTCGATCGCCATGGTCTGGTTCTTGAAGCTGCTCACGAACAGGGTGTTGCCTTCCAGCACCGGGGCACCGTCCACGTCGGACATGCGCTCCAGCTCGGTGCGGCCTTCGCCGTTGGCGACCATCTGGTCCCACACGGTACGGCCGTCCTGCATGCCCAGGGCCGAGACGCTGCCATCATCGTTGCCGATGAACAGCACGCCCGGGCCGGTCACCACGGCGGCGTTGCCGCGCACGGTCAGGGCCGGCAGTTCACGCGGGTTGAACCAGCGCTGGGTGCCATTGCCCGCATCCAGCGCGGTCACGCGGCCGTCGTTGCTGCGCACGAACACCATGCCCTGGGCAATGGCCGGCGCGGAGATGACCTCACCGGTCACCTTGGCCCGCCACTTCTCGCTGCCGTCGTTGGCATCGAGCGCGATCACCTGGCCGTCCAGCGTACCGATGGCCACCAGACCCTCGCCCACGCCGGGACCACCGGACAGGCGCAGCTTGGGCTTCTTCTTTTCCTTGGCCGGCTCCCAGGTCCAGACCTTCTTGCCGGTCTGCAGGTCGATGGCGTGCACGCCACCGTAGATCGCCGCCGCGTACACGCGGCCGTCGGCCACGGTCGGGCCCTGGCGGACGCCGATGCGCTTCTCGCCCTTGCCGACGTTGACGCTCCAGATCCGGTCAACCTTGACGGTCGGCTCGAACTTGACCAGCTCCGCCGGCTCCAGTGCCTTCTTGGCGGCCGCGTCCTTGCCGGCGAACCAGCCCTTGACGGTGGTGCAGCCGGACAGTGCAACGCCCAGCAGGACCAGGGTGGCTACGCGCTTGATCATGACCATCTGCTTCATTACACCGACTCCGCAGGATCGGTGACGGTGCCACCGGCATCCATCACCTTGGTTTCAAGCAGTCGCCGCTGCGGCGCTGCCACGTCCAGCGTCTTGAGCGCCTTCTCATACTGTTCGCGGGCCGCATCACGCTTGCCCTGCGCCATCAACACGTCGCCGTGGATCTCCAGGCTGGCGCTGTCGGTGGCGCTGCCGAGGGCCTTGAGCGCCTCGTCATGCTTGCCGGTGGCCAGCAGCAGGCGCGCGATGCGCTGCTCGATGACCGGCTGGAATTCCGGGTCGGCCTTGATCGCGCGCAGGGTCGCCAGCGCGTCGTCGTTCTTGCCGGCCTCCACCTGGGCCTTGGCCAGCTGCAGGGCCGCCAGGTCCGAATAGATGTTCGCCTTGCCGGCGTCGAGCGTCTTCACGCCCTTGGCGGCGGCGGCCAGGTCCTTGTCCTGGAGGTGCTTGAGCACCGCCTGGTACTGGACGTTGGCCCCGGCCAGCGAATTGCTGCTTTCCTTCTGCCACCACTGCCAACCGGCAATGCCGCCGATCGCGATCGCGACACCCGCGATGATGCTGACACCATTCTTCCGCAGCCAGCTGCGGACGCGTTCACTTTGTTCGTGCTCGTCGAGCAGATCGTCGATCGCCATGCGTACTCTCGCCCCGCCCGTGAGGAGGAGCTATTTGAATTGGATTGGGAAACGCGACTCAGTGCGAAACTGGGGCCACGGAGCCGTCAGAGGATACCGTAAAGCGTGCCACGTTGGCTCGCTGGTACGGCGAAAGGTCGACGATAGTGCCGGCCTGCTGAACCTCCACCGCCGAGGCATTGCCGAGCACCATGCGCCCGACCTGGCCGGGGCTGAAGCTGCGCGCTTCGCCGGATTTGATCAGCGCCTTTTCCACGGTGCTGCCATCGGGCGCGGTGATGTCCACCCAGCTGTCGCCGGTGAACTGAAGGTTGAGCGCCCCGGCCGGGGCCGGCGCGGCGGCGGCCGGTCGCGGCACCGGGGTGAGCGAGGCCAGGTACGGCGCCGAAGGCGTCGCG